>JBOHMN010000343.1:0-18797 GCA_050730175.1 Acetobacteraceae bacterium | reverse complement strand
GCGCCTTCAGTCGGCGGAATCCGTTGGCGGCCGCCTGCATCGCTGCTGCGGTCTAGAGCGGGATGCGCTCGTTCACGCTCGCCCACCCCGCTCTATGTCGTTGTTTCATCGCGTGAGAGAGACCTGCGGTGATTCCACCTCCGGTCATCGCGCTCTAGAGCACGTTCAGGCTGACTGAACGCGCTCTATGTTTGTTTTCTCGAGCAATTTCATCACCCTGACCGGCACCTGGCGATTCCAGTCAGGGTGATATTGCTCTAGCCGGCGCACTTGCTCTTTGTTTTCAGTGGCCTGCCCATCCCCTTTCACTTGCTGCCCGCGGCAGCAAGTGAAAGGGCGCAAGACACTGGGGCCTTGCGGCTGCCGAATCGCTACCTAGATGTCGCGGGACCGGTGCGCTGGCAAAGACGACTACTACTTGCGTCCCCCCACTCGGGCCAGGTTCCGGCGCTGACGTCCGCGCGACCCGTAGGTGCTCACTGGGCGGCAGGATCCAGCAAGACGTCGCGCCAGCGGCTGAACGGGCTGATGATTTCTGGCTCCGAGGACGACCCGGCCGCGGTCGACTTCCCGGCGGCACTGCAGGAAGTTGAAGGACGGGCCCGGCGCCAACCGGGGCAGTGAGCAATCCATCGTTTCATGGGGTCCTGGCCTCTCTCAGCAGGTGCTCGGCTTGGTCTCCGACCCGGCTGACTGTCATCCGGAGGAGTTTGCGTCGCTCGCCCGAAGTTTCCGCTGCCGAGGGCAATGATCAGCTTCCGGCTTACGGTTGCCGGCACCCTCTTTCACGCGTTCGACAGGGGAAGCTTGCTGGAGGCGCCTGTGCTAAGCGTGGGCAGATAACGGCCGGGAGCAAAGCCCGATGCAGATGAAGCGCGAACACCAGGTGCATTTCTGGTACTTCGTCGTGGCGTTCCTGGCCGTGATGGCGATCGAGCAAATCCTCGGCCAGCGGAGCGACGTCAAGACGATTCCTTACAACGAGTTCCTGACCCTGGTGCAGGAGCACAAAGTCAAGGACCTCGTGGTGGGCCAGCACGCGATTACCGGCCAGTTCGCGACGGTCGAGAAAGGTAAGCCCCCGAAGTTCCTGACGCACCGAGTCGATCCGGCACTGGCCGCCACGCTGGAGAAATCGGGTGTCACGTTCTCCGGGCGAGCCGAGCCCGGGCTGTTTGCGAATGTCCTCGCTTGGTTCATGCCCGTCCTTCTTTTCGTGCTGCTCTGGATGTTCCTGATTCGACCTGCCGCGACCGGCGGGGGCTTAGGCAGGATGGGCGGGCTGTTCGCGGTCGGCAAGAGCCGGGCCAAGATCTACGCGGAGAATGACGTACCCGTGCGCTTTTCCGACGTTGCCGGTGTTGATGAGGCAAAGGCCGAACTCCAGGAGATCGTCGCGTTTCTCAAGGATCCGAAGCGTTATGGCCGGCTCGGCGCGCATATTCCGAAGGGCATTCTGCTGGTCGGGCCGCCGGGCACCGGCAAGACCTTGCTCGCCCGCGCCGTTGCGGGAGAGGCGGGGGTGCCGTTTTTTTCGATCTCCGGCTCCGAGTTCGTCGAGATGTTTGTGGGAGTGGGCGCGGCGCGCGTGCGGGATTTGTTCAAGCAAGCACGAGAGCGCGCGCCATCGATTGTATTCATTGACGAGCTCGACGCGCTCGGTCGCGCGCGTTCGGGGTTCATGGGGGCCAGCGGCGGCCACGATGAAAAGGAGCAGACACTCAATCAACTGCTGACCGAGCTTGACGGCTTCGACCCTTCGACCGGGGTTGTCCTGCTCGGCGCCACCAACCGGCCGGAGATCCTCGATCCCGCCCTGCTCCGCGCCGGCCGCTTCGACCGGCAGGTCCTGGTCGACCGGCCGGACAAGAAGGGGCGAATTGAAATCCTCAGGCTCCATATCCGCAAAATCCATCTGGCGGATGGTGTGTCGCTCGAGGCCATTGCCGCCTTGACCCCGGGTTTCACCGGGGCCGACCTCGCCAACCTCGTGAATGAAGCGGCCTTGCTGGCCACCAGGCGCAACGCCGAACAAGTCGGGTTCCGCGATTTCGAGGAGGCAGTAGAACGAATTGTCGCCGGCCTCGAAAAGCCGAATCGGCTGCTCAACCCGCATGAGCGAACCGTGGTCGCGCATCACGAAATGGGGCACGCGCTGGTGGCGATGACTTTACCGGGGACCGACCCGGTGCAGAAGGTTTCCATCATTCCGCGCGGACTGGGAGCGCTTGGCTACACGATACAGCGGCCGCTCGAAGATCGCTATCTGATGGTGCGTCGAGAGCTCTTCAATCGGATAGTCGTGCTGCTCGGCGGACGGGCAGCGGAGAGCGTGATCTTCGGGGAAATCTCTACCGGCGCGACCGACGACCTGGCGAAAGCCACGGAGATCGCGCGTAACATGGTCGTGCGCTTCGGAATGGACCCCCGGCTCGGCCAGGTAACTTACGAGCCACAGCGTCAGAGCATGCTGCAAGGCCCGATGGATTGGCAACCGCGGCAATACGGAGAGGAGACTGCCACAGCAATCGACGACGCCCTGCGTGAGCTTGTTGACGGTGCCTATGCCCGTGCCCGCGCCATTCTTGTTGCCAATGAGAAGGTCTTGCGCGAATCGGCACGCGTTCTCCTGGAGAAAGAGACACTGAGCGCGGCAGAGATCAGTTCAATTACCGGCCCGCTTGCGCCGCCGCCGGCGCTTCCCGCCCCCTCGGAGGCCATGCCAGCGGCCTGAGTGCGATTGCGTTGACGGCTCGAGAATGCCGGCCTAGTGTCCCGATTCTGAAGGTTTCAAGCATATTCGAATGCCGGAATCGGGACACCCGTTATCTTTTGTCAGCGGCCTCTTTATCTGCTCTGTTCGCCATCTGCGGCAGCAAACGGAGCGGGCAGAACACGAGAGCGTGTTCAGGTTGACTGAACATGCTTACTGTTTGTTTTCTCGAGCAATTTCATCACCTTGACCGGCATCCCGCGATTCCGGTCAGGGCGATATTGCTCTAACGTCGTTCGCGAAAGTACGGAGAAGTGGGATGGCGAACCGAGTGAAGCAGCTCTGGCAGGATGGCAAGGCCGTGGTGAACGGCTGGCTTGCCATCCCCTCGGGTTTTTCTGCGGAAGTGATGGCGAAGGCCGGCTGGGACAGCCTGACCGTCGATATGCAGCATGGTGTGCAAGACTACCAGAGCATGGTTGCGTGCTACCAGGGCATGCAGGCTCGTGAGGTTACGCCGCTTGTTCGGGTGCCCTGGAACGAGCCGGGCATTATCGGCAAATGCCTGGATGGCGGCGCGATGGGCGTGATCTGCCCGATGATCAACACGCGCGCTCAAGCCGAGGCCTTCGTGGCCGCGTGCCGCTATCCGCCGTTGGGCACGCGAAGCAATGGCCCGATCCGCGCCGGTGTTTACGGCGAGGCCGGAGGGTATGTGAAAACAGCGAATTCTGAGGTACTCTGCATACCGATGATCGAAACGCAAGAGGCACTCAATAATCTGGAAGCGATTCTGGATGTGCCTGGAATCAACGGCATTTATGTTGGGCCGAGCGATCTCGGATTCTCGCTGGGCCTCGAGCCCAGGCAGGACCGGGAAGAGCCGCAGATCCTGAAAATTTACGAACGGCTGATAAAGGAGTGCGGCAAGCGTGGCATCGCACCTGGGTTGCACAACCTCACACCTGCGTACGCGGCGCGGATGATCGGCATGGGTTTTCGATTCGTCACTCTCGCCAATGATAGCGGACTGCTGCTGCGGGCCGCACATGCCGCGGTTGCCGCCGTTCGCCAGGCTGCCGGAGGGAAAGCCTGAAACAGGAGTAGAGCGATGTCGCTTTCACCGGTGATTCGCCTTCATCCCGATGACGGGGTGGTCATTGCACGTGCGACGCTGCTCCCCGGATCCCCGGTCGCTCCCGGGGTCACCGCGACCGAGCGGATCCCGGCAGGGCACAAGGTTGCGGTGCGTCTACACGCGTCTGGCGAGGCGATACGCCGCTACGGGCAGGTGATCGGCTTTGCGACCAAAGGGATCGAGCCAGGACAGCACGTGCATGTCCGGAACTGTGGAATGGGAGACTTCGCCAAGGACTACGCCTACGGGGAGGATGTAAAGCCGACGGTGATGTTCGACCCGCCGGCGAAATTCCAGGGAATCCGCCGCGCGGATGGCAGGGTTGCGACGCGCAACTATATCGGTATCGTTACGAGTGTGAATTGCAGCGCCCACGTCGCCGACCTGATCGCCGATGCCTTCAAGCGAAGCCCGTTCTCCAATATCGACCCACTGAGCGAGTACCCGAACGTCGACGGGGTGGTGGCAATCACTCACAAAACCGGCTGTGGGATGAGCATGGGCGAGCCGCTGAAGCTGTTGCGCCGCACGCTTGGCGGTTACGCACAGCACGCGAATTTTTCGCATGTCGTGGTGCTCGGACTCGGCTGCGAAGTGAATCAGATAGGCCCGATGCTGGCGGAAGAAAAGCTTTCCGGGCGGCTTCGTTCGATGGACATCCAGTCGATGGGCGGCACGCGCAAGACGGTCGAGCGCGGGATTGCCTTCGTGCGTGAGGTGCTGGCGGAGGCGAACGCCGTTGCGCGCGAGAGCGTTTCGATTTCTGCGCTCACGGTCGCGCTGCAATGCGGCGGATCGGATGGCTATTCGGGTGTTTCTGCCAATCCTGCGCTCGGGGTGGCGAGCGACCTTATTGTCCGCAATGGCGGAACTGTCATTCTCTCCGAAACCCCGGAGACCTATGGCGCGGAGCACTTGCTGACGCGCCGAGCGGTCAGCCGCGAAGTGGGGGAAAAGCTCGTTGGGTTGATGCGCTGGTGGGAAGATTACACCAAGCGAGAGGGCGCGGAGATGAACGCCAACCCTTCTCCGGGCAACAAGGCGGGCGGGCTAACGACCATTCTCGAAAAATCGCTCGGGGCAATGGCGAAGGCGGGCCATACCAATCTCGTCGAAGTGGTGAACTACGCAGAGCGACCGAGCCAGCCCGGCTTCGTGTTCATGGACACACCTGGCTTCGACCCGGTCTCTGCGACCGGCCAGGTTGCGGGTGGAGCGAACTTAGTGTGCTTCACCACCGGGCGGGGGAGCGTGTTCGGCTGCAAGCCCGCCCCCTCCATAAAGCTTGCCACCAACACGCCAATGTTTCATCGCATGGAAGAGGACATGGATGTGAACTGCGGCACGGTTCTCGACGGCGATGAGACGGTGCAGGAGTGCGGCGCGCGTATTTTCGATCTCATTCGACGCATTGCATCCGGTGAAAAGACCAAAAGTGAGAGCTACGATTTCGGCAGCTCGGAGTTCGCCCCCTGGATCATCGGCGCGACAATGTGACCGGCCTGCTTTGACTGCCCCGCGGCGAAAGCAGGCGCGGCAAGGCTTCTTAAAAGTGCAGTCGCGTCGCTTGCATGACGAGCGGGAGTGAACGAACGGTGGCGAGGACCGGTTCGGGCACCGGTCCGTCCACGGCTACCAGGCAGATCGCATCCCCACCCGGCGCGGAGCGGCCGAGATGGAAGGTCGCTATGTTGAGTCCAGCGTCTGCAAGCGTCGCACCGAACCGGCCGATGAAACCAGGGCGATCCTGGTTGGTCACATAAATCATATGGCGGGAAAAATCCGCCTCGATGGGGATTCCCTTGATCGAAACGATGCGCGGACGATTATTTGAAAAGAGCGTTCCGGAGACCGAACGGGTGAGCATTCCGGTGGTGACGGTGAGGGTGACGAGAGTCTGGTACTCGCCGGGACGATCGTGCGCGATCTCAGAAATTTCGACGCCCCGCGCGCGGGCGAGAGCCGGCGCGTTCACCATATTGACGCCTTCGAGGATCGGCTGGAGCAGGCCAGCGAGTGCGGCAGCCGAGAGCGGCTTCAGGTTCAGTGCTGCCGCCGCGCCTTCGTACTCGAGTGCGACACCGTGGATCACCCCTTCGCGCGCGTGGGTGAGCTGCCCCGCGAAACTCCCGAGCAGGCGGCAAAGCTCCATGTAGGGGCGCAGGCGTGGTGCCTCTTCAGCAGAGACCGAGGGCATGTTGATCGCATTGACTACCGCGCCGGTGAGCAGGAAGTCGCTCATCTGCTCGGCTACCTGAACCGCGACCTTTTCTTGCGCCTCCTCGGTTGCAGCGCCGAGATGGGGCGTGCAGACCACGTTCTTTAAAGCGAAGAGGGGGCTTTCTCCGGGCGGTTCGGTTGCGAAGACGTCCAGCGCGGCGCCAGCGACATGGCCGGACACGATCGCGGCAGTGAGCGCCTGCTCATCGACCAGACCACCACGGGCGCAGTTGATGATGCGCACGCCGTCCTTCGTCGCAGCAATCGCCTCAGCGGAGAGGATATTGCGGGTGGCGTCTGTGAGCGGCGTGTGCAAGGTGATGATGTCGGCCCGCGAGAGGAGCTCGGCAAGAGGCACCTTCTCGGCACCGAGCGCCAGTGCGCGTGCTTCTGTCAGGTAAGGGTCGTAGGCAATCACCTTCATCCGGAGGCCGATAGCACGCTCGGTGACGATCGAACCGATGTTGCCGCAGCCGATCACGCCGAGAGTCTTGCCGAAGAGCTCCATCCCCATGAAGCGGCTCTTCTCCCATTTCCCAGATCGCGTTGACGCAGACGCCTCGGGAATCTGGCGGGCGAGCGCCATCATCATGGCGATCGCGTGCTCGGCAGTCGTGATCGCATTGCCGTGCGGAGTGTTCATGACGACCACGCCGCGCGCGGTGGCGGAGGTTATGTCCACATTGTCCACACCGATGCCGGCCCGGCCCACCACCTTGAGGTTGGGTGCGGCGTCCATCAGCTCGCGAGTCACCTTCGTCGCGGAGCGCACCGCGATCCCGTCATAAGGCGCGATTAGGCTGCGCAGTTCCGGCGGTTTCAGGCCAGGGCGAAAATCGACCTCGATTCCCCGGGCGGAAAAGATCGCGAGCGCGGCCGGAGAAAGTTTGTCGGAAACAAGGACTTTCGGCATCGCCCTTACTCCGCTGCGCGGGCTGGCCGCGCTTGATTGGTCAGAACGGAGAATGCCCAGTCCAGCCAAGGGAGTAGGGCGAGAATGTCGGCGGTTTCGACGGTCGCCCCGCCCCAGACGCGAAGGCCGGGCGGAGCGTCCCGATAGGAGCCGACATCGTAGGCGACGCCCTCGGACTCGAGCAGACCAGCAAGGCGCTTGGCCGTCTCCGCCTGACCTTCGGGAGGCATCGCCGCGAACCATGGTGCGACGATTCTGAGGCAGATCGAAGTGGATGAACGCCACTCCGGCCGAGTGGCCAAGAAATCGACCCAGGGTGTTCGTTCGACCCAGGATGAGATGGCCGCGAGATTCGCTTCCGTTCGGGCAATCAGCGCCGGAAGCCCGCCGATCGCCTCGGCCCAGCGGAGGGCATCCAACGCATCTTCGACCGCAAGCATGCTCGGAGTGTTGATAGTTTCACCCTTGAAGATGCCTTCGATGAGCTTTCCTGCCTTGGTCAGTCGGAGAATTTTCGGCAGCGGTCGCAAAGGCAGCTCAGACTCGAGGCGCCCAACCGCGCGCGGCGAAAGCGCGAGCATGCCGTGCCCGGCTTCTCCGCCGAGCACCTTCTGCCAGGACCACGTCACGACATCGAGCTTGTTCCAGGGCAGATCCATGCCGAAGGCTGCCGAGGTCGAATCGGCTATGACCAGGCCTTTCCGATCGTCGGGGATCCAGGCCCCGTCGGGGATACGGACGCCGGACGTGGTGCCGTTCCAGGCAAGCACGACGTCGCGGGAGAAATCGACCTGAGCCAAATCCGGCAGTTGCCCGTACGGGGCCTTGAGCACCCGGGCATCGGGCAATCGAAGCTCGTTAGTGACATCGGTTGCCCAGCCGGAGGAAAAGCTCTCGAAAGCGAGCACATCCACGCCACGGCTTCCGAGCAGCGACCAGAGCGCTGTCTCGACCGCACCCGTATCGGAAGCGGGCACGATGCCGAGCTTCCACTCCGCCGGCATGCCAAGCAAGACGCGTGAGCGCTGGATCACTTCCAGAAGCCGCGTCTTGGCTGGCTTGGCACGGTGGCTTCGCCCGAGCAGCGCACCGCTCAGAGCAGCGAGGCGGTAGCCCGGCCGCTTCGCGCAAGGACCAGAAGAAAAACAGGGGTTAGCCGGACGCGCCTCCGGCCGTGTGGCGACGACTGCCATGTCAGTTCTCCCTTGCAGAAGACAAGCGCCCCGGTGGGGGGGCGTGACCCGGCGCCGTGACTAGCGGATTCGCGCCGGGGATGCAAGGCTCGTTGCAGGGCTTTCGCTCCGCCAGGTAGTCTCAGGGCCGAAATGCGAATGAAACGTGCGGAGATCAGCATGCGCCTGATGCCCGTTGTCATCTGCGTCGTCGTGACGCTGGCGATCACGCTCTGGCCACCAAACTCGGAAGCGGCCAAAAAATATGTTTCGCTCTACACGGTGGAGCACTTCTCAAGCCTTACCGAAGCGCAAAAATCTTGCGGCACGGATGCGGTGGTCTGGGCGAACCTGCGCACGCGCGTATATCACCTCGCCGGCTCGCACTGGTTCGGCAAGACGAAGAAAGGAGCGTATTTTTGCAAGAGCGCGGTTGAAAAGGCGGGCGTGCACGCATCGAAGGAGTGAGCGCCACAGCGACCATCCGGGGGGCTCAGTCCGCGCTGGAGCAACTGCCGCCGATGGGTTGAAAGGCACTCTTCGTCTGGCGCAGTTCGCGTCGGTACGGGCAGTTTGAGCTGCAACGAACGATGCCGGTACGAGGTCCACGCCCAGTGACCATCACGGTAATCGCGATGATCCCACTCCGACGTGCCGGCGCAGGCGCGGCGCAATGGAATTTACGTCCGCCCGAGTGCTGGCCTGCGTTCGGCTTGCTCGACGTCGCCTCGAGAAATCACTTTAGGGCGAGCTGTGATGGTTTGTCGCGGCTCGGCAACCGCTGCCGCCGATCAAATGGGGTTCGCCTGGGCTTCGGCGGCGGCGATTCTTTTGCAAAGGTCAAGTACGACGAATTTGACGAGCGCTTCGTTTTCGGCCTCCGCCATGACGCGGATGACAGGTTCGGTCCCGCTTTGGCGGATCACCAACCGCCCGGAGCCGTTCAGCTTTGCCTCGGCTTCGACGATGGCATCTTTGACCGCGGGATCGGCAAGTGGCGAGGTGCCGGTGAAGCGCACGCTTTGAAGGGTTTGAGGAAGCGGCTGGAAGACGCGGCAGACCTCGCTTGCCTTTCGGTGCTCGGCGACGATGACGGCGAGCACCTGAAGGGCGCCCACCAAGCCATCGCCGGTGGTTGCAAAATCCGTAAGAATCATGTGCCCCGATTGCTCACCGCCGACATTGATGCCGCGGGCGCGCATCTCCGCCGCCACGTAGCGGTCTCCGACTTGGGTGCGATGCAGCTCCAGTCCAAGCGTCGCGAGGAACCGCCCGAGCCCGAGATTCGACATCACGGTAGCGACGACGCCGTTTCCGGTGACGCGCCCCGCACGCTGCCAGCCGCGGGCGATCAGGGCAAGAATCTGATCTCCATCGACCAAGTGACCGCGTTCGTCGGCGAGCAAAAGCCGATCGGCGTCGCCGTCGAGAGCGATCCCGAGATCCGCCTTCTGTTCAACGACCGCCTTGCGGAAGTTTTCCGGAGCGGTGGATCCGCAGCCCTGGTTAATATTGAATCCGTCAGGGGCAACGCCGACGGGAAAGACGCTTGCTCCGAGTTCCCAGAGAACCGCCGGGGCAACCCGATAGGCAGCCCCATTGGCGCAATCGACAACGATACGGAGCCCATCCAGCCTGAGGCCGCGCGGGAAGGTAGCCTTCGCTTCTTCGATATACCGCCCGCCCGCGTCTTCGAGGCGAACTGCGCGGCCGAGCCTTTCCGGCGTGGCGAGGCGCGCCGACAGATCTGCCGCCATCAGGGCCTCGATCTCGGCCTCCGTCGCGTCGGAAAGCTTCTGCCCGTCGGGACCGAAGAGCTTGATGCCGTTGTCCTCGAAGGAATTGTGAGAGGCGGAAATCATTACGCCGAGGTCCGCCCGGAGCGAGCGGGTCAACATGGCGATCGCTGGCGTCGGCAATGGTCCCGCTATCGAAACGTCCATCCCGGAGCTGATGAATCCGGCCACCAGCGCTGGCTCAAGCATGTAGCCGGAAAGCCTCGTGTCCTTGCCGATCAGCACGCGATGGCGGTGGCTGCCTCGGGTGAAGAGCAGCCCGGCGGCCTGGCCCAACCTGAGTGCCATTGCCGCGGTCATCGGGTCGGCATTGGCGGTGCCACGGATACCATCGGTGCCGAACAGCCGTCGCACAATCCTCATGCCAGCCTCAATAGGAAGTAACCTGGGCGGGCGTTGTTACGCTAACCGGCGGCGAGAGCAAGTGACAGGCTCGCGATCCGAGCGCCGGCGAGCGCCTGCCAAACACGAAGCGCCTGCATGGTTTCGACCACGTCGTGGACCCTGAGCATCGAGGCGCCACGGGTCAGCGCAAACAGTGCGGCGGCGAGTGACCCGGCGAGGCGCCGACGTGGCTCGGGCTGTCCCCCGATCTGGCCGATGAAGCGCTTGCGGGAAACGCCGACCACGAGCGGACAGCCGAGATTGAGCAGCAGCGGAAAGCGGGAGAGCAGCTCGAGATTGTGTTCGCCGGTTTTGGCGAAGCCAATTCCGGGATCGAGCGCGATCCGATCTCGCGCGATGCCGGCGGCCTCGGCGTGCGCAACGCGGGCTGCGAGTTCTTCCGTCACCTCCTGTGCGACGTCGGCGTACGTTGCCTCTGTCATCATGGTCACCGGGCTGCCGCGCGTGTGCATGAGGATGACGGGAACACTGGCGCGAGCGAGCAGTGGGGCCGCGTCGGGGTCGTACGATAGCGCCGAAGTATCGTTGATCATGGCGGCACCAGCATCCAGGGCTGCGGCCATCGTCGTTGCGTTGCACGTATCGGCGGAGACGCGGAGGCCCTGTCGCGCGAGTTCGCGGATGACGGGAAGGACGCGCGCCTGCTCGATTTCAGGTGGGGTCGGGGTTGCACCAGGGCGCGTGCTCTCGCCGCCGACATCGACGACCGCTGCTCCCGCCGCGGCCATGGCAAGTCCGGCGGCAACCGCGCGGCCGGGATCAAGATAATCGCCGCCATCGCTGAAGCTGTCTGGTGTCACATTGATGACGCCCATCACCGAGGGGCGTTGCAGCCAACCGCCAGCAGGGGGGTGGATCAACCGGCGAAGCGGCTCCTCCCACCCTGGCGGGATTTCGGACGTCGACCGGGGTGCCGGCTCGGGCAACAGGCGGGCCAGGCTGAAGGCAAGCGGCCCGCCAGCGAGCGGAAGAGCTACGCCGGCAGCTATCGCCGCGGCGGCTTGAGTTTCGTCAAGCAGGCCGAGCGGCTCGAGCAGACGCATCTCGCTTACCCCGGTTGTGGAGCGGGGGCACCGGCCGGTGGGATCGCCGGTCGACCGCTGGTTGGCACCGACGCACGCCGCGACTCGGGGGCCGGCTCGTCAACGACCTTGCGGATGACCGGCTCGCCGCGCAACACGGTACGGATCTCGTCGCCGCTTAAGGTTTCGTATTCAAGCAGACCATGTGCCAGCCGATGCAGCTCTTCGAGATTCTCGGTGAGAATCTGACGTGCCTTGGCATAAGCATTGTCGATCAGATGCTTGATTTCGGCGTCGATCTCTTGCGCGGTCGCTTCCGAGATGTTCTTGTGCTGCGTGACGGAATGGCCGAGGAACAGCTCCTGGCTGTTGTCGCCATAGAGGATCATGCCTAGCCGGTCGCTCATGCCCCATTCGGTGACCATGCGGCGTGCCTGTTCGGTTGCCATCTTGATGTCGCCGGCCGCTCCGTTGGAGACCTTGGCCGCACCGAAGATGATCTCTTCGGCGGCGCGGCCGCCCATGGCCATGGTCAGCTCAGCGAGAAGCTTCGAGCGACTCTTCGAGTAGCGATCTCCTTCGGGCAGGCTCATCACCAGTCCGAGCGCGCGCCCGCGCGGGATGATCGTTGCTTTGTGCACCGGGTCGCACTCGGGCTCGTGCATCGCGCATAGGGCGTGACCACCCTCGTGATACGCGGTCATGCGCTTCTCGTCGTCGCTCATCACGAGGCTGCGGCGTTCGGCGCCCATCAATACCTTATCCTTGGCGTGTTCGAGTTCGGCCATGGCGACGACCCGCTTGCCCATCCGCGCCGCAAGCAATGCCGCTTCGTTCACCAGATTGGCGAGATCGGCACCGGAGAAGCCGGGCGTGCCACGCGCTATCACTTTTGGATCGACATCGGCGCCGAGCGGAACCTTACGCATATGGACGCGGAGGATCTTCTCTCGCCCGTTGACGTCGGGGTTCGGTACGACGACCTGCCGGTCGAACCGACCTGGCCTGAGCAACGCCGGATCGAGGACATCCGGGCGGTTGGTGGCGGCGATCAGTATGACGCCTTCATTCGATTCGAAGCCGTCCATTTCAACCAGCATCTGGTTGAGCGTCTGTTCCCGCTCGTCGTTGCCGCCACCGAGTCCGGCGCCACGATGGCGGCCAACCGCATCGATTTCGTCGATGAAGATGATGCAAGGCGCGTTCTTCTTGCCCTGCTCGAACATGTCTCGCACGCGGCTTGCGCCGACGCCAACGAACATTTCGACGAAATCGGAGCCCGAGATCGTGAAGAAGGGAACATTAGCCTCGCCGGCAATGGCTCGGGCGAGCAGTGTCTTGCCGGTGCCGGGCGGGCCCACCAGGAGGACGCCTTTGGGGATCCTGCCGCCGAGTCGCTGGAACTTCTGAGGGTCTTTGAGGAATTCGACGATCTCCTGCAGCTCGCTCTTCGCCTCATCGATGCCGGCCACATCCTCGAACGTGACCCGCCCTTGCTTTTCGGTCAGCATCCGCGCGCGCGATTTCCCGAAGCCCATGGCGCGACCACCACCCGCCTGCATCTGACGCATGAAGAACACCCAGACGCCGATCAGGAGCAGCATCGGGAACCAGGAAAGGAGGTAGTGCAGGAGCGGGTTCGCGTCGGTCGAAGGCGGCTTGGCAACCACCTGGACGTTCTTGCCGGTGAGCCGGCTGATCAGGCTCGGATCTTCGGGGATGTAGGTCTCGAAGCTGGTGCCGTTTTTCAGCTCGCCGCTGACCGTGTGGCCCTGGATGACGACGGAGCGGACCTGTCCACCCTCGACCTCTTTCAGAAAGTCGGAATAGGCAACCTCGGTTGCGCTGTCGTGACTGGTGCCGGGCTGGAACAGGTTGAAAAGCACGACCAGGAGCAGGGCTATGATCACCCAGAGCGCGAGGTTGCGGCCGAAATTGCTCATTCGATCCCGTCCTGTCCGCGGCTCTGTGCGCTGCGACGCGCCCGTCTTCGTTGGCCGGGGTTGCGGAGTCGTTGCTGCGGCACCCGGCTCTGCAACCGAGCCTCAGAGAGACAAATAGGCTCGCGCGGTCGGCTCTGCATCCCCGGCTCGATCCATAACTCCGAATGGCGCCCCTGCGGCCGGTTGGTTCGGGGAGAACCGGATCGGCAGACGCGCGCAAACCTCGCGACAAGGATAGCCGAGATGGGGCACGGCCACCAATTCCTCGCCGACCCGGAGCGCGGGCAGCGTCGCCAGAACGACCGCCGGCAATGTCGAGCGCCGGCGGAGATCAGCCGCCGAGCGAGCCCCAAGTGCGCCGAGCCTTGCTGCGAGCGGTGGGCGTGCAGAAGCCGCAAGGCGGAACCGACGATCCCAGCGCACGCCGGGGATAGCCGGAATCGGTTGGGCCATGGCGCACGCCTCGCGCACCAGGAGCCAGCCTGGCCCCAGCCGGCCGGCCGGAAGCAAGCGCGCTCCCGCAACGGTCGCTGCGTGCGGGCAGGCTGCGAGTGCCACGATACGCGCTTCGGATGGCGCAAACGGAACGCCCGCGATAATGCGGAGGAGCGATGCCAGGACGGCAGGCGCGATCGGCCCCGGAGTGAGCAGCGCATAACCGGCATCATAGAGGGAAGCGCGCTCGGCCAGAATGCTGCAGTGTTTGGCCTCGGCCGCCGCGCGCGCCCGCCCCGCAGCGGCGGCGGCAATTCCAAGCGCGGAGGTGGCAACCCCCTCACCCGCGCCGTCCGCCCTGAGGCTGCGCAACCTTGCCCGGAGGAACGCCGGGTCGGAATTGCTGGGATCCTGGGCAAAGCCGATGCCTCTGGCAGCGAGAGTGGCGATCAGGCGCCCCGGCGGGATATCAAGAAGCGGCCGCAAGATCGCAACGCGTGCGCTCTCGCGACGTGCCGCCATGCCCGCAAGCCCGGCGGGTCCGCTGTGAGACAGAGCTCTCTCCAGCACGGTTTCCGCCTGGTCGGCGCGCTGGTGCCCGAGGAGAAGCCAGGCGGCGCCGATTTCCGCTGCGGCCGCCTCGAGCCTGGCATGGCGTGCCCGACGCGCGCGTGCCGGCACGCCCGCACCCGTCGTAATCCCGTGTAGGTGGAAGATGCGGGCCCGGATGCGCAACTGGCCTAACTCACGGGCTGCTTTCTCCGCCTCCAAGGATCCCTCGCTCCGCAGACCATGATCGAGGATAAGGGCGCTGACCGTGCCGCAGACGCTGGCCGCCCATTCCGCGGCAAGGACGGCCAGTGCGAGGCTGTCCGGGCCGCCAGAAACGGCCACCGCAAGATGGGGTGCGGGGCCGAACGGGCCAAGAACAGTTATCAGCTTCGCAAATTCTTCAGGCGATAACGGACTCATCCCGGCAGTGCCCGGGTCCTCCGTGAAGGAAGCTCTTCGGGTTTCGGTTATCCGCAGTGCGCCTGGTGTGCCAGTGACGTTGCGGCCGGAGCGATATCGGAGCGCGGCCTCGGGAATTGCTGATGCAGCTTGGAAAGCGCGCCGCACGCTGCCGGTTTCTGGTTGATCGCCACGAGCGAGCGAGCCAGCCCAAGCAGCGAATCCTGGGCATGCGAGCCGGCCGGATCCCGGCTGTAGGCATCATCATACGCGAGTGCGGCGCGCGTGAACTGTTTTTCGCCGAAGAGGGCCTGGGCCGCCAGGAACTGGGCGTCGTAAGCCCGCGGGGAACGCGAATCGCCTTTCAGAACGGTATCTGCGGAGTTCAAAGCGGCTGCATAGTCAGAGCGGGCCAGCGCGAGTTCACCCTGATGGAGCAAAACTTCGGGAGGTGGGGGAGTGGCCGCGGCCGGCGCCACGGGCCGAGCTGACTTGGCCGGTGGTGGAGGCGGGGGAAAAGCAACCGCGCCTGTGCCTTTTCCCTGCATGAGCTGGAACTGGAACTGGAGGTCCGCGACCTTCTTGCCGAGATCGGCAACCTGCTGGTCGGTCTTGTTCGTGAGGTCATCCACCTGACCGCGCAGGGTGCGTACCTGGTCCTGCAGAGAACTCACCTGCTGAAGAAGGGTTGCGACGAGATCGCCGCTGGCTGCGGTAGCAGATGGCCTGGCTTCGCGGTAGGTGCCGCCGAGAGATGAGCCCTGATTGGAGCCGCCACCCGCCTCGACCTGTTGCCGAAGCTGATCAAGCTCGTGCTGCACTTCGAGAATTTGGTTGCGCAGGGCGATCGCCTCGCGGCTTTCGATCTGCGCCCGTGCGGGCAACGCAAGCGAGATCAACAGCAAACTAGCAAGCAACAGCTTGAGCGCCATGGGACCACTCTCCTCTCGGCCAAAACCGGCGCTTATGCACTGCCTCAGGCGATGCGATGCCGCTCGAACGAGTATCAGAACTCGCGGTCGACCGGCTAAGGCGCCCGGGCCGCAACACCCAGCCAATGTAGAACCGATGGTGGCAGGCGCGATCACAAGAAGTGAGCCACTTCCGCATACCCGGCGGCTCGAAAGCCGCGGGGTATGCGGGATGAGTGCTGTTCCGAGAGTAATCTACTTAGCCTGTGGGTTGAATCCTTGCACAGAGGTAATCGCGTTGCGGTTCTGCGCCCAGGCCTGTTCGTTGGAGCCGAGTGCAACCGGGCGATCCTTGCCATAGCTGATCGTTTCGATCCGGCTCTGGCTGACGCCTTTGGCTACCAGGTAATCGCGTGCCGCATTCGCCCGCCGCCAGCCGAGAGCCAAGTTGTACTCTTCAGTTCCCCGCTCGTCACAATTGCCGGCGACCAGCGCCTTGACCTCGGGGAACTTCTCCAGCCATGCCGCTTGGCGGCCGAGCGTCGCGGCCGATTCCGGCGACAGATTAGACCGATCGAAAGCGAAGAAGACACGATCGCCGACGTTCTGGACCAAGTCCTGCTGGCTGCCGGGGACAGGGCCTGCTGTGGCGGCAGCGGCGCCGGTTCCGGTGGTTTTTGGTTTTGGCGGCGTAGCGCAGGCGGCCAGCAGCGCTAGGGCCGCGAAGGCACCGATAAGCCTGAATTTCATTGGGGGAATCCCTGTCCGCGGGTGGTGACAACGATAAGGTAGAGGCGCGCCTGGAGCGGTTCGCCCAGGCAATCGGCCCGATTAGCGCGCACCTGCACTCCGGTCAAGCCGGGCCTTGCGCGGGCTCGCGGCCTGCGAGAGCAGTGGGGCGAAGTCTGACTGCGTTAGGTCAGCAGCGGCGACCAAGCCGGATCCGAGGCATCCGTTGGCGTTTCGATCATCCGCTCGTTGAAGCCGGTGATATCGATGCTGACCAGGCGCGAGGAGTGTCCGGCCCCGGTCGCGCTGGTCGCCGGGGTGGTGCGGGAGAACATGATGACCCGGCCGTTGGGGCAGAAGGTCGGGCTATCAACAGTGAAGCCTTCGGACAAAATGCGTTCTCCGGTTCCATCGGTGTTCATGACGCCAAGCCCGAAATTGCCGTTCTGGCGGATGAAGGCGATGAGATCTCCACGCGGTGACCATACCGGGCTGAAGTAACGGCCCTGCCCGTAGCTGACCCGTTTCGGGTTCGAGCCATCTGCGCTCATGATGTAGAGTTGGGGTGAGCCGTCGCGGTCCGAATTGAAGGTAATCTGCGACCCGTCCGGGCTGTAGCACGGGCTGGTATTGATGGCGCTCGCGTCGGTCAGACGCGTGGCGCTCATGCCGGCAAGCCGAATGACAACGATTGCGGAACCGCTGCCCTGCGATTCCGAGAGGATCACGCGCGATCCATGCGGGCTGAAGCGCGGCGCAAAGGTCATTCCTGGGAAATTGCCCAGGAGCGATTCCCGACCGGTGCCGAGGTTGAAGAGATAGACGCGGGGGCGATTGTACGCAAAGCTCAAGAAAGCGAGCTCGTTCTTCGTCGGGTGGAAGCGCGGCTCCAGTACCATCCACTCACCCCGCGTGAGGAAGCTGTTGTTGGCACCGTCCTGATCCATAATGGCGAGCCGGCGAATGAGCGCCGAACGCGGACCGGTTTCAGAGATGTAAGCGATCCGCGTGTCGAAATAGCCTTTCTCACCAAGCAAGCGTTCATAGATCACGTCCGCGATCATGTGCCCGACGCGCCGCCAGTTGCTGGTCGCGGTGGTGTAGGCGGTACCCTGCAACTGCTTTTCGGGCAGAACGTCCCATAGGCGGAACTCAACGCGGACGTTCCCGGTGGCGGGCTGATCGACCTTGCCCGTGACGAGCGCACGCGCACCGATGACCTTCCAGTCCTGCCATTTCGGCACCGTGCCGATGCTGGCGGCAGCCTGGACGAACGAGGAAGGATCAAGTGGGCGGAACAACCCCGAGCTGGAGAGGTCGTTGCTGATCACGCCCGCGATGCCTTTGGCGAGTTCGCCCGCCTTGCCGCCCGGCGCCGCGAAGACGGGAATGGCGATCGGAATCGGTTCAGCCTGCGCGCGGTTCACATCGATCACGGCGCTCTGCGCCCCCGCCCCGCCGGGTGCGGCCGGCGCGGTTTGCGCAATTGCCACGGCAGGCACCGCGAAAAGTGCAGCCGATCCGGTGAGCAGTGCCCGGCGGCCGAACAAACATCCCTGCATCTCTAAGCTCGCCCTTTCTCTTTTGAACTCACGCAATCGCTTTATCAGGTTTCGCCCCACCGGCCCTTCCACAACGTCCCCTGCATCGCCCGGCCGACCAGTGCTGCGCGGCCGCCGCGTAAGCAGAAAAAGCGTCGGCCCGGTAGAAGCAAGATAACAAGATAAACAGATGAAGGGAGCCATGACCGGGCGATGAAACTCCAGCAACGCGGGTGCGGCAGAATACCCGATGCACCTTCAAATCTCACGGGGTGAACCGGAACTCGAGATGGCGCGGGGCGCCGAGCAGTGTCAGGGGAAGCGGAAGATTGGCGCATCGTGGGTCGAGGACTGCGTTCACTGCGCGCTCTGCGAAAGCGCGCAGGGCGGGATTTGCTCCCACGCGCCCGCGATCGGCGGGTGCGATGCTGGCGATGCGCGCCACGCCGGAGGCATCGGTGGTGACGTCCAGCAGGACATAGAATTGCCGCACTCCTGGGGCGCCCGGGTCGTAGGTCCAGCAGCGGCGGACGTATGCCCCGATCCGGCCGCGTTCAGCGGATGAAAGCGCCGCGGTGTCGTTGCTCTGAGGCACGCCCCCCGGCTGAGGCATGCCGCCAGGCTGCGGGTTCGGCGGCGCCTTGGACGGCGTGGTCTGGCGCTGCAGCGCACGCAGCTTCTCAAGCGTCGCAGCGAGCGCGGTTGAGGAGGCGGCGGTATTTGGCGTCGGATTCGGCTGATGCGTTGGGCTCGGCGGCGCCGGCGGAGGCGGCGCCGGTGGTGGTGGTAGCGGCAGCGGTTTCTCCGGCGGTCGGGGAGCAGGCTTGGGCGGCGCGGGAGTGGGGGGTGCTGGCGTCGGGGGCGGTGCCAGCGTCGGGACCGGCGTCGGGGCCGGCGTGGGCGTCGGG
>JBOHMN010000342.1:0-12111 GCA_050730175.1 Acetobacteraceae bacterium | reverse complement strand
TCTCTGATACGATACCTTCGCTCAGGAGTGCGAGGCCGGCCGTGTTTGGGAGCACTATCGACCCGCTGATCGTGATCGCACCGGCATTGTCAGCGCCGACGACCACGGCGCCCGCGCTGATCGCAGCGGTCGGCACATCCTCACCGAGCGAGAAGGTGCCAACAGAGGCAACGGAAAGACCGGTGGTCAGTTCGAGCGCCTTACCCGATGTGGCGGAGGCGAGGGCCACCGTGCCGCCGGGGGCAATCAGCGAGCCGCCGGAGCCAATGGTGATTCCATCAGCTTTCAGGGATATCGTATCGTTCGTCGGCACGCTGACTGCGCCGGAAATCAGCAGAGCTTTGTTCCTGCTTTCCTTGAGCGAGAATCCGCCGCTGATCGCGGTGAAGGCGCCGAGCACGGTGATGCTGTTGCCTTGGGTGAGCGCAGCCTGGCCGACGTCGCCGATCAGTTCGAGGCTTCCGCCAGCCACACTGGGCGCCAACGTGCCTTTCTCGGTGGCTGCGGACCCCGACGCGCTGACGAGATTGAGCGTCCCGGCTGGAATCTTGATGACGTCGCTCGAAGAACCGCCGATGGTGATCGGCCCGCTCGTCGGTATTCCGATTTGCAGCACGCTGGCATCGACCGCAACGAGATCGCCGTTCGTTAGCACGAGGGTATTTGCGACCGACCCGCTGTTTTGGACGAGCTTTGTCGCATTGCTCGTCCCGGCCGGAGCGAACTCAACGATCCCGCCGGGTACGATCAGCGAGCCGCCCGCAATCGTAAGCGAGCTGGCCTCGATCGCGAGGTCGCCGTTCGCCTGAACCGATCCCGTGATGCTAAGCGACGAATTATTCGAAAGATTGAACGTGTCCCCGGCGAGGGTACCGGCATCGTAAGTCCCAAGCGTGGTGATGGTGTTTGCGCCGGTCAAACTTGCCCCGGCGCTCGAGCCGGCGAGCGTCGTCGCGGTGATCGACCCCCCGGAATCGTTGACCGGCCCGGTGGCGGTGAACACCAGGGCACCGGCAACAACGTTGCCGTTGACGGTGATGGCGCCCGCATCCGCGGTCAGGTGCATGCTGCCACCTGAGGAATTCAGAGAGCTACCCCCGCCTAGGGAAAGCGAACTTGCCTCGAGCCCGAGGTCGCTTTCGGCCTGGACCGGGCCGCTGACTGTGAGCGGCTTGCTGTCGGCGAGGTTGAAGGTCAAGGTGCCGGCGTCGTAGCCCGCGAGCGTGCCGACATTGTTGTTGGGGCCGGTAAGGCTGGCGCCGATACTGGTGCCGGAAAGGGTGATCGCAGTGATTAATCCATTGGCCGTATTGACCGGCCCCGTTAGTGCGTCGAGCGTGACCGCGTTGCCGATAATGCTACCGGGCGGGAAGGTCGTGCCGGGGTTCGTGAAGGTGGTGACGATGATCCCGCCCGTGCCGGCGGTGAGGGTAAGGTTGCCCCCTGCCTGCACCGTTCCCTGCACGATCAGCGTGCCCGTAGGGTTGTAGCTGGCAATCGCCTTGGAGGCCGCGTCCATCTCGATGTTGCCCGCCGAGACGGTGACGCCGGGGTCCACAGTGAGATTGTTGCCGGCCTGGGCTGTGAGTGCATTGGACCCGAGAGAGAGGTTCGCGCTGATTTCGAGATTGTTGATTGCCTGCAACGTCACGTTGCCAGTGAGGACGTTGGCGGAAACGGTGTCGGTGTCGCCAGCGGCGATATCTCCAGCGCCGGAGAGAATGGTGCCAGCAACGGCGATGGTGTCGTTGGCTCCCTGGCCGGGACCGACGATCTGCAGATTGTAAGGGTCGAGCAGGATCGAGCCATCGCGACCGAGTGGTGCGCCGGCGTCGACGCCGCCGTCGAGCGAGAGGTTCTCGCCGGAAATCTCGACGCTGCCGCCGTTGCCGCCATGCGGACCGCCGCGCGCGCTGATGGTGCCGGACATGTCCGTGGTGGCGAGACTGAGCACGGTGACGCGCCCGCCGGTGCCATCATCCGTGGCGCTGGCAGCGATGTGCGCATGAGGAGCGATGTCCACCGCGGCAGCCGTGAGCGTCGATGCAGTGCCCGGACCACCGCGAGCACGCGCGAGCGTCGTGCCGACGGCGACGGTGCCGCCGCCGGCAGCGCCGGAGGCGTCCACCTGGGCACTCCCGGGCAGCGCCACCGTGCCAGTTGCATCGAGTGCGATCGCGCCTCCGGTCGTTCCCGGCGCTTTGCCTTCGGCGAGCAGGGTGCCGGGGATGCGGATCGACCCGCCGATGCCGGAAATGATGATCGTCCCGCGATGCGTGCCTAGGCTGTTCGCCGCGATCGTGCCGCCCGCATCGACGAGGTCCTGCACCAGGCCATCGGCCTCACGGGCGGTGAGGTCCACCGTGCCGCCACGCGCAATGATCGTGCCGGTGTTCGTGACGAGCGCGGTTGCCTTGGCCCCGTTTGCCAATTGGACCGTGTGCGACTCGGGTGTCACGTCGAGCGAAACGAGCCCGTCGCCATAGAGGTCGAGCGTTTCGGCGGCGGCTCCGCCGGCCAGGATGACGTGGCCGAGCTGCGCCGCGATCACGCCGGAATTGGCGACCTCGGGCGCGACCAGCGCCGCCAGGCCCGCGCTTTTCACGGTGATGCGGCCGGCATTGACGATGCGGGCACCCGGTTTCGGCGGAATGTCGAAGACCATGCGCCCGGTCATGAAATTCTTATCGGTGATGCCGGGAGCCGAGACCAGCACGCTCGCGGCATTGACCTCGGCGCCGTGCGCGAAGACCACACCGGCCGGGTTGGTGAGAACGATCCCGCCATTGGCATGGATATGCCCGGCGATCTCTGAAGGATCGGCGGCGATGACGCGGTTGAGCGTGACGGCCTGCGTGGAAGGCTGGACGAAATTCACGGTTGCGGCCGAGCCAACATTGAAGCTCTGCCAGTTGACGGCGGCACGCTCCGAGCCTTGCGTGACGGTGGTCGTCGTGTGATCGGCGGAAATGCTCGCCGATCCGGCGACGACCACGCCACCTTTCGGCTGGGCATCGGGGGCGAGCTGGCCGCGCGCCGGCAGGGCGAACAGGCTCACGAAGCAACCGGTCAGGGCAGTCGTCACGAGCAAGGCGGCACGATCGCGCCGGAACGCGCCGATCAGCCGTGCTCCCCCTCCGCGGCCTGGCCGCTCCATGTTTGCTTTCCCCACGCCGTCGGCGTGATACCGCCGGAGGTGATGTCACGCCTCCATCACGGCCTTATAGGGCATGGGGCGGGGTCGCGCGAAGACCCGCCGATCAACTTTCGAGTTCGATGTCCCAGTAGAGATAGTCGCGCCAGCTCTCGTGCAGGTAGTTGGGAGGGAAGGCGCGACCTCGCTCTTGTAACTCCCAGGTTGTGGGGCGGCTCGGCATCTGGCGGGGATAGACGCGGCATTCCCGGGGCAGGCGCGAGCCCTTGCGCAGATTGCAAGTGGCGCACGCGGTGACGACGTTCTCCCAGACGGTCCGGCCGCCGCGCGAGCGTGGCACGACATGATCGAAGGTGAGATCGGGCGCAGGATAGCGGCGGCTGCAATACTGGCAGGTGAAGCTATCGCGCAGGAAGACGTTGAACCGGGTAAAGGCCGGGCGCCGGGCGGTCGGAATATAGTCCTTGAGGGCGATCACGCTGGGGAGGCGCATGGCGACGGACGGCGAATGCACCTCGACGTCGTATTCGCTGAGCACCGCCACGCGGTCGAGAAAGACCGCCCGGACGGCGTCCTGCCAAGCCCAGAGCGAGAGCGGGAAGTAGGAGAGTGGGCGGAAATCCGCGTTCAGAACCAGCGCGGGGAAATGTTGGCCACCGTCCGGCAATCCCCGCTCCTATCGGCGTGGAGCGCGGAAAACGGGGCGCTGGGGCGAGCCGCGGCGCGCGGCAGAAAATTGTGCACTGCCCATGACGCATGCGTTTATCGCAAAGCGACCGTCGGCGGGCAAGCCGGGGCGGGCCCCGGATCAGGTGGCGAAGGCGCGCTGCAGGAAAAGGGCGCCGACGGAGAGCCCTGCGTCATCGATGCCGTGGCCCAGGCCGGGGCGGAAATGCGCCTCGACGGAAATCCCCGCGGCCGCAAGCGCCCTCTCTGCGTCATGGGACAGGGAGACGGACAAGACCTGGTCCGCCTCACCATGCACGATGAGGACCGGAGCACTGTTGCGACGTTCTGCCGCCAAGGTCTCGGGCGCGATCAGGGCGCCGGAATACGCCAGAATCGCACGCGGGCCGGGCGCGCGGCGAAGGCCGCTAAAGAGCACGGTCATCGCACCCTGGCTGAATCCCATGAGTGCATATTCCGTGGCAGGCAGGGCAAGCCTTGCGAGTTCGGAGTCGATGAAGCGATCGAGCGAACGCCGGGCGCGGCGCACACCGGCGGCCAGCCGGGCGGGGGAATGGTCGGAGATGTCGAACCATTGGCGGCCCTGGGGCGCGAGCGAATAGGGTTCGGGCGCATTGGGCGCCGCGAAGCAGGCGGCAGGAAGTGCAGCCGACCAATAAGGCGCCAGATCGATCAGGTCGTGCCCGTCAGCACCGACGCCATGGCAGAGCACGACGAGCTGCTCTGCACGCTTTCCGCTCTTCGGGCCGTAGCGCGGTCCGTCGAGCAGTGCCGCCGGCTCAGGCATCGGCGAAAACGTGCGGTTCGTCACGACCGATCACAGCGCGTGAGCATTCGACCTCCGCCCGGGTCTGGCCCGCGATGCGCGCAGTGCGCCGTGCCATGCAAACCTCTCGTCGATAATGGGCGAGGCCCGAGTCCGAGCGGAGTATCCTTGGGGACACGGGATCATGTCCATCGTCACGCGCTTCGCGCCTAGCCCGACCGGGCTACTTCACCTCGGGCACGCCAGAGCGGCACTCGTTGCCTGGCAGCGGGCGCGCCGGGTGGGCGGGCGCTTCCTGCTCAGAATCGAGGACCTCGACGCGACCCGCTGCCGCCCCGAATTTGTTGCGGCGATCTTCGAGGACCTCGCCTGGCTCGGCCTGGAATGGGACGGCGAAGTCCGGTTGCAGTCGGCCCATCTCGATCAATACCGGGTCGCGCTCAAAACCCTCGAGGAGCGCGGCCTGATCTACCCCTGCTTCTGCACGCGGCAGGCGATCAGCACGGAAATCGCGGCCTCCGCCAGTGCACCGCACGGCCTGCCCGGCGACGCGCCGGATGGCTCCCTCCGCTATCCTGGGACCTGCCGCCGGCTTGATGGGAAAGACCGCAAGGCGCGCCTGGATGCAGGCGAAAGCCATGCGCTCCGCCTCGACATGGCGGCGGCCGCGCGGCTTGCCGGACCGCTTACGTTCGTGGAGGACGGGAGAGAGATTTCCTGCCAGCCGATGGCGTTCGGGGATGTCGTGCTCGGCCGGAAGGAGATTCCGGCAAGCTATCATCTCGCCGTGACGCACGACGATGCGCTGCAAGGCGTCACGCTTGTCACGCGCGGGGACGATCTCCGCCCCGCGACGGCGGTGCACCGGCTTTTGCAGAAGATCATGGGATGGCCTGCGCCCGAGTACCACCACCACCCGCTGCTGCGAAACGCAGCGGGCCAGCGCCTTTCCAAGCGAGACGGCGCGCTGAGCCTGAGAGCCTTGCGTGCCGGCGGAGCGAGCCCGATCGCCGTGCGCGCCATGGCGGATATGCCGGATTGAGGCGTGCCTGCGGTTGCCGATGTCCCCGCCAGACGATAGGTTGGCCGCGCTGTTCTCCACATCCCTGCAACGGCTGTCCGGATCTCCCATGCACCTTACCGCAGCGCGTCTCGATCGGATCAATCCGAGCCAGACCATCGCGATCAGCACCAAGGCCCGTGCCCTTAAGGCGGCCGGCCGTGACGTGATCAGCCTGTCCGCCGGCGAGCCGGACTTTGATACGCCCGACAACGTCAAAAAGGCGGCGATCCGCGCGATCGAGGCGGGCGAGACGAAGTACACCGACGTCGCCGGAACCCCGACATTGCGCAAGGCAGTCGCCGCAAAATTCCGCCGCGACAACGCGCTCGATTACAAACCGGAAGAGATCATCATTTCGACCGGCGGCAAGCAGGTGATCTTCAACGCCATGCTGGCGACGATCGACTCCGGCGACGAGGTGGTGATTCCGGCCCCCTGCTGGGTCAGCTACCCGGACATTGTCGCCCTTGCCGAGGGCGAGCCCGTGCTCGTGCCGTGCGGCCAGAATTTCGGCTTCAAGCTCAAGGCCGAAGATCTCGAAGCGGCGATCACCCCGCGAACCAAATGGTTCATCCTGAACAATCCCTGCAATCCGACCGGCGCCGCCTATTCCGCGGCGGATCTCAGGCCGCTCTGCGATGTGCTGCTGAAGCATCCGGATATCTGGGTATTCGCCGATGATATCTATGAGAAGCTCGTCTATGACGGCTTCCGCGTGGCGAGCGTGTTGCAGGTCGAGCCGCGGCTCAGAGCCCGTACTGTCACCATGAACGGCTGCAGCAAATCCTACGCGATGACGGGCTGGCGGCTCGGCTTCGCCGGCGCACCGGTGCCGCTGATCAAGGCGATGGACAAGCTGCAAAGCCAGTCGACGGCCAACCCATCCTCGATCAGCCAGGCGGCTGCGGTCGAGGCGCTGAGCGGGCCGCAGGACTCGGTTGCCCGCATGGTGAAGGTTTACAACGAACGGCGCGATCTTGTCGTTTCGATGCTGAACGCAGCTCTCGGGTTGACCTGCCACAAGCCCGAGGGCGCATTCTATGTTTATCCTGCGATCCACGGGTGTATTGGCAAGACGAGTGCGGGCGGCAAGCGGATTGCCGATGACGAAAGCTTTGCAACCGCGCTTCTCGAAGAAGAAGGGGTCGCTGTGGTGCACGGTGCAGCCTTCATGTATCCGGGCTATTTCCGCGTCAGCTATGCGACCTCAACCGAGCTTCTTCGCGAGGGCTGCACGCGCATCCAGCATTTCTGCCAGAGCCTTTCCTGAGCCCTGCCATGCCCGCTCTTGCGGAGAGGTTGGGTGCCGTGCCGGTTGCGGCGACCAGCACGGTAGCGGTGCGCGCGCGGGCCTTGCGGGAAGCCGGCGCCAAGGTGATTTCGCTTGCGATCGGCGAGCCGGATTTTCCCACCCCACCGCACGCAATCGAGGCGGCGCATTGCGCGGCACTTGCGGGCGAGACGAAGTACCCCCCGCACGATGGGGCGCCCGCGCTCAAGGAAGCGGTGCGGCGGAAGTTTCACCGCGAGAACGGGCTGGATTTTGCAGCGGACCAGATCATGGTTGGCAACGGCAGCAAGCAGGTGCTGTACGACGCGATCATGGCGATGATCGACCCTGGGGACGAGGTGGTTATTCCGCGGCCTTCGTGGACTGCGTATCCTCTGATGACGAAGCTTGCTCAGGGCGTGCCGGTCTTTGTGAACTGTCCTGAGAACAACGGCTTCAAGCTCAGACCTGAAGATCTGGAAGCGGCGATCACGGCGAAGACGAAGCTTCTTCTTCTCAATTTGCCGAACAACCCGACCGGCGCTGCTTGCACGCGGGCCGAGCTTGACGAGCTTGCGGCGGTGACCCGCTGCCACCCGGAAGTCTGGGTCGCAACGGATGATATGTACGAGCATCTTGTCTATGATGACGATTTCAAGCTTGCGAGCTTCGCCGCGGTTGCGCCCGACCTTGCCGATCGCACGCTTACGGTGAGCGGCGTTTCGAAAACCTATGCGATGACCGGCTGGCGAATCGGCTTCGCCGGTGGGCCACGGCAGCTGATCAAGGCGATGGTCAACATCCAGGGCCAGGCGACGGCCGGGGTATCGACGGTTGGCCAGGCGGCCGCGGCGGCCGCGCTCGACGGCCCGCAGGACTTGGTTGCAGAGCGCCGCGCGATCTATCGACAGAGGCGGGATCTCGTGACTCGCCTGCTGAATGAAGCGCCTGGGCTGGTCTGTAGGAAGCCGGAGGGCGCGTTCTACGTCTATCCGAATGTCGGCGGCTGCCTGGGCCGCACAAGCGCCGGCGGGCGACGGCTGCAAACCGATCGGGATTTTGCAGATGCACTTCTGGAAGAGGTGCACGTCGCCGTTGTGCATGGTAGCGGCTTCGGCATGAGCCTGTATGTGCGCGTGAGCTATGCAACGGACGAGGCGTCGCTCACCGAGGCTTGTGCGCGGATTGCCGCATTCACGGCGGGGCTCAGGTAAGTAGCTGCCGTTTCCGGAGGCGGCGCGCCGGCGGCCGGCAAGCGACGGGGGCAGGACACTCTTTGTTTCGCGTGGCCTGCTTATCCCCTTTCGCTTGCTGTCCTGACCAGCAAGCGACGGGGGCAGGAAACGCGGTGCGAGAAGAATGCCTAAGACGGGCAGGTCAGCCTATATTGGCAGAGGATTCGCTGCCCGGCGGGGCGGCGGAGGTTTGCCGGCCAGGGGCGGCCAGCACACTACACACGACGGCCCCACGGAAAAGACGGACCCGTGAGCGAAGAGAGGGATTGGGAGATACCGCGCGAGCTGCAGCCGGACCCGGACGAGTATTCGTTCGATCTGAATCGCGCCCTTCAGTCAGTCGTCGGGGTGACCTCGGTCGTGCCATCCAACGCCTTCACTGCGACGACACTCGGCACCGAGCGGACCGGCAGCGGTGTCGTTATTCGCGAGGAAGGCCTGGTGTTAACGATCGGCTATCTGATCACCGAGGCCGAGCACGTCTGGCTGCGGACTGAGGGCCGTCGGCCGACACCGGCGCACGCGCTTGCCTACGACCAGGAGAGCGGGTTCGGGCTGGTTCAGTCACTCGGGCGGCTCGGGCTTCCCAGCCTGGCAATAGGGCGCTCCGACTCGCTCGGGGTCGGCGATGCAGTTGTGGTGGCTTCGGATGGCGGGTGCCAGCACGCGATCGCGAGCAAAGTGGTGGCCCGGCAGGAGTTTGCCGGTTATTGGGAGTATCTGCTGGATGATGCGATTTTCACGGCGCCTGCACACCCGTTCTGGGGCGGCGCCGCATTGATTGACAGCGCGGGAAAGCTGCTTGGTATCGGCTCGCTGCTCGTGCAGCGCGGCGATGCGCAGGGCCGCCGCCTCGACATCAACATGGTGGTGCCGGTCGATCACCTGACACCGATTCTGGACGATCTGTTGCAGTATGGTCGTGTCAACAGGCCGAGCCGGCCGTGGCTCGGCATGTTTGCCGCTGAACAGGAGGAGGGTGTCGTCGTCGTCGGCCTGGCCAAAGGCGGACCGGCGGAGAAAGCGGGTGTTCAGGTGGGCGATCGGGTGGTCTCGGTCGGCACGGAAGAAAGCAGCGACCTTTCGACCCTATGGCAGACGGTGTGGTCAGCCGGAACTGCCGGCGCGGAGGTACGCATGAGCCTGATGCGCGACGAAATTACGACGACAGTCTCCGTTCGCTCGGCGGACCGCGCCCAGTTCCTACGGACGCCGACCCTGCATTGACGAGCATTTGGGCGTAGAGCTCCCCGGGGAGGAGCGGGAGGAGCTCTCCTCGCCCGGGGAACCTGCGCATGCCACAGCCTGCGAGCAGGCGGGCAAATTCTTTTCAGTCACGCTGCTCGGCATAGCGTCGGGCGGCAAACTCCTCAGAATAGATAAGGTGAATCTCCGAGCGGACGAGGCCGATATCGGCAAGGTCCCGGTCACTCAACCGGTACAGCTCGGCCATCACCTTGTGGCGGTGAAAATACTCGACGAGATGCGCGAGCCAGGCGCGAACCGTGCGACCGAGCGCGCCTGCCCAAGCAGGGGCTGCACGCCGGGAGGGGGTGTCCTGATGCCCGGAAAGCAATTCACTGTCGAAGTAGGGCGAGGCTCCGCGGAGGTGGAAGGAAGTCATCGCAGCGAGTCCCTTTCGTCTATAGCCGGAGCACGCCGCGGCAATGAGGGCCTGGGCGTGCGGGTTTTGTCGCAGTGCAATATAATCCAAGCGGTGGCCTTCGCAGGTGCACAATACCCTCAACCAGATATGCAATAAAAGCATGCAACAGTTAGTAGATATGTAGGATTGACAATCTGATGCCCCCGATACCGGCCAGGACTCATGCTGCGAGCTTGCGGGAACTGCGGTCGCTGCTCGCGCAACGCAATGTCGCGGGCTGCCTCGTGCCCCGGTCGGACGACCATCTCGGGGAGTACGTGCCGGCTTCCGCGGAGCGGCTGGCATGGCTAACCGGCTTCACCGGGAGTGCCGGGCTCGCGATCGTCCTCGGCGAGCGCGCCGCCCTTTTCGCCGACGGGCGCTACACGTTGCAAGCGGCGGCCGAGACCGACGGGTCTTTATGGGAGCGGAGACACATCCAGCAAGAGCCGCCGGAGCGGTGGCTCGCTGAGGCCGCACCCGGCGCGCGGATTGGCTACGATCCGATGCTGATCAGCGGCAATGCCCTGGCTCGCTTTGCGCAGGCCGGGCTCGAGATGGTGGCGTTTGCCGGCCCGGAACGCTCTGCGGCCAGCCGGGAGGGGAACCCGATCGATCTCATCTGGACCGACCGGCCGCCCGAGCCAACCGGAATCTGCCTGCCCCATCCGCTTGCATTCGCCGGCGAGGACTCAAAGGCCAAGCGCGCGCGCCTCGGCGCGGCGCTCGCGGCCAATGGGGAAGATGCGGTCGTGCTCTCCGATCCGGCCTCGATCAACTGGCTTCTCAATGTTCGCGGACACGATCTGGAATTCACCCCGGTCGCACTCGGCTTCGCCCTTCTGTTCGCGGATGGCCATGCCAGTCTTTTCATGGCGCAAGAAAAGTTGCCGGCAGAGACGCTGGCGTGGCTTGGGCCGGAGGTCACGTTGGCGGCTCCGTCCGCGCTTAGTGCGGCGCTCACGGCGCTTGGCGGCCGGGGGGTCCGGGTCGATCCCGCGGGGACGCCCGTGTGGTTTGCAGCGACGCTTGCTGCCGCGGGTGCCACAGTGAAGAGCGGCCCCGATCCGTGCCGGCTGGCCAAGGCGTGCAAGAACGCGACCGAGCAGCGCGGGGCGCGGGCGGCCCAGGCACGGGACGCTGTTGCGCTCACCCGCTTCCTTGCGTGGTTCGCGGAAGCCGGGAAAAGCGGCCAGGAAACCGAGCTTTCAGCCGCGGCGCGGCTTCTGGCATTGCGCCGCGACCTTGCCGGGTTTGCCAGCGAAAGTTTCCCCGCGATCTCTGCCGCAGGGGAGCACGGCGCGATCATTCATTACCGTGTGAGCGCGGCGAGCAACCGGCCAATCTGCGCCAATGAGGTCTATCTCATCGACTCGGGTGCGCAATTTCCCGAAGGAACGACCGACGTCACGCGGACACTCTGGACTGGCCCGGCGCAGCCACCCGCTGAACTAGTTGAACGGTTCACACGGGTGCTCGCCGGGCATATCGCGCTCGCCACCCTCTGTTTTCCACAAGGCATTGCGGGGCCAGCGCTCGACGCTTTTGCGCGCCGGCCGCTCTGGGATCGGGAGTTGGATTACGACCATGGCACCGGGCACGGGGTTGGCAGCTTTCTTTCCGTCCATGAGGGCCCGGCAGGAATTTCACGCCATGCAGAGCCGGTCGCTCTTGAACCCGGCATGCTCTTGTCGAACGAGCCGGGCCTCTACCTGCCGGGCGCCTACGGCATCAGGCTCGAGAATCTTCTATTGGTCTCTCTCACGGAGCGCTCGTCTGGACAGAGCGCAGTCGGGAAACGGTTCCTTTGTTTCGAGACGTTGACGCTTGCGCCGTTTGCGCGGCGGCTGATCCGTCCGGAACTCTTAGGCCCGGCCGCGCTTGCGTGGCTGAATGCCTATCACGCACGCGTTCGGGCCGTGGTGGGCCCGGCGCTTTCACCGGCTGAGCGGGCTTGGCTGGAGATTGAGGCGGCGCCGCTCTGATGAGACTTATCAGATTGTTGTATACCTTCTCTAAGATTATATATGATCCATTTTAACCCTCTCTCCGAGGCACACGACGATACCGCCGACCGTCGGCATGACTGGCGGTGCGCATCTTTGTCGGGAAGTGTCACGGGAGGCATCTATGCAGAGCGCAGGCGACGTTCGAACGCTCAACAGCTGGTCTCATGCGCGGGCGATTCGGTGGCTTGCGCTGGGTGGGACGGAAGTGCGCGGCCTGCTGCTTGAGCCGGCGGCTGGGCGCAGGGCTTGGCAGCGCATGCGACCGCTTGCCGAGCCCGATGG
>JBOHMN010000341.1:0-10778 GCA_050730175.1 Acetobacteraceae bacterium | reverse complement strand
GCCGAAGGACCACCCGCACTACAGCGCCGATTGGCAGTGGCAGCGGCGCACGCGTTGGAACCCGGACCTGAACGTGCGGCGCCACACCGACGATTTTCCGGTGGTGAGTGATTCCTCGCAAGTTATGATGTGGAACGGCGTCGGCGGCTCGACCAACGTGTATGGCGCCATCTGGCCGCGGTTCCGCCCCTCCGACTTCCGCAAGGGCCGCGAGCACGGGTTCGCACCCGACTGGCCGATCACGTACGAGGACGTTGCGCCGTTTTATGAGCGCGCCGACCGTCTGATCGGCGTCAGCGGACTCCCCGGCGACCCAGCGGTGCCGCCTGCGACGTATCCCACGCCACCCCTGCCGATGGGCACCGCTGCGCGGCGCCTCGCGAGCGCCTTCGATCGGCTCGGCTGGCACTGGTGGCCGGTACCAGCGGGCGTGATCTCCGTAGACTATGAGGGGCGGCCGGCGTGCAACGGCTGTGGCATCTGCAACGGCTGCCCGCGCGGGTCGATGAGCAAGTTCTCGCTGTCCGTCTGGCCGAAGGCGCTGGAAGCGGGCACCGAACTCAGGACCCTCGCGCGCGTGCTCCGTATCGAGAAAGCCAGGGACGGCCGCGCCACCGGCGCCATCTATCTCGACCGCCGGACTGGGCAGCGGCATTTTCAGAGCGCCGATGTGGTGATCCTCGCCGCCAACGGCGTCGGCACGCCGCGCCTGCTACTCGCCTCCGACAATCTCGCGAACGCTTCCGATCAGGTCGGGCGCAATCTGCTGCACCACACGCTCGTCTCGGCGGAGTTCTGGGTCGAGGCGCCGCTTGCCGCGCATGTCGGCTACGTCGCGACGCTCATCAGCCGCGAGTTTGCCGAGACAGACGTCTCGCGCGGCTTCCTCAATGGCTTCAACTTCAACTGCCTCAACAGCGGTGCCGCGGGCGAGCAGGCGATCGGCTACGTCACCGAGGCGCGAGCTCCCTGGGGACGCGACCATCATCACTGGTTCGAGCGCCATTTCGACCACGGCATCGCGATTCACGCGATTGGCGACGACTTACCGAACCCTGACAACCGCGTCACCCTTGACCACGAGCGGCGCGACGATGACGGCGTGCCGGTCGCGCGGCTGCATTACGTGCCCGGCGAAAACGACCGCCGCATGATGCGGTTCATGGGGGATCGGCTGCGTGACATCGCCGCCGCCGCCGCCGCTTTCGAATGCAGCGTGCAGGACTATGTGGACGCCGAGGGTGTGTACCGCACCCCGGCTTGGCACTTGCTCGGCACCTGCCGCATGGGCGATTCGGCAGCGACCTCGGTCGTCAATCGCTGGCACCAGACCTGGGACGTGCCGAACCTGTTCGTCATTGACGGCAGCGTGTTCGCGACTGGGGGCGTGGCCAACCCTACGCCGACGGTCGCGGCGTTGGCGCTCAGGGCCGCCGAGCATCTTCGCGACAATTTCCGCGAGTTGCGCGCGGCGACCCGGCCGCTCGCCGCGTGAGCGCCGCGGCCGGGGGAGAGCACACAATGCAGGAACTCGCCGCTGATGTTGCTCTCGCGGGCGGAATTGCAAACGAAGAACGCCTCGTTTGCACCGAGTGCGGCCAGCACGCGGCTATACGCGACATGCCCTCCACTTGTCCGCGCTGTGACGGCATCCTCGACGCGAGGTTTCCCGACAAGCCGGAGACAGTATCGGACGAAGCGGGGAACCCCGGCATCTGGCACTGGCGGAGGTTTCTGCCGGACTGCGCGCCCGTGTATCGCGTGACGCTCGGCGAGGGACGCACGCCGCTGCTCACCTGCGCGCGGCTCGGGGCAGAACTCGGCCTTGAGACGTTCTGGGTGAAGAACGATGCGATCATGCCGACCAGCTCGTTCAAGGACCGCGCCATCGCTGTGGCCATTTCGCTCGCCCGCCAGTATGGGAAGCGCGGCGTGGTGCTGTCATCCAGCGGCAATGCCGGAGCCTCGGCCGCCGCTTATGCGGCGCGCGCGGGATTGCCGGCGGTGGTGCTGGTGCCGGCGACGGCGCCGCGGAGCAAGCTCACGCAGATCCTGGTGCACGGCGCGCGGCTGGTGACCGTCCAGGGCGAAACGAGCGATTGCTGCCGGCTTGCTGCCGTCGCGGCACGGCGATTCGGTTGGGTCAACCTTACGACGACATACTGCAACCCATACGGGGTCGATGGCTACGCAACCATCGCCTATGAGATTGCGGCGATGCGGCCGGAGGTGTTGCTGCTGCCGATCTCCTGCGGCCCGCTGCTGGCCGGGGTTATGAAAGGCTTCACACGGATGCAGGCACTCGGCCTGATCGAGCATGTGCCCCGCCCCGTCGCGGTGCAGCCGGCGGGATGCGCACCGATTGTTCGCGCGTTCACGAGCGGCGCAAGGGTGACCGCCTGGACCCCGGAACACACGATCGCAAGCGCGCTCAACGACACGCTTGCGGGCTACGAGCGCGACGGCGACTACACGCTCGCGTGGCTCCGTCGCTGCGGCGGTACCGCGGTCGCCGTCTCTGACGAGGCGGTGGTCAGGGCGGTGTGCGCGCTCGCCGAACGCGAGGGGCTGTTCGTCGAGCCGAGCGCTGCTGTGCCGGTTGCGGCGATTTCCAACCTGGTCGCTTCCGGCTGGCTCGACCGCAGCCAGCGCGTGGTGGCGGTGGCGACCGGCCATGGGCTCAAGGACGTGCCGGCAGCGGCGATTCCCGATCTGCCGGCGCCGATCGAGCCGACCGAGGCAGCGCTCTCTATCGTCCTGGACCAGGTGGCCGTGGGGCCACCTTGATCGGGCGCGGATTTCGGCCGGAGCTGCTTGATTGCTTTGCAAAGGCAGCACGTCAGCCAACGGCTATTTCATCTCCGTGTCAGGCACCTGAAGCGCTCCGAACCCACCGTCCAGGGGTTACCATTGCGGTGCCGATCACCAGCAAAACGAGGCCCTTATTCCATGCCGATCCGCTGATTTCGCCAAGCCGCGCGCGGAAGCCTGACCGGTCAGCCGCTCAACGCTTCCGCAATCTTGACGGGCCGCCCACTTTCGACGGAGCGCATGGCTGCCTCGATCATAGCGGTCGCGACCAGCCCATCGTGCCCAGTCGCCTTGGGCTCCACCCCGGAAGCGATGCAATCGGCGAAATGGCGGATCGACTCGTAGAAATGCGCGAACGGCTTGCCGTAGCGCGTGATCGCAGCGCTGGCGAATGGATACTTGTAGCGGTCGCTAGCGATGGCGATGCCTGGCGTGCTGTCGAGATGGATGCAGCCCTTGCTTCCGTACAGCGTGAACTTGTTCTCGACCACCGTCGGGTAGCTGTTCGGGATGATCCAGCAGGTCTCGAACGTGACGAAGGTACGGTCGAACTGCACTGAGGCTTGCACCGCGTCGTACGCGTCTATGCCCAGCCCCTTCAGGACACGCTTGGTACCGCGAGCGAACACTTCCTGGGGCTCCTCCCCAAGGATCCAGCGCGTGACGTCCATGATGTGCGGGAACAGGAACCACTCCGGACCGGAGGCGCGCCCCCAGGACAACATCTCGGTCGGCACATGAATCGTGTCGCCAAGGCGCGCATGGCCCATCACGCCCTCGCCGAGCTCACCCGTCTCCATGACGTGCTTGGCGGCCATGTATTGCGGATGCCACCGTAGCTGGAAATCCACCATCAGCTTGACACCGCGCGCCGCGGCTGCAGCGACGATTTCGCGCCCCTCGGCGACGCTCGTGGTCAATGGCTTTTCCACCATCACGTGCTTACCGGCGGCAATCATTGCGAGGCACGGCCGCTTGTGCGCATGATCGGGAGTCGCGATGCTCACCGCATCGACATCGCTGTGCGCGATCTCGTTGAGGTCGGTTGTCCACTTGCAGCCGACCTTTTCTGCAAGTCTGCGAGCGCGATCGGCGTCCAAGTCGCAGATGTAGGCCAGATCGGCAGCCGGATAGGTCGCGTAGGCCATTGCGTGGTTCTCGCCCCAGATGCCGGCCCCGATGACAGCCATGCGCACGCGGTTCATTGTTCAATCCTTGCTTGCGAGGCGCCCGGGAACAACGGTCCGCTGCCACGCATCCCGAGCGCTTTTCCTGGTCCTAACGAGATGCGCCATTTGCGACAAGGTCGGTGCCGATGTGCCTGAGCAGGAAAATTCGTGCGGCCGGCCAAGACTTCTGCGCACGAGCCATGATGGTTGCGCTCACTTAACTCGACCACCAAAACCGGGCATCTGGACGGCCTGGAGACCGTTATTTTGGGCGAACGCACTGGGGGCCATTATTTCGTCCCGACTGCAAAACGCCTGAGCGGATAGCGAGCAGTCCCGGTGTCGCATCTGAGCTGCCCCCGGTGTCGCATCGGGACCCGCGCGTAGCAACCTTATCGCTTCGCACGTCCAGAGTGATGCTCGGCGGGAAGGGGTTCGGCGTGGTCAGACCTTCTCGGCGTAAAGCGGCGGCCGCGCCGGCAATGCAATCTCGACCGCGAGACCGCCGGGCAGCGAGGCCGCGATGTTTTCGGCGATTGCTGTGGCGACATAACCATCCCAGGCAGAGGCGCCGGTCGCGGAGCCTCTCGCGATGGCGTCCACCCAGGCCTGCATTTCGTCGCGGTAGGCCTGTGCAAAGCGCGGAACCCAGTTCGGCGGGAACTGAAAGGCATGCACGCCCGCTTGATTTGTGAGTGTGTGGGTGGGCACCGTGGTCTCAATGGTGCCGTTCGTGCCGACGATTTGGGCATGGACGTGATAGCCGTAGCCGCCATTCACGCTCACCTCGGTCGAAATAATCTCGCCCTTGTCCGTGCGCATCACGATGACCAGCGTGCCCACGCCGCCGGCTGGGAAGATTTGCGCCGCCACGATCTCCGAGTCGAGTAGCCAACGACTGATGTCGATCTCGTGGATGAAGGCATTGGTCACTGCCATCGCGCCTGTGAACCACTCCGGCGCGGCGAGATTGCGATGCACGTTATGCACCACTGTGGGCGTGCCGATGCTTCCTTCCATGCGTGCCTGTCGCATCTCGGCATAGCCGGCATCGAACCGGCGCATAAAGCCAACCTGCACGAGGCGGCGGCTGAGCGCCACCTCGGCGTCGACGACACGGAGGGCGTCCGCCGCGGTTGCCGCGATCGGCTTCTCGCAGAGCACCGGTTTGCCGGCGGCAAGCGTTGCAAGGACGTATTCGGCGTGCGTTGCATCAGGCGATGCGACGACCACCGCCTGCACGTCGTTCGAGGTGATCAACGCGTGCGCATCGGCGAAGGCCCGCGCCCCCGCGGCGGCCCCGACCGCTCGCGCGGGGTCTGCGTCACAGACCGCAGCGAGATGTGCGCCCCTCGTCTGTTCGCGCAGGATGCGGGCGTGCTCGGCACCCATCACTCCCGCGCCGATGACTCCAACTGCGAGGCTCATGGCTTATCCCTCCTTGTGGCGATGCCGCTCACGATGTGCATAGCACCGAGCGGCATCGGGCCGTGCCGCCTCCTGCGGCGATTCCAAGGCTGCGGCCGGCGTGGCTACCGTGCTAAGGGGATCGCCTCGATCCGTGCATCATGCGACACGACGGCCTCCTCGCCGATCAGCCCGCGCGGACGCAGCACCAGAACCACAATCAGCACCACCCCGATCAAGATGACCTGCGCCGCGCCGCCCTTGATCTGCATCGTCGCCGGCAACAAGGACTGCGCGACGCTGCCACTCATGGTCCAGACCCCCCACATCAGTACCGCGCCCAGCACTGCGCCTTTGTTGTTGCCGCTGCCACCGACGACCAGCATGCTCCAGATCTGGAAGGTCAGGATCGGGAAGAAATCCTCCGGGCTGATGTAACCGATGAAGCTGGCATTCAGCGCGCCGCCGAGCCCCATGACTGCCGACCCGATCACGAACGACTGCATGCGGTAAGCGAACGCATTCTTGCCAAGCGACGCAGCCGCCTGTTCGTCCTCCCGGATTGCCCTGAGCACGCGGCCCCAGGGGGAGCGCACCATCGCCTCGAGCGCCACGTACAGCAGCGCCACTACGGCGATCATCAGGCCAAGCAGCAGCAGGTTTCCGCCGAACACCCCACGGGTCGGGTCCCATGCCGGCCGTGGGATATCGGTGAGGCCGCGGCTTCCTCCAGTCAATGCGTCCGCATTGAGTGCGACCAGTTGCAGGGAGACACCGATACCAATCGTGACGATCGCCAGGTAGTCTTCGCGCAGGCGTAGCGTCGGAATGCCGACGATGAACCCGACCGCGCCTGCTACGACCATGCTACCGACCACCCCGAGGACGAAGGGCAGGTGTAGCCCGCCGATGACACCCGGATGGGCGGGCCCTGACAGCAGCGCAAACGCATAGGCGCCGACCAGGTAGAAGCCTGAAACGCCGACATTGAAGAGACCAGTGTAGCCCCACTCCAGATTGAGCCCCAGGCAGACGACTGCGAAGATCAGTGCCTGGATGAGAAAGAACATTAGATAGGAGGCAACGCCGATCATGATCGCTCTCCCAGGATGCCGGTCGGCCGGACCAGGAGAACCAGGAACATCAGCAGGAAGGCGATCGCTGGTTTATATGCCGGGCCGATCAGCGGGACCGAGAGTGACTCGGCGAGCCCGATAATCAGTCCACCGAGCACCGCGCCGTAAACACTGCCGATTCCGCCGAGAATCGCCGCAGCGAACAGCGGCAGGATCAGTGTGAACCCCATTTGGGGCGACACTTGCACCGTCAGTCCGAACATCACGCCGGCGATCGCCGCAAGCCCGCCTCCGACGATCCAGACCCACCGTACGACCCGCCGCACGTCGATGCCGGTGACCTGCGCCAACGACGGATTGTCGGAGACAGCGCGCATCTGCCGACCGAGCCGCGTGCGGCTGAGAAAGAGGTGCAGCGCGATCGTCAGTGCAATGGTCAGCAGCACCAGCAGCACCTGATTCGCGGTCATCCGCACACCCGGCAGCACTTCGCGCATGATAGAGATGCTGCGTGTATAGTACTGGGGCTGCGATCCCCAGAAGAATACCACCACGTTGCGCAGCATCAATGATGCCCCAAAGGAGGCAATCACGAGTGCGATAGGCACTTCGCTCTTGCGGAGAGGGCGCCATACCACCCAGTCAAGCAACAGTGCCAGCAGCACGGTCAGCACCAGCGCTGCGACCATTGCGGCAAGTAAATTCCAACCGAACGTGAACGGCCCGAGCGCCGCCCCGCCCGAAAACGATCCGACGAAGATCAGGGCGAAGTAGGCGCCGAACGTCAGAAACTCGCCGTGCGCGAAATTCGCGAAGCGCAGGATGTCATAAGTTAGCGTCAGGCCGATTGCGCCCAGTGCGAGCGTTGCGCCCAGCACCACGCCGTCGGCGACGTATTGCGCGATCATATGAGCCCCCGCCTCGCTCCGAGATACAACGCGCCAACCTCGGGATTCGCCAAGAGCGCAGCCGCCTCGTCGCTGATCCGCTCCCGCCCCTGCGCCAGCACGTATCCGCGGTCTGAGATTGCGAGTGCCGCCTTGGCGTTTTGCTCGACGATCAAGAGCGTGACGCCGAGATCCCGCACCTGACGTACCTTCGCGAACACCGCTCCGACCAGCTTCGGCGACAAGCCTGCCGAAGGCTCGTCGAGCATCAACATCGTCGGGCGCGCCATCAGCGCCCGTGCAACCGCGACCATCTGCCTTTCGCCACCCGACAACGTACCGGCCGCCTGCCTGCGCCGCTCACCGAGTCGCGGAAAAAGCTCGTACATCCTGGTCAGGTCCTGGCTGATTTCACTGCGGTCTCGGCGCGCGCAAGCGCCCAGCTCAAGGTTTTCCCGGATCGACATCCGTGCGAACACATTGTTCGTCTGCGGTACATAGGCCAAGCCGCGGCTCACCATGCGGTACGCCGCGTTGCCGACTAGGCTCCGACCGAACAGCAACATCTCCCCGCGCCGCACCGGCACGAGCCCGGCGATGGTCTTGATCAGCGTCGACTTGCCGGCGCCGTTCGGCCCGAGTACGGTCACGATCTCGCCGCGTCGCACCTCGAGGTTCACGCCGCGCAGGATGTCGACCTCGGGTGTGTAACCGGCGACCAACCCGCGCACCGCCAGCGCCGATTCCGGATGCGGTGTCGCTGGCGCGACATTCATTCCGGCTCCCCTCCCAGGTAGGCCTCGAGCACGCGCGGATCATTCTGCACCGTTTCGGGCCGGCCCTCGAGCAGCAGCCTCCCTTGGGCGAGCACCAGCACCGGATTGCACAACTGCATCACCAGATCCATGTTGTGCTCGATGATCAGGAAGGTGATGCCGCGGGCATGGAGCTCCTGGAGCCTGTCCATGATGGTCGCGAGCAGCGTCGGGTTCACGCCGGCGCCGGGTTCGTCGAGCAGGATCAGCTGCGGTTCCGCCATCATGACACGGGCCAGTTCCAAGAGCTTTTGTTGCCCGCCTGACAGGTTCTTCGCAAACTCGCCCGATAGCTTTTCAAGCCCGACGAAGTCCAACAATTCGCGTGCGCGTGCGCGTGCGCCGCGTTCCTCCGAGCGGACCCGCTTGCGGGCGAACCAGTTGTTCCAGAACCGTTCCCCCGACTGGCGGATCGGCACCAGCATCATGTTCTCAAGTACGGTCATTTCGGCGAACGGGCGCGGAATCTGGAAGGTGCGCGCCAGCCCCGCGTCGAAGATCCGATGTGGCGCCAAGCCGCTGATGCGGCGACCGAGGAATGAGATCGTGCCCGATGTTGGTCGATGAATCCCGGCAATCGTATTGAAGAGGGTGGTCTTTCCGGCGCCGTTGGGCCCGATCAAGCCGGTAATGGTATGCTCGGAGAGTGTGAACGATACGCCGTCCACAGCGCGCAGGCCCCCGAACTCCTTGACCAGGTCACGGACCTCGAGCATGGCCATCGGTGCCTCCACCATGCACGGGCCGCCGTTTGCAGGCTGCCCGTGCAGGCCCGTCCGCGCTTGTTATTTCTTGTTCGCGCCGCGAATCGCCTCGATCTCGGCGACCGTTATCACGCCGGTGGGCGTGACCTTGCCGTGCACCACGCTCCAGGTTTCGATCGGGGCCAGAATGTCGCCGTTCTTGTCGAACTGCAGCGGGCCCGCCGCCCCGATATACTGGATCGCCTTGCCCTCGGACAGCAATTCCCTGGCTTTCCTCAGCTCGGCTACTCCGGCATAGATCTTTTCGCCGTTCGGGTCGGTAACCTTGCGGATTGCGTCCCGAATCGCAGTTCCGGTGTCGCTCTTCGCCTGCTCCATCGCGAGCCCGATCAGAACCGCGGCATCGTAGGCAGTCGTCAGGTAGGGTTGCGCCGGCACAGCGCCGAACTTGGCCTTGTACTCGGCCTCGAAGGTCGCGAGCGACGGCGTATCACTGGATCCAGGCACGGTGCCGTGCACATCTTTAAGGTACTGCACGCCGACGTCATCGACGAAGCTCTGCGACTGCAGGCCGTCAGGAGCCAGGAGTACCTGAGGCCCGCCGGCCGCGATCCATTCGCGCATGACGGTCGTGCCATCCCCGGGGTAGCCGATCAGGAACAGCGCTTGGGGTCTCGGGCTCAACGCCTTCGTCACCTCGGCCTGGTATGATGGCTGGCTCGGGTTGTAGGTGACGTTCTCTGTCACCGTGCCGCCGAACCGTTTGAACGAGCTGGCGAACGCTGCGCTAAGACCCTGACCGTAGGCGTTGTTGAGATACAGGACTGCAACTTTTTGCACGCCGGCATTATGCGCGACCTGAGCCATGGCCACGCCTTGCAGGGCGTCCGAGGGGCAGGTGCGGAACCAGTAGCCGCCGGTCTTGCCCTGCTCGGCCAATTGCGTGAAGGTCGGCGAAGTCGAAGACGGTGATATCAGCACGACCTTGCTCGGCGCTGTAACCGACGTCAGGATCGCCGCGCTGATACCGCTCGACAATGCGCCGATGATCGCGGGGACTCGCTGCACATCGACCAGCCTCTTCGCAGCGTCGACCCCGACCGACGGGCTGGTCTGGTCGTCCAACAGCGACAGCTTGAGCGTGCAGCCGTTGACGCCGCCGGCGGCGTCGAGGTCCGCGACGCCGAGTTCGGCCCCCTTGGCAATCGGCTGCCCGAGTGAACCGAGCGAGCCGGTCAGCGACATCACCGAACCGACCGTGATCGTGCACGCCGCGGATGCCGGGGCGCAGCCGAAAACCCCGAACGCTCCAACGAGACCTAACGCACCGACAAAGACAGCCCATCGCTTGATCATCTCGTGTCCCTCCAAATGCGGCCGCGTCATTGGCATGAGCCGTGGCAAGCCAATTGACCAGACCCTGCCAAGCGACCAGCAGCTTGCCCCTTGGCATGCAGAGAGGCGCGGGTCGTGCCGGATGGCCGGCGCAGAGCCCCATGCATGCGGGGGCAGCCGCGCGGAGCATAGCACACACGTCGGTGACGAGGTACCCGGAGCGACCGCTGCGGCAGGACTTGCCGAAGGCGGCTCAGGGCTCTGCTGCAAGCACGCCTGAGCCGGTGAGCTGGGGCTTTGAGCCGGAGGTCTAGGGCGGGGCCGCATTCAAGGGACGGCACTTCGCGGGCAGATCGTGCCGTGGGCGATGCCGTGGTACTGCTGGCAGGGCGCGAGTTGCGGCAGCGCGCTCTGCCGCCGCCAGCGTCTTGGCAGCAGAGCCGCGCTGGCCGGTTCAGGCGGCGCGTTCGAGCGGAACGAGGCTTTGGCGGTCGAGCAGGTCGCGATAAGGGCCGGGCCGACGGGCAAGCTCGGCCGGCGTTCCCTGATCGACGATCTCGCCTGTTTCGAGAAC
>JBOHMN010000340.1:0-2714 GCA_050730175.1 Acetobacteraceae bacterium | reverse complement strand
ATGCAATTCTTGGGCGTCATCCAACTCGCTGCCATGGCTGTGCCGTCCATGAAATCGAGCACAGCCGCCGATGATGTTGAGCGCCTACAACGAACCTTCACTCGGATGAGGTGAGGAGACCCGCCATCTAGGAAATCTGGGTTAAACAGGGGAATACGTTGGCACAGCAGGTGTTATCGTATCGGTGAGCGGCGAGTGCGTCGCACCCTGCGATCCGATTGCGAAAGGGGAACTCCAATGATAGCAATCAAAACCGGCGTGGCCGTGTCCCTGACGCTTGGTGCTCTTCTCGCGGCCAGCGCTGCCGCGCCTGCGGCGGAGCCAGAAAAGCTGGTTACCCAGCACAGCGCCTCTTTCGGAACCTACCTTTCTGACGACGACGGACATGCGGCCTATCTCTTCACGGCCGACAGCAAAGGCAAGAGCGTATGCGAGGGGGCCTGCGCGAAGGCCTGGCCTCCGATGATGACGTCCGGCGCGCCGGTTGCCGGACCCGGCGTTGACGCGAAGCTGCTCGGCACGATCCCGCGCGGGGGTGGCATGCAAGTGACGTACGACGGCATGCCTCTGTACTACTACGTGGGCGACAACGGAGCCGGAAGCACCGCCGGCGAAGGCATCAAGCATTTCGGAGGAGAGTGGTACCTGCTCGCGCCGAACGGCGGGAAAATCGACAACGACTAGCCACGCCGAACGGCAAGGAGATCGAAAAGGAAGCGGCAAAGAAATTCGGAAGCAGGCGGTGATTTCCACCGGGTCTGCCTCTGCGTCGCCTCGCTGGCGTGGGTTGACGCCGCTGGCGCGCTGCCGATGCATCTCGCTCGCGCTCGGGCTCTTCCTCGCGCTTTCGGTTGTTGTCGCCGCTCTGCCGGCGCATGCTGCTCGTCCCGGTTACTTGATCGATCAGCAGTTCCGTCGATTTTTCCGTCACCGAGCGCGGCCTGCTCAATCTCAAGGGCCGCTTTACTCGATTCACAGGGAGGTTCTGGATCGATCCCGAGCATCCCGCACGATGTCGCATCGACGTCACCGTCGAGGCCCGCTCTGCCTGGATGGCGCAGGGATGGGCAGTCGCCATGCTCCGCTCGCCCTCCTATTTCGATGTGGATGAGTATCCCGCAATCCACTTCATCAGCCGCTCCCTCAGTCGGGACGCCGGTGGCCGCGTCCAGTCGGTGCGCATCGTGACCACTTCGGGGGAGCGTGACCGGTCTGCGGCGAGGGGAAAGGTTCATTCGCTAGTTGACTTACCTTGGTATCGAGCTGGAGTCTGCGCGGCAGTGACTGCTGAAGGATGCGGTCAGGCGAGTTTGTCCGAAGCTTCGGCGCCCGCGCGCTCGATTTCGGCCAGCAGCGACCAGACCCGCGCCGGCTCGGTCGGCGTCGTGGGGTCGTTCAGCAGCCGCTCCAACTTCTCGCGCTTGCTAGCGTATTCGTGCTCGCTCATCGGGTTTCCCTGCCCTCAATCACGTGGCCCGGACAACCAGAACGCGATCCGGGTGTGACGGTTGCCCGGCGCCGCAGGCCGGGGAAGGAGACAACGTGGCGCAAGCGTATCTCAATCGGATCGGCACGGCCGTCCCTGATCACGATATTCATGCGTTTTTCACCGATTTCGCGCGGGCCCTGCTGGCACCGCGCGACCGGCGGCTCTTTACGCGCATGACGGAGCGGGCGGGGATCGCGCACCGCTTCTCGCCACTGCGCCCGGGCGACCTCACCGCCGGCGAGATCGATGCCGCCGGCTTTTACCGCCGCGGTGCGTTCCCCGGCACCGCGGCACGTATGGCCCTCTATGAGACCGAGGCGCTGGGGCTCGCCGCGCGCGCGGTCGCGGCCCTCGCCGCACCAGAGGAGGTCCGGCGGGTGACGCATCTGATCGTCGTCTCCTGCACCGGCTTCACTGCGCCAGGGCTTGATTTGCAGCTTTCGCAGCGCCTCGGGCTGCGGCGGGAGGTGCAGCGCACACTAGTTGGCTTCATGGGCTGCGCCGCCGCGGTTCCGGCCTTGCGCATCGCGCGTGAGGCAGTATTGGCCGACCCGGACGCGCGCGTGCTGGTGGTCAATGCCGAGCTGTGCACGCTGCACATGCAGGAAACGGCGGACCTCGAAAGCGTGCTCTCGTTCCTCCTGTTCGCCGATGGCGCCTCGGCGGCCTTGGTCAGCGCCGATCCGATCGGTATGGCGCTCGGCGATTTCCGCACCGAAGTGATCGCCGACAGCGGCGACCTCCTGACCTGGCAGATCGGCGACCACGGCTTCGAGATGCATCTATCGGGCCATGTCCCCACACGCATCGCGCAGGCCCTGGCCGAGGCCCGCGCGCAGGGCGAAACAGACAGCATCCTGCGCGGCGAGGGCACGCAGGCGATCGATCTCTGGGCCGTGCATGCTGGCGGCCGCAGCGTGCTCGACGCTGTGGAATGCGGCCTCGCGCTCGATCCCGACGCACTCAGCCATTCGCGCGCTGTGCTGCGTGATTTCGGCAACATGTCCTCGGCCACAGTGATGTTTGTGCTCGCGCGGATGCTGGCCGAGCGCGCGGGGCGGGCGCGCGGAATGACGCTCGCCTTCGGTCCGGGCATGGTCGCCGAGAGCTTCCGCTTTCGCATGGCTGCATGATTGACCTGTCGGTTCGCAGCACGCGCCCGGAGATCCTGGACGAAACGGTGCTGGACGACGCCGAGCACGCGCGTTGCATGGCGGATCTCGCG
>JBOHMN010000339.1:0-7604 GCA_050730175.1 Acetobacteraceae bacterium | reverse complement strand
GTGCTGGCCGAAGCCGGAATGAAGTTGCTGCCGAAGGCGAACCGCGTCGTTCTGGTCGGCAACCGGATTTCGCCGGGCAACCCCGTCACCAAGCCCGACGGCACGGTGGTGCGGACGCTTTGGGGAGAACTCGCCTGGCAGCTCGGTGGCAGAGCCGGCTTCGCGCGCATCGCCGAGGACGATGCGAAAGCGACCAGTCCGGGCGACGTGCTGCGCAAGCTGTTCGTGGGATACGGCCCCTGCCTCGTGCTGATCGACGAATGGGTCGCCTACGCGCGCCAGCTCCATGACCAGGGCGACCTGCCGGCCGGCAGCTTCGAAACGCAGTTCACCTTCGCCCAGGCGCTGACCGAGTCGGCGAAGCTCGCCAAAAACTGCCTGCTGGTCGTCTCCTTGCCGGCATCCGATACGCCCGGGTCGCCGCACGCCGAGGCCGATGACGTGGAAGTGGGCGGCATGCGCGGGCGGGACGCGCTGGACCGGCTGCGCAACGTCGTCGGGCGGGTCGAGTCATCGTGGCGGCCGGCAACGGCGGAAGAAGGTTTCGAAATCGTGCGGCGCCGGCTGTTCGAGCCGATGACGGGCGAGATGTTCAAGCAGCGCGATCTCACGGCGCGGGCGTTCGCCGATCTCTACCGGGCGCAGAAGGCGGAGTTTCCGCCGGAATGCCACAGCGGCGATTACGAGAAACGAATTCGGGCCGCCTATCCGATCCATCCCGAGATTTTCGACCGGCTCTACGGCGACTGGTCCACGCTTGCGAAATTCCAGCGCACACGCGGCGTGCTGCGCCTGATGGCGACGGTGATCCACAACCTCTGGGAAAAGGGTGATCACAGTCCGCTGATTTTGCCCTCGACCATCCCGATCGACGAACCGCGCGTGCAGTTCGAGCTGACCCGCTACCTTTCGGACAATTGGGTGCCGATCATCGAAAAGGACGTCGATGGCCCCAATTCGCTGCCGCTCCGGATCGACACCGAGGTGCCCAATCTCGGCAAGATATCGGCGACACGGCGGGTCGCGCGCACGATCTATCTCGGCTCGGCACCGACCGGCGGCACGGCCCATCGCGGGCTCGAGGACCGGCGCGTGAAGCTTGGCTGCGTGATGCCGGGCGAGAGCCCGGCCGTCTTCGGCGATGCGCTCCGCCGCCTCGCCTCGGCCGCCACCTATCTCTATCAGGACGGATCGCGCGCCTGGTATGCGACGCAGCCGACGGTCACGAAGCTCGCCGATGAGCTCGCCGAAGAACTCAGGCGTGAGCCCGACAAAGTGGCCGCGGAGCTGGAGGCGCGGTTGCGCGCCGATCTCAAGCACAGCGGCGAATTCTCCCGCATCCACCCGCTGCCGCGCTCGGGCGCGGATGTGCCCGACGATTATGATGCGCACCTGGTGGTTTTGTCCGCCGAACATCCCTACGCCAAGGGAAGCGGCAGCCCCGCCGAGACGGCAGCGAAAGCGATCCTTGAATCGCGCGGCAACGCGCCGCGGCTTTACCGGAACACGCTCGTCTTTCTCGCGGCCGACAAGCCGCAGCTCCCGGATCTCGAGGAGGTGCTTTGCAAGTATCTGGCGTGGTCGAAGATCGTCGCCGAGAAGGAGACGCGCAACCTCGCCCCGCACCAGGCCCGGCAAGCCGAAACCCGCATGCGTGCCGCAGACGGCGCGGTGAAGGCAAGGTTGCCCGAGACGTATCAATGGCTGCTCGTTCCGGAGCAAGCGACGCCGCAGGCGCCGGTTGTCTGGCAGGCCTCACGGCTCATCGGCAGCGACGCCTTGGCGGCCCGGGCCGGCAAGAAGCTTCGCGGCGATGAGCGGCTGATCGCAAAGCTCGGCGCGACGATCCTGCGCAAGTATCTGGACGACATTCCGCTCTGGCGCGGCGATCACGTCGCGGTGAAGCAGCTTATCGACGATTTCGCCCGTTATCTCTATCTGCCGCGCCTCGCCGGGCCCGAGGTGCTTACGCGGGCGATCCGGGATGGGCTCGCGCTGCTGACATGGCGCGTGGACACGTTCGGCTACGCCGAGAGCTACGACGAGGCGACGGGCCGCTATCGCGGGCTCCAGTGTGGACGCGACATCAGCATCAGCGCCGACAGTGCCGGCGTTCTGGTCAAGCCGGAGGTGGCGAGCAGGCAACTGGATGCGGAGACGCGGCCTCCGCCGGCTCCCGGTCCATCCCCCAGCCCCGGTGGCGGAGATTCCGGCCCTCGCCCCGGCCCGGCTGGAACGCCCCCGGCTCCGCCGGCCGCGCCGCAGTTCCGGCGCTTCCACGGCTCGGTGCGCGTGGATTCAAACCGCGTCGGGCGCGACGCGGGCCGCATCGCCGAGGAGGTGGTCGCCCACCTCGCGGGTCAGGTCGGCGCGGAAGTCACCGTTATCATCGAGATCGATGCAAAACTCCCCAACGGCGCGCCAGAGCATCTCGTGCGCACGGTGACCGAAAACAGCCGCGCCTTGAAATTCCAGGACCAGGGATTCGAGGCGGAATGACCGCGGCTAGTGTCCCGATTCCGAAGTTCCTGATCATCTGTGAGCGGCCGGAATCGGGACACTCTCTTTTGTTTTCAGTGGCCTGCTTGTCCCCTCCGTCCGCCGCAACAGACGGCGGACTTCGGGGGCAGGACACTAGCACCACGAACTCCTCGTCGGCGATATCGAGGTCGATGCCCTTCACCGCCTGCAGTGCTGATCGTACGACTTGGTGACGCCGCGCAGCGTGACCTCTGCCAGCTCTCCCTCTACCCCTTCGTCGCGCCCGTCGTCAGGCCCGCGATGTAGTAGTCCATCAGGAACGCATAGATCAAAACCGGCGGCGCCGCGGCTAACGTATTGGCGGCGAAGATGTGGCCCCAGTCAAGCACGTCGCCGTGGATCATCGTTCCCACGATGCCCGAGGTCAGCACCATCTGGTTGCTCGTGAACAGGTAGGCGAGCGGGTAGAGGAAGTCGCCCCAGCAGACGGTGAAGGCGAAGATCGTGGCGGCGATGATGCCCGGCAGCGCCACCGGAATGAAGATCTTCCACAGCATCTGCAAGTGCGTCGCGCCGTCGATCATCGCCGCCTCGTCGAGCTCCTTCGGAATCGAGGCGAAGTACCCGATCATAATCCAGGTACAGAACGGCACCGAAAGTGTCGGCCAGATCAGCGCGAGGCACCACGTGCTGTTGATCAGGTGCAGGAACGACATCACCTTGAACAGCGGGATAAAGAGCAGCGATTCGGGAACGAGGTAGGTGAGGAACACCCCCGTCGCGAAGGCGCCGCTACCGAAGAACCGCATGCGCGCGAGCGCGTAGGCCGCGAGCACCGAGATCACCAGCGTCACCGCGACCACGACCAGCGTCACCTTGATCGTATTGAGGAAGAAGATCTGGAAATCCGGGTTCCTGATGACCTCGGCGAAATTCCCGAAATGGAAATGGAAATCGTGGACAAACCAGGGGTCATGCCCCGACCCGATCTCCTTCGAGGTCTTGAGCGCGGTAATCAGCTCGAAATAGGGCGGGATCAGGAACCCGATCGCAAACACGACGAGCGCCGTGTAGCTGCCCCAGAGCGCCCAGCGCCGCTCGCCGCTGATGCTCGCACGCCGCCTCGGCTGAAACTCGCCCGCGACCGCCGTAGCGCCGCTCATCTCAGATCCCCTCCCGCGCGCGCTTTCCCACCCCGCGCAGGATGAAGATCGAGAACACCGCGAGGATCGGGAAGATGAATAGGCTGACCGCTGCACCCACGGGGATATTGCCGCCCGCGATGCCGAGTTGGAAGGCGTAGGTCGCAAACACATGCGTCGTGTCTGCCGGCCCGCCGGAGGTCAGGATCTCGACGATATCAAAGTTGGCAAACGTCACGATCAGGCTAAACAGCACCGTGATGCTGATGATGTTGCGCAGCATCGGCAGCGACACGTAGCGGATCTTCTGCAGCCCCGTCGCGCCGTCGATCGCCGCCGCCTCGTAGAGCTGCTCAGGCACCGACTTCAGCGTCGCGAGATACATGATCATGAAGAACGGCGTGCCGTACCATACGTTCACCGCAACCACCCAGATACGCGCCCACCACGTATTGGCAAGCCACGCAACCGCCGGCAAACCCACAAGCTCGAGCAGCCAGTTGATCGCGGAGTACGAGCCGCTCACCATCCACCACCACCCGAGCGTGGATAACGCCGGCGGTATCACCCACGGTACCAGCAGTAGCCCACGCCACACGCGCTGGTTCTTACCGGAGATGTTGTGCATCAGATGGGCGAGGATGAAGCCGATCACCGCCTTGAAAAACACCGCCGTGATCGCGAAGAAGCAGCTCTGGAAAATGACCAAGTGGAAGGTCGCGCTGCGCAGCAGGTATTCGTAGTTGAACAGCCCGATGAACCGCGTCATCGAGCGGTTCAGCATCGAGAGGTAAATCGAATAGAAGAACGGGTAGACGATCAGCCCGAGAACCAGCGCGATCAGCGGCAGGCACATGACCACCGCCATCGTCGAGCGCCGCTGGGCAAACCGCCGGAAGCCGCTCCGCCGCCGCGTCGGTGCGAACCCCCTCAGGCCTTGCGCGGAAACGGTCGTCATGCCATTCGCCATGCGCGTCTCCGGGCCACCCCAAAGCGCAGCCGCTCGGGCGGAGCGCAACCTCCGCCCGAGCGTCCGTCAGCCTCACATGTTAATGTAGCCGTTGATCTCGTTTTCTGCCCAAGCCAGCACGTTCTTCATCTTTTCCTTGTTCTTCGCGAGCTTCACGATCATCACGTTCAGCGTCGCGTTGCGGTAGAGTTGCGTCGCGATGTGCGGCGGCGCCGGGTACATCGAGGCGTTGGTTTCGGCGCCGTGCCAGGGCCGCACCGGGTAGTTGTAGACAACGCCCACCGGTGGCTTGACCGTCGACCAGATGTCGAAGTTGTGCATCGATTGGAACGGCGGAATGTCGTAGCCGACCGACGCGTTGCACAGCGTCTCCACCTGCGCGCGCTGCTGGAGAAAGCTCATCAGCTCCTTCGCCGCGCTCTTGTTCTGGCTGAACGACCAGATCCCCCAGAAGAACGGAATATACGGAACGTAGCGGCCCTTCGGCCCCATCGGGCTCGAAAACTGCCAGCAGTCCTCGGCCACCTTGATCGCGTCCCGCCGCGCCACCCACCACGCCGACGGCGGATTGAAGATCAGCGCCGTGCTATCGGAGATGAGCGCCTTGTTATTAGAGGCATCGTCGTAGGTCGAGGTGTCCGGCGGCAGGTACTCGTACAGCTTGATCATGTACTCGAGCGTCTGCTGCACCGGCTCGGAATCGAGGTGCAACTTGCCCTTCGCATCAACCAGCATGCCGCCGTGCGAGCGCAGCAGCGCGCCGGTCCAGTCGATGCTGTCGGGCGTCAACCCAAGCCCGAGCCCGAACGACTTGCCCATCTTCTGGGCCTTGGGCGCGAGCTTCAGCATCAGGTCGTAGGTCCAGGGCGCGCCGGTCTTCGCGTTCCCGGGCTTGTTCGGATACCACTCCGTGACGTCGTAGCCCCACTGCTTGAACATGCTGATGCGACCACAGGCCGGCTTCAATTGCGTCCCCACGCTCACCGGCAGGCCCATCCAGTGCCCGTCCACCTTGGCGAGGTACTCGGCCATCGGGTCGATCTTGCCGTACTGCTTGATCAGGCCCTCCATCAGGTCGTCGACCGGCTCGAGCTTGCGGTGGTATTTCTGGACGCCCCAGATCTGGAACACCATCACGTCGTGCCCGGTTCCGGCGAGCGCCTCGGCCGCCTCCCCGAGCAGCATCTTGTCGTTCGCCGTGCCCGCGGTGAGAAAGTCGAGCGTGACGTCGACGTGGTTCTTTGCGCCCCACTCCGCGACCAGCTTGCGCATCACCGGATTGGCTGCCGGCACCCAGTGATCCCAGAACGCGAGCTTGAGCCTGCCCGCCGCAAACGCCGTCCGCATGTGCACGAGCGGCAGCGCGCCGGCAGCGACGCCCCCCGCACCCAGCTTGAGCGCGGTGCGCCGAGAAACCCTATGTGGCTTGGCCATACTAACCCCCCTTTGAAAGCGCCTTTGGCGGACCACCCGATCGGCGGACTCTTCGATCCCGCAAACCGCGAGCCGCGGCCCCGTCTTCTCACATCTTCATGTAGCCGTTGATCTCGTTTTCCGCCCATTCCAGCACGTTTTTCATCTTCTCTTTGTTCTTCGCGAGCTTCACCACCATGATGTTGAACGTCGCGTTGGAGTAAAGCTCGGTCGCGATGTGCGCCGGTGCCGGATATCCCGAGATGTTGGTTTCGGCGTCGTGCCAGGGCCGGACCGGGTAGTTGTAGACGGTCCCGAGCGGCGGCTTCTCCGTCGACCAGATCGTGAAGTCGTGCATCGAGACGAACGGGGGAAGGTCATACCCGGCCGAGGCGTCGCACAAAGCCTCGACCTGCGTGCGCTGCTGCAACCACGTGATGAGTTCCTTGGCCGCACTTTTATTCTGGCTGAACGACCAGATCCCCCAAAAGTACGGAAGATAGGGAATGTAGCGGGCCTTCGGCCCCGCGGGGTTCGGAAAGGTCCAGCAATCCTCGGCCACCTTGATCGCGTCGCGCCGCGCCACCCACCACGCCGACGGCGGGTTGAAGATCAACGCCGACTTGCCAGAGATTAACGCCTTGTTGTTCGATGCATCGTTGTAGACGACGGTGTTGGAAGGAAGGTACGGATAGAGCTTCTGCAGATACTCGAGCACCCCCTGCACCGCATCGGAGCGGAGCTGCATCTTGCCCTGTGCGTCAACCAGCACTCCTCCGAAGGCGCGCAGCAACGCTCCCGTCCAGTCGACGGAGTCAGTTGTGATCCCGAGCCCGAGCCCGAACGGCAGTCCTGCCTTCTGCGCCCCAGGCGCAAGCTTCAGCATCAAATCGTACGTCCAGGCCTCGGCAGTCGCAGCCACGCCGGGCTTGTTCGGATACCACTCCTGAACGTTATGGCCCCACTTCTTAAACATGCTGATCCGGGCGCACGAAGGTTTGTTCTGGGACCCGTAGCTCGTCGGCACGGCCATCCAATGACCGCCTGCCTTGCCGAGGTACTCGGATGTGGCGTCGATCTTCCCGTACTGCTTGATCAGCCCTTCGACCACGTCGTCGATCGGCTCGAGCTTGCGATGGTATTTCTGCACACCCCAGGTCAGAAACGACATCACATCGTGTCCGGTCCCGGCTAAAGACTCGGATGCTTCCGTCACAAACAGCGAACTGCTGTTCGTCGTCGTGTTCAGCAAATCCAGCTCCACGTCGACGTGATTCTTCGCCGCCCACTCGGCGACCAGCTTGCGCATCTCCGTATTGGACGCCGGCACGAAATGATCCCAGAACCCGACCTTGAGCCGACCGGCAGCAAACGCGGTCTGCATGTGCACGAGCGGCAGCGCAGCACTTGCGACACCGGCGTATCCGAACTTGAGCGCGGTGCGGCGTGAGACAAAGCGGGACTTCCCCATTCCGGCTCCTCCTTTCCTCGCTCGTCTGGCATCTTCTCCGGACACTTCCGGCGTCGCGCGATTCGGGTCTATAAGTGCTTTACTGGAAAGGCTCTACTGGCCTGCGCGTGCCTCGTTGATCAAGCAA
>JBOHMN010000338.1:0-19905 GCA_050730175.1 Acetobacteraceae bacterium | reverse complement strand
CAACCTACGCCGCAGACCCGATCACGTCCACCGCATTCACGTCCGCCACCAACGTTACGGGCGAACACAACTGATCCGTGTCATAGCATCGCCTGATTCCGGCGGGTAGGCTTCCCCGACACAAGAGGAAAGAAATCATGGCCACTACCGCAGCAGACGTCATGACATCGCCCGCCGTCGTAGTTCAACCTGAGGCGAGCGTGGCGGAAATCGCGACTCTTCTGGCGCAAAGAGAAATCAGCGCAGTTCCCGTCTGCAAGCCGGACGGCACACTCGTCGGCATCGTCAGTGAGGGTGACATCCTCCGGCCGTTTCGGGAATCGGCGCGCCGGCGGCGCGACTGGTGGCTCGGTGCGATCGCGGCCGGCGAGGAGCTGCCGCAGGAGTTCCTTGACTATATGCGCAACGATACCCGAACCGCCGTGGACATGATGGTCCGCCGTGTCATCACCGCGAACGAGAGCATGACACTCCCGGTGCTCGCCGACCTGATGGTGACGAACGGGGTCAAGCGCATTCCGATCCTGCGCGAGAGCCAGGTTGTTGGCATTGTCAGCCGTTCGGACCTGATCGCCGCTCTCTCGCGTGCGCCCGCCATGCTCGTCTGACGCCACCGATCTCATGTGCGTCATTCGCGCCGCACGAATAATGTGGGGCGCGTGTGGACGGTGCGGCTTGAAGGCCGCCTCACACGCCGGCCAACGCCGCCATCGCGTTCAATAGAGGACGACGCTCCGGATCGATTCGCCTCTCTCCATCAGACCGAACGCGTCGTTGATGCGCTCCAGCGGCATCGTGTGCGTGATCAGATCGTCGATGTTGACACGACGATCCATGTACCAATCGACGATGCGCGGCACATCGGTCCGGCCGCGCGCGCCGCCGAAGGCGGTACCTCTCCAGACCCGGCCGGTGACGAGCTGGAACGGACGGGTGGAGATTTCCTGGCCCGCCGCCGCCACACCGATGATGGTGCACACACCCCAGCCTTTGTGGCAGCACTCGAGCGCCTGCCGCATCAGCGTCGTGTTGCCGACACATTCGAAGCTGTAGTCCGCGCCTCCACCGGTCAGCTCGACGAGATGGCCGACCACATCCTTGATGCCCTTCGGATTGACGAAGTGGGTAACGCCGAACTTGCGGGCTAGTGCCTCGCGCTTCGGATTGAGATCGACACCGACGATCATCCCGGCGCCGACCATGTGGGCACCTTGCACCACATTGAGACCGATGCCGCCAAGCCCGAAAACGACCACCTTCGCGCCGGCTTCAACCTTCGCGGTGAAGATCACCGCGCCGATCCCGGTGGTGACACCGCAGCCGATGTAGCAGACCTTGTCGAATGGCGCGTCGTTGCGGATCTTCGCGACCGATATCTCCGGCAGCACCGTGTAATTCGAGAACGTCGAACACCCCATGTAGTGCAGAATCGGCCGGCCGTTGAAAGAAAACCGGCTGGTCCCGTCTGGCATCAACCCGCGCCCCTGCGTCACGCGGATCTTCTGGCAAAGATTGGTCTTGCGGCTGAGACAGTACTCGCACTCGCGGCATTCCGGCGTGTAGAGCGGAATGACGTGATCGCCGGCCTTGACGGAAGTCACCCCCTGGCCGACCTCAACCACGATCCCCGCCCCCTCGTGCCCCAGAATGGCCGGGAACAGCCCCTCCGGATCTGCCCCCGAGAGCGTGAAGTGGTCGGTGTGGCAGATCCCCGTCGCCTTGATCTCGACCAGCACTTCGCCCGCCTTCGGGCCAGCAAGCTGGACCTTTTCAATGCTGAGGGGTTTGCGGGCCTCGAATGCAACTGCAGCGCGCGTTTCCATGACTCAACCTCTACCAGAGATAAATGATGCAGCAGGCAGGCCAGTGCCCCGCCCCCGTCGGAAGTTGCCCTCGGCAACATCCGTAAGGGGATTGAGAGGCCACTGAAAAACCAAGCGCCAGTGTGCCGCGACAGGCCTCCATTCGTGAGATACAAGTGTCGGAATCGACACGCTGGTGCCGCTAACCGGGGCGATCAGCCCATTCAGGCGGCCTCGGCCGCCCATCTCTCGCGGTATGAAAGCCCGTCCCCCAGGATGGCGAACACTGCGTCCGTCCAGCCGGCGGCCACCACGGTCCTCCGCGCGCATAGGCGCGTACGGGACAGAGACCGCGCAGGTCATGATTGCCGGGCGTTCCTTTGCCCCATCAACTCGAGCGCCACTTACTTGAGCGTGAGAATCCACTCGACGATCGTCTTGATCGTCTTGTCCGATAGGTTGGGGTGCGGCGGCATCGGCACCTGTCCCCAGGTACCGACATGGCCGTCCTTGACCGCCTTCACCAGGGTTTCGACGGCATCCTTCTGACCCGCGTATTTCTTGGCAACAGCCTGATAGGACGGACCGACGACCGTTTGGTCTATCGCATGGCACGTGACGCAGTCGTTTTTCTTGAAGAGCTGCTCCCCGAGCGGCTCCGCGGCGCGTGCACGGCCAGGTGCGAATAGAACAAGGCCCGCCGCGAATACGAAAACCGCCAGGAACGCCGGCACCCCGCGTTGCCACTGCTCAGTCATCGCACCTTCTCCTCCAACTGCCCCGAGCGATTGCCTGGCTCGCTTGCTGCAGGCCGAGGAACACACACCATCTCGTCCTTCCCTCGCACCGCCGGAACGATGCAGCGAGTACACATCCACCGCCAGAAAGTTGCAAGGCCTATGCCAACACCGGCAGAAGCGGCAATTTCGTGCGATTTCACCACCCTCTGTCCGCCATCGTGCCCATCCACCCGGGCCTGCGCATCGAAGCCGTGACAGCGGCTGCGAAAACGAGGACAATCTGTATCGCACAATCAATCGCCCCCGACGACACACGATCCGGGTGCGGGGCGAGGACGCGAAGGGGAGGCGGTCGCAGCATGCGAAGCGATGATTTGATCGACCCCGTGAATGACCCCACGCCGCATGCGGAAAGCGATGCCGGCTTGGCTGGCCGACGCTGCGCGGGAAGTGCCGGCCGCCGGCCGGAACCAGACACCGAGGCCCCCGACATCGAAGCTTACGTGGCGGCTGCCTGGGAGCGCTGTCTCAAGGATTATCACCTCGATCCGGGCAGCAACCCGCCGAGCGAGCAGGTCGGAAGCCGGCTCCTGGAAAAACGGCGCGCCCAGCTCGGTCCGCTCACGCAGATCGCGCGCGCGGAGATGCGGCGCTTGTTCGGGCAAATCGCCCCGTCCCACTACCTCCTGCTGCTGACCGACGGCGAAGGGCTGATCCTCGAGAGGATGTGCAAACCTGGGCACGAGGAATTGCTGCGGCGGATCAATCTTGCTCCCGGCTTCATCTGGGACGAGCGGCACGAAGGCACCAACGGGCCCGGCACCTGCTTGCACGATCGCAGGCCACGGCTGATCCATCGCGCAGAGCATTTCTTCGCCCGTAACGGGCACATGACCTGCTCGGCGGCACCGCTCTGGGGCCCGAACGGGCAGTTGCTCGGCGCCCTGGATGCATCGCACTTCGATTGCCCGGATAGTCGCGAAAGCCAGGTACCAACGCTCGCGCTCGTCGGTACCTCGACCCGCATCATCGAACAATCCTACTTCACCAGCAGCTTCAAGGATTGCTGGATTCTCCGTTTCCACGACCAGGTGGAAATGGTGGGCCAGCTCCATGCGGCCATGCTGGCGGTCGATGAGCACGGCCGTGTCCGCGCCGCCGACAGCACGGCACCGAAACACCTCGGCATCGCGAGCCATGAGGCGCTGGTCGGCCGCGGTATCGAGGAGCTGCTGGAACTTTCGCCGAGCCGCTTCTTCGCCGACGCACAGGCCCGGCCGAACCAGATTTGGCCCACGACCAGTCGCGCCGGGCAGCTTCTCTACGCCGCTATCTCGCCCCCACAGGAACCACCGCCGCCAACCGCCGTCGTCCGGACCACGGCGGCGCCGCCACGCAAGCGCGCCGACCTTGCCCAGCATCGGCTTGGCGATCCGCTCATGGCGCACAACGTCTGGTGCGCCGAGCGGGTTATCAATCGCGACATCCACATCCTGCTCCAGGGCGAAACCGGAACCGGCAAGGACACCTTTGCGCGTGCCCTGCACTTGAGCGGCGAGCGGCGTGACAAGCCGTTTGTCGCGCTGAGCTGTGCGGCCATTCCCGAGACGCTGATCGAAAGCGAGCTGTTCGGCTACGATGCCGGCGCCTTCACCGGCGCGCGCGCCGGCGGCATGCGCGGCAAGGTGGTCGCCGCACACGGCGGAACTCTGTTCCTCGACGAAATCGGTGACATGCCGCTCGCACTGCAGGCGCGGCTGTTGCGGCTCCTCGAGGAGAAAGAGGTCATGCCGCTCGGCAGCTGCCGCCCGATCACCATCGATGTGCGCGTCGTCAGCGCGACCAATCGCGATCTCAGAGAAATGGTGCAACAGGGCAGTTTCCGCAAAGACCTGTATTACCGCCTGAGCGGACTGGTGCTGACCCTCCCGCCGCTCCGGGAACGGCGCGATATCGAACAGCTCATCCGGGCCATCGCGGCCGAGGAGAATGCGGGCGTACCCACAGCAATCGCGTCCGACGCGCTCGCCGCACTTCTCACCTACCGCTGGCCTGGCAATATCCGCGAACTGCGGAACGCGTTGGCAACCGCGATCGCGCTTGCCTCCGGCGCTACCCTCGAGCTCTGCCACCTCGGCCCGGATCTCGCTTCCGGCGCCCGAGACACTCCGGCGGCGAAGACGCCTTCACCGCTCCAGCAGATAGCCGGCACACCCGACACGAACCCCCTCGCACTCGTGGAACGCGAACGCCTGCTGCTGGAACTCAAGCGCCGGCATTGGAACGCAACCGCAACAGCGGCCGCGCTCGGCATCAGCCGCAACACGCTCTATCGCAAGCTGCGCCGGCACAACGTTCATCTCGGCTCGGACGAGGCGACACCAGGCTGACTCTGCCCGCGAGACCAAACGCATATTCGTACGGCGAAAAACCGCGCGGCCCGCCACCGCCCAAAGCCCCCCCGCGCCGTCATCGCGAGGCCCCGCGAGCCCGCAACGCGGGCGTGGCGGGGCCGTGGCGATCCAGTCTTTTCCCGCACCAACAGTCGATCCTGCCAGTCCCTACAATTCGCGCTGCGGAAACGCCCGTCAGCCCTTGCCTAGAGCAATATCACCCTGACTGGAATCGCCAGATGCCGGTCAGGGCGATGAACTTGCTCGAGAAAGCAAACATAGGGCGCGTTCAGTCAGCTTGAACGCGCCCTAGTTTCCCACCGGCTGGCGCCGCCCCGCTGTGCATGAAACGGCCGGCCGCGGCGGGTTGTTTCTTCTTAGTACATCGATACCACGAAAGCGCTCATATCACTACTCTTCCCCTCTCCCTCTGGGAGAGGGGCAGGGGTGAGGGTGGGACCGGAGGCCCGACGCCCACAACATATGAGTCGTTTCATGGAAACGCTCTACTACCAGCCTGTCGGACTTAAGCACGAAAGGGCAACGAAGCGACGATTCCTTTCGCCGGATGCGTTAAGGACGCACGTAAAGACCCTCGATTGGGTCCGCTTCGCACCATCGGTTCGTTGGCTTCTCCAGTCCGACAGGCTGCTCTAGACACCCCGGAGCACGCGGCTCCGGGGACACCACCGGCAAATATGCTTCTACAGTCGCGGCCCCGGAAACGCCGAGCCCTGACGGATCGCTAACACCCAGCGCCGATCAGGCCCTTAGCACACCCGAAGCCTTCGCGGCATGCGTCGCGACGATGTCCATCAGCTCCGGCGAATAACAATCGTACGGCTCTATGCCGAGTTCGTGCAATCTGCTGCGCACCCACCCCATGTCAGAGGGTGCGACACCGCCCTCGATCGCGGAGGAGACGAACGCAGCGAACGTCGGCGGACCGAACCCGGACTGCTTCGACAGCTCCGGGTGAATGAACGCAAATCCGTGGAACACGTGCGTCGGCTTTTCGATCACGCCGTACATATGGGCTCCGCAATCCTTGCAGGCGTAGCGATGCAGCAGCGCATCGGGGTTGACGACCTTGAGCTTGTCCTCATGACGCGTGACCTTGACCTTATCGCGCGGAACCGCGGCAAGCATCGAAAATGTTGCACTATTTGGCTTCCAACACTGCGTGCAGCCGCACAGATGATTGAACAGATAGTCGCTTTCGACCCTCACCTCGACCGGGTCGACTGTGCACTGGCACACCAGCGTGCCACCTGCAAACCCGGGCTGCGCCTTGACAGCGACGCCGTTGTCGACCGCCGGATGAATGGATACCTTGGCCATGGTTGTCGAAGTCCTCCCATTGGGGTTGCGATTACACTACGCCGCTGCACTCCGCCGCCCCGGCATCGCCCTCGCGAATACCCGGGCAGGCCACCTTGCATTGGTGCAGAAACCAACCCGCATCGCCGATCGGGTCAGCGGCTGCACATTCGAAACGAGTTCGTCGCCCGTAAGCCTTCCTTGCATCTACCGGTCCGCACGGCCCGTGACTTGGTCGCCCCGCGCGACACCCCCGAAGGCCACGCTGCGCCGTGCCCGGCGACTGACAAACCGAAACGAGCGCGTACTAACTTTCTGACCGGCCGTCGTCTCGATGCGAAGCCGCTCGAATATGGAGAAATTGGCCGACGATGGCAAGCTTTTAATCTCGCCGCCAACCACCGTGCTACGGCTAATAGCGTCCCAAACGTTCCGCAAAATTCCAGCCGAAGCGCCGGTAAATCACGCATCGTCGCAACCCGCTTTCATCCGCCCGCATAAATCACGTGGTTGCGGGGGTCGAGCAGCGGCACGCCGTAGCTCTCGAGAATGCGGGTGATTTCCGGCATCTCTTTGGCAATGACAACATTGAGGGTCCGCCGCCACGCCGTGTCCGCCGGACGCACGCCCATGACGATGCTGAATGCCATCGGCGGACCATCGCTCGATTCGTGCAGGAGCGGGGCAATCTCCAGCGCACCATGCGAACGGCTCGCGAAATAGCCGGCAATCGGCCCCCAAAGAATGCCGATATCGATCTTCCCGTGCTCGAGGTCGGTGACCAGGCTATGCGCCGGAGCAAAAAACTTCGTGTTGACCGAAAGCTCGTAGGAATGGATATGGTCGAGGAGATCGTTCTCGGCCATGATCGTGACCGGAGGCGTGCCGGCAATGGCCCCGATCCTTTTGCCCTTGAGCCGCGGGTCTTCCAGGCTCTGGATGCCATCGAAGCCGCTATGTGGCCGAAAAACCAGCGCATAGGTGGAGCGGTAGTAGGCATTGGTATTGCCCACCATCGGCGCGCCCTGCGTCATCCCCATCACGACATCGCAGCGATAGTTGAAAAGCGTCAGCCGCAGGAAACCGAATACCTGCGGCTCCCACGTGAAGCCAAGCCGCTTGCCAAGCGCATTCGCCAGCAGCGCGGCGATCTTGTTTTCGAACCCCTCCCCCGCCTGGTTGGAGAAAGGAAGATCGTTGGGATCCGCGCAGACCCTGAACACATGCGGGTCGACCAGCTCCGCGCCGATGCCCAGTCCCGGCGCTTGCGCCACGGCAGCCGCGCCGGGCGCAAGCCACATGATGAGGCAAGCTAGCCCGAGCCAGCCGACGGAACAGCCGCGCCGCATCGCGCTCACATCGGGATTCCCAGACATTTGTACGACGCCTCATTGAAGCCCTTGGGCTCCGGGGCGTGCTTCTCAGGACGCCCGCGGCCCAGCGCGCCGCTCGAACGTGCGCGCAGATAAGCGTAAATCTCCTGGATGAAACACATCACGTTCTTGTCCTTTGCGAACGAAGGCATCACCAGATTCTGGGCCGCATTGACGGCCTGGATGCCACCGGCGACGAACGCGATGAACTGCGCGTAGTCGACGCCCTTGAGCACTTCCGCGAGATCCGGAGCGTACGATGAACCGGAGCCGTCCGGCCCGTGGCACCGCATGCAGGTATCGTTGAAGCGCAAATAGCCCACGAAGGTGCCCCAATCGACCGTGCCGTCCTTGGAAATCTTGAACGTCGGTGCACCGTCTTTGTCGGTCCAGATGCCACCCGATTCCTTGACGGGCGTGGGATTCCCCGGCGCTGCGGCAAGCGCCGTGGCACCACCGAGAATGGCAAGAACCGAGGCGGCGACAACGATCCGAAAACGATCCTTCACGGCTCTGGATTCCTTGCGATGGATGATCTGCAGATTGCGAAAATTGCTCGATCCAGACGCGAAGGAAAAAGGCCGGCACCCCGTTCGGATGCCGGCCCAATCTATCACGTCAGCAAGTCTCTCACGTCAGGGAACGAATGAGCCTCACGATCCCGGAAGCGCGAACACCGTGAGCACGCCGCCGAGCGCCGTGTAATTCTTGAGCGCCGCATAACCGCCGACCGCGCCAAGCCCGGCGTGCGGGTTGGTCAAACCCGCCGCGAGACCGATCCCGGCCCAGCCGCCGACTCCCGAATAGACGGCAATGTACTGCTTGCCGTCGTGAATATAGGTCATCGGATTGCCGATGATGCCGGACGGAGTCTTGAAGCTGTACAGGATCTTGCCCGTCTTGGCATCGACCGCCCGGAAGTACCCTTTCAGGGTGCCATAGAACACCACCCCGCCCGCGGTCGTAAGCGCGCCACCCCAGTCTGAGAACTGGTCGTGAATTTGCCAGACCGTCTTGCCCGTGACCGCATCATACGCAATGAAGCGGCCCATGTACCCACCCGGCCCGGGGAACATCGAAAGCGTCGCCCCGACATAGGGCTGCCCCGCGGTGTACGCCACCGGATAGGGCTCGTAGTCCATGCACACATGGTTGGTCGGCACGTAGAAGAGACCGGTCTCTGGGTCGTAACTCGCCGGCTGCTCGTCCTTGGCGCCCAGCGCGGCGGGACAGATGTTCGTGTAGTTCACATTCGCGCCGCGTGAGCCGGGCGCATACTTCGCCACCACGTGCGGCCTCCCGTAGTCCGGGCTCGACGGGTCCATGTCGACCCCGGTCGTCCAGTTGACCGACGGATCGTACTTGTGCGCCTCGAGCAGCGCACCGGTGGCCCGGTTCAACACATAGGCCAGGCCATTGCGGTCGAAGTGAACCAGCGCCGGGACCTCTTTGCCGTCGACGTTGAGGTTGGCGAGGATCATTTCATTGACGCCGTCATAGTCCCACTGGTCGTGCGGCGTCATCTGGTAGACCCACTTCGCCATCCCGGTATCCGGGTCGCGGGCGAAGATCGTCATCGACCATTTGTTGTCACCCGGCCGCTGCACCGGATTCCAGGTCGAAGGGTTGCCCGAACCGTAATAGAGGAGATTCAGCTTCGGGTCATAAGAATACCAACCCCACGTGTCTCCGCCGCCGATCTTCCACTCATCACCCTTCCAGGTCTTGAGGCGGGAATTGGGACCGACCGGCTTGCCGAGTGACATGGTCTCGGTCGGCGAGAACTTGATCATGCTGTCGGGCCCTTCCGAGTGGGCCTTCCACAGGATTTTCCCGTCCTTCATGCTGAGCGCAGCGATGAAGCCGTTGACCCCGAACTCACCGCCGGAAACACCGACGAACACCTTATCGCCGATCACCAGCGGCGCCTCGGTGCCGGTGGCGCCCTCCTTGTAGCTGGCCAGCGGCGTCGACCAGTTGACCTTGCCGGTTTGCGCGTCGAGCGCGACCACCGTGTTGTCAGCTTGGTGGAGGACGAGCTCGCCATCTCCGTACGCAAGACCGCGGTTCACCGTATCGCAGCACATCACCGGGATGACCTCGGGATTCTGGACCGGCGTGTACTGCCAGATGATGCGTTCGCCGTGATTGAGGTCGAGGGCAAACACCTTGTTCGGGAACGGAGTAACCAGGTACATCACATTCCCGATCACCAGCGGCTGGCCCTCATGCCCGCGCAGCACGCCGGTCGAGAATGTCCAGACCGGCTGCAAGTGGCTCGCGTTGCTGGCAGTGATCTGATCGAGCGTTGAATAACGCGTCGACGCATAGTTGAGCGCCGGGATGGCCCAGTCACCGGTGTTCGCCGCAGCCGCGCTGAGCGATGGCATCGTGCTGGTAGTCGTCCCACTGGTATTGGAGCTGCTGTTTTGCGCCTGCGCCGCCGGGGCGGCAATCAGCGCCGCGCCAAGCGCTCCCAGCGCGGCGCACGCAAGCAACGATTCTCTCAGTCTCATCTCATCCTCCCTTTGAAGCTGCACACCATCCGATCCCGCGAAAGTCACCGCGAGACATCGGCGACACTCGACATCACATCCACGCCCTCACGGATGTGTCAACCACTCGGCCATGCGTCCATGCCATTCCCTCCGATCCGGCCGGTTACGCAGTGTTCATGCGGTCATTCGCCGCGACACAATCCAGGCCACTCCACCGCACGAAATTCGCGCAACCACCGTGCCGCCGGTCAACGCACAGAGCCGGTCAACGCACAGAGACAGCACAAGCAACCTCCGTGCCAACGCCCCTCGGATGCCATGCGGCAATGCAATTTCAGGAGGATGCGGAGCGAGAGGAGGGCGATCGCCGGTGCTGAGCGGTGCAATCCCGTGACAGGTGGCGCAGCCAGAGAGGACACTCTGCCCCAACCCGGGGACGGCCGCCTTCAGAAACAACGCACCTCGCCCTCCGCTTCGGCCTCGCGCAGGTTGCGTACGATCTTCTTCGCCGCCGCGGTCTGGAACTCCATGGCAAGGCGACTCTTCTCCTGCTGGATGCCGAGCACAGTCTGAGCCGAGACGTAATGCTTATAGGGCAGGATCGACGCGACCACGTCGATCACACACGAACAGCGATCCAGCGCTTCGTGCGTTTCGCCGTTGACCGCCATACAGGCGAACACGTAATCGGCGCGCGCCGCGGTCGGGTAGTCGTTCGTCGGGCCGGTCGGGGGCGCATTGCAGGAAGTGGCCGCAAACGCCGCCAGCGGAAACATGATGAAAGCGAACATGAACAGTTTCTGCATTTTCCTCAACCCCCAGGAAGGCATACGTCAGCAACGCGCCCGGAGCATCGGATCGCCCGGCAAATCGGCTCCGGATACGCCGCTGGCACGGGCCGCGCCATCTTGCAACCGGGCAAGCCCGGTGGAAAGTTAAGCGTTTGAAGGGAGAGCCGATGACGGAGGAAACGTGGCCTCGGTTCCGGCGCCGCGCGCGGAACGGGCGCGGCTATCGCTGGCCCGCGCCCACCGAAAACAAAGAAATAGCAGAGCGATTCCAGGAATCTACCCAGCTCCGGACCACCGCTCCGCGAGCATCGGGTCGGGCGGAAAAGCGGAATGCATTCCGCCACCCTGAGGCGCCCCCCACCGATGCACGCGCCCGATGTGATCCGGTTCCCGGAAATGCCGGGCTGGCGGTCTGGCAGAACTTCGCAACCGGAGCCCTGGCGCGCCGCAGTTTCCTCGGCCTGACCGGCCTGCTGGCAACCGCCCGCATCGCTGACGCCGCCCTGCCACCCCAGGCAATGCCGACGGTCAGGCTCGGCGTTCTCGCGTTCGGCACCGTGCGCTGGGTCGCCAGCATCATCGTGCGCCACCGGCTCGATCGCGCAGAAGGCCTCACGCTCAAGATCGAAACGCTCGCTAACAATGACAGCGCCAAAGTCGCCCTGCTGGGCGATTCGGTCGAGCTCATCGTCTCTGACTGGCTGTTCGTCGGCGCCGAGCGCGCACGCGGATTGAAGTTGCGCTTCGCCCCGTTCTCCTCGGCGAGCGGTGCGATCGTGCTCGGCCGGAACTCGACGATCCGCTCCTTCAAGGATTTCTCCAACAAGCGCCTCGGTGTCGCGGGCGGTCCGTTCGACAAGTCCTGGATGATCGTGCGCGCAGCAGCGAAGCGCGAGAACGCGATCGATCTCGCACGCGCCGCCGACATCGTCTATGCGGCGCCGCCGCTGTTGAGCGCCAAGCTGAAAGAAGGTGCCCTCGACGCGGTGCTGACCTATTGGAACTACGCCGCTGCTCTCGAAGTGGCAGGCTTTCATCCGCTGGTCAGCGTCTCCGACTGTGCCAAGGCGCTCGGCCTGCCGGCGCATCCTCCCTTGATCGGCTACGTTTTCCGCGAGACCTGGGCTGCACGAAACAATCGCGCGATCGCAGGCTTTCTCGCCGCCAGCCGGGCGGCGGAGAACCTGCTCGTTCGCTCCGATGCGGCCTGGTTGCCCGTCCGCCCGCTGATGCACGCCGCGGACGACCGTTTGTTCGCGCTGCTGAAAGAGCGTTTCCGCGCCGGCGTCGTGCCCGTCAACCCCGCCGAGGAGGAAAAGGCGGCCGAGCGCCTGTTCGCGATTCTCCACGAAGAGGGCGGCACCGCCGCAACCGGCGGGCTGACCCGCTTGCCGCCAGGGGTCTTCTGGCCCGCGCCCTCGTGATGGCGTCCGCCGGGCGCTTGCGCGCCGCCTCGCTCGCGGCCTTCCTCGGCGTCTGGTGGGGCGCCGCCCTCTTGGCCAACGAACCATCGCTGCTGCCGGCACCGCCGGCCGTGCTCAGCTTCGTCTGGCGCGCCTGCGAAACCGGCGTGATGCCGCGCAACATCGGCATTACCTGTCTGCGTGTCGCTGCCGCCTTCGCAACCTCGATGGTCGTTGGCAGCGCGCTCGGCTACCTCGCCGGCCGTTCGCATCGCGCCGACACGCTGATCGATCCCTGGCTCGTCATCCTGCTCAACCTGCCCGTCCTGGTCGTCATCGTGCTTTGTTACATCTGGATCGGGCTGAACGATGTCGCCGCGGTGCTCGCGGTCGCTCTGGTCAAGATGCCGACCGTCATGGTGACGTTGCGGGAGGGTGCGCGCGCCCTCGATCCGGCTCTCGACGAGCTTGCCAGCGTCTATCGCTTGGCTTGGCGCGAACGCACCCGGCGCATCATCATTCCCCAGCTCGCCCCCTATCTCGCCGCCGCCGGGCGCAGCGGGCTTTCGATTACCTGGAAGATCGTGCTGGTGGTCGAGCTGCTGGGTCGGCCGAATGGTGTCGGGTTCGCCCTCGATGAACTGTTCCAGACGTTCGACGTCGCCGGTATCCTGGCCTATGGTTTTACCTTCGCAGCGCTGATGCTGCTGGTCGAGAGCTTCGTGCTCAGGCCCTGGGAACGTCATGCTAATGCCTGGCGGCGATAACATCGAAACGTGCCGCGCCGGAGCGAGCCGGGGGATCATCTGCAAGCTGCCGGCTCCGGACGGACTCGTCGCGCAAATCCTCGGCAAATCCTACCGCGATACTGAAGGCGCGCGCCACGAGGTGTTGGGCGATGTGCGTTTCACGGCAACGCGCGGGGAAATCCTCGCCTTCCTCGCGCCTTCCGGCACCGGCAAGACCACCATCCTGCGCATCGTCCTCGGGCTCGACCGCGACTTCGAAGGCGCAATGCGCCTGCCCGAAGGACGCATCGGAGTGATGTTCCAGGAACCGCGGCTGCTGCCGTGGCTCACTGTCGGCGCCAACCTCAGGCTGATCGCCGGCGATGCGACCGCAGAGATCGCAGCCATGCTGGCAGAGGTCGGGTTGGCCGGAACCGAGGCGCTGCATCCGAAAGCGCTCTCGCTCGGCATGGCGCGGCGGGTCGCACTGGTGCGCGCACTGCTCGGACACCCGGCGGTCCTCGTTCTCGACGAGCCGTTCGCTTCGCTCGATCCGAAGTCCGCAGCAGGCATTGCGCAAATGATCGCCCGCACCGCGCATCAGGATGGCGCGTTGGTGCTGTTATCGACGCACAACCTCGACCCGGTGCTCGGTTGCGCCGACCGCGTGCTCGTGCTCGCCGGCAAGCCCGCCAGGCTCGCGGCGGACTGGCCGACCAGCGCGCGGGAACCGGCATCCAACGGCGCCCGGGGCCGGCTTTTCAAGCAGCGGCTGCTCCTGCGATTCCCCTTCCTCGGCGCCGAAACCGAGGCAGATGAGCCACCGTAATCCACCTTTGTCACACACGCTGCACAATGTGCAGCGACCCTTTGCACTTTTTGCAGCGCCATACTCTCTGCAGCAATTTCGTGCGCCACGCCGCGTCGCATCCCTTGCCTCTTCCTGGATTTTGTCGTTCGATGGGCGCCTGCAAAAAACGGCATCTTGCAATGCCGCCGCTCAGGAGGACCGCCGATGATCGAAACGCCACTGTCGGCCGGCAAGCAAGCACTCACCACGCGGCGTGCAGTGCTTGGCGGATTGGCGGCGGCCGCGGGCTCTGGGCTCGTCACGCCGGCAGCCGCAGCACCCGCCCCTACGCTCACCATCGGCTACGTGCATTGGTGGCACCGGGTCGAGACAATCTCCTACATTTTCACGCCGCCGCTCAACAACGGCCGCGCCGGCGCCGAGGTTGGCATTGACGACAACAATACCACCGGGCGCTTCCTGAACCAGAACTTTGCCCTTGCCACCATCGAAGTGCATACCAACGAGGATCCGGTGGCGGCCTTCAACGCGCTGATCGCCAAGGGCATCCGTCTCGTCATCACCGATCGTCCGGCGGCCGATGTGCTGAAGATGGCCGATGCCGCCGCCTCCCACGGTGTCACCATTTTCAACGCCGGCGCCGCCGAGGATTCACTCCGCGAAGCCGATTGCCGCGGCAATGTCATCCACACCGCGCCGAGCTTCAACATGCTGGCCGATGGCCTGACGCAGTATTTGATCTGGAAGCGCTGGCACCGCTGGTTCCTCGCCTATGGCGAGCACCCGCGGGATCTTCAGTTCGCCGCCGCCATCCGCCGCTCGGCGAAAATTTTCGGCGCGCGCATCGTCACCGACCGCCAGTACAAAGGGAAGGCAGGCTCTCGCGAAACCGACAGCGGCCTGATCGACCTGCAGAAACAACTCCCGGTCTTCACCCAGAACGCACCGAACTACGACATACTGGTGGTCGCTGACGAGAATTCGGTGTTCGGCGGCTATCTCCCCTACCGCACCTGGGACGCCCGCCCGGTCGCCGGTTCCGCGGGCCTGATCCCGGCGAGCTGGGATCCGAACAGCCTCGAGTTCGGCGGCCGGCAGATGCAGGACCGCTTCATCGCCTACGCCCACCGCTTCATGACCGCACTCGACATGAACGCCTGGGTCGCCGCCCGGATGATCGGCACCGCCGCAAGCTACGCGCAGTCGCTCGACCCGGATAAGATCATGGCCTACATGCGCGGGCCGAGCTTCCAGCTCGGCGCCTATCGCGGCCTTAGCCTTTCAGTACGGGATTGGAACGGCCAGGTCCGCCAGGCGATCATCCTCTCGGATTCCGGCCGTGCAGTAGTCTCGATGTCACCGCAGCCGGGCTTCCTGCATCAGCGCACCGTGCTCGATACCCTGGGAACCGACAAACCGCAAACGACCTGCAAACTCTCTCTCGCAAGAAAGGGTTGAGCCGATGATTTCCCGTCGCACCGTCCTGCTCGGAGCGCCGCCCGCACTGCTGCTCGCCGGCACACTGTCGGCCGAAGCCGCGATCACCGGCGCGGCCTACGCATCGAACGAGAAAGACAACACCGTCAGCGTGATGGATCTCGGGCAAATGAAAACCATCAAAACCGTGCCGACCGGCCAGCGGCCGCGCGGCATGGCGCTGACCAGCGACGGCAAGCGGCTGCTCGTCTGTCTCGGCGATTCCAACCGCATCGACATCCTCGACACGAAGAAATGGAACGTCGTCGGTTCGATCAACACGCCGGACCCGGAGTACGCGGCGCTCCGCCAGCCGGGCAATAATCCGCTGTTCGTCTCGAACGAAAATAACGCGCTGATAACGGCGTGGAACATCAACGACCAGAAGATGCTCTGGCAGATGCCAACCGGCGTCGAGCCTGAAGGCATGGCTGTAAGCCCGGACGGATCGCTCATCTGCAACACCACCGAGACCACGAACATGGCGCAGTTCTTCGCCGTCAAGAGCGGCAAGAACCTCGCCAACGTGCTGGTCCCGCCCCGGCCACGCTGGGCCGCTTTCACGCATGCCGGGCGCGAGGTCTGGGTATCCTCCGAGCTCGGCGGAACGGTCACCGTGATCGACGCCAAGACTTTCAAGATTCTCGATACGATGCATTTCGTGATCCAGGGGTTGCGCAGCACCTTCATCCAGCCGGTCGGCATCAACATCACGCGCAACGATCAGTTCGCCTTCGTCTGCCTCGGCCCGGCCAATCGCGTGGCCGTGGTCAACGTGCCCGAGCGCAAGGTTCTTTCCTATGTCTCGACCGGCAAGAAGGTGTTCAACGCCACCGTCAAAAAGTATCTCCTGGTCGGCCAGCGCCCCTGGCATTCGGACTTCACGCCGGACGAAAAATATCTCCTGACCGCCAACGGACTCTCGAACGACGTCTCGGTCATCGATGTCCACCGCCTCCGGGTGGTCGACACCATTCCAGTCGGCCAGCAGCCGTGGATGGTCCTGGTCGCCCCGGCCTGAGGTCACGCGCGCCGCGCGCGGCTCCGCAAAGGAAGTCGCCCCGGCCGGCCGCACACGGCGGCTGTCCTGTTTGACATCGAACGAGAAGGAGCACACCCGATGAAACTCGAGGCGATTGTGATCCTGGCCGGCTTGGCAGTCGCGAGCGGTGCTCCGGCAGCCTGGGCCGGGCCGAACTATTTCGCCTACAATGACACCGCAGTCACCAGCTTCAGCGGCGTTTACCTCGCCCCGGCCGGTACTGTGACCTGGGGACCCAACCAGGCATTGAACGATGACGACAAGGAACTGGATTTCGGTGAGCGCCTGACATTGACGGGCCTCACTCCAGGCAAGTACGATGTCAAACTGGTCGACAAGAAAGGGCGCACCTGCATGCTGCACGGAATCGACCTGACGAAAGCAAGGAGCTTCGACATCCGCGACCCCGCATTGACGGGCTGCGAGTAGAGAGGGTTGCCATTGGGCGCCGCGCATCAGCCATGGATGGACCTGGTCTCCCCGACCTGAAAGCGCCCGCCACCGGCCCTGCGACCGCGGCGCTCAGCGTTGAAGGCGTGAGCCATTCCTATGGCGAGCGCCGCGCCCTCGACGATGTGAGCCTCGCCGTGCCACGCGGTGGCTTCGCCGCCCTGCTCGGCCTGAACGGCGCCGGCAAGACGACGCTGTTCTCGCTGATCACCCGCCTGTTCGACACCCGGCGCGGCCGCATCACCGTGCAGGGTTTCAACATTTCCCGCCGCCCGAGCGCAGCCCTCGCCGAGCTCGGCGTCGTGTTCCAGGCACGCACCCTCGATCTCGACCTCAGCGTGCGCGACAACCTGCTCTACCACGCCGCCTTGCACGGGCTCGATCGGAAGCGGGCACACGCACGGGCCGCGGCGGTGCTCGCCGATGTCGGACTTTCCGAGCGCGCCCGAGACAAGGCGCGGCGCCTCTCCGGCGGGCAGATGCGGCGGGTTGAAATCGCCCGCGCCCTGATCCACGAGCCGAGCGTGCTCGTCCTCGACGAGCCGACCGTCGGGCTCGACGTCGCTTCGAAGGCAACGATCGTCGAGCACGTGCGCACGCTCTCGCGGACGCGCGGAGTTGCCGTGCTGTGGGCAACCCACCTCCTGGACGAAATCGAGCCCGGGGATCATGTGGTCGTGCTGCATCTCGGCAAGGTGCTCGCCGCAGGCGAAATGGCGGCAATCGTCGCGGCCGCCGAGGCGCCTGACATTCGTTCCGCCTTCCGCCGGTTGACCGGCACGGCGGCGCCGGTGGTGGAAACCGAGGAGGCAGCGGCGTGAGCGCAACCACCCTCGCAACCACGTTCAGCGGTGCGCAGCATCGCCTCACCCTCCGCGGCTACGGCATCTGCTTCCGCGGCGTGGTGTGGCGGGAAGCGCTCCGTTTCGTCCATCAGCGCGAGCGGTTCCTTGCCGCGTTGGTGCGCCCGCTCGTGTGGCTGGTCATCTTTGCCGCCGGGTGGCGGCAGGTGCTCGGCGTTTCAATCGCCCCCCCGTACCACACCTACATTCTCTACAGCACGTATGTCGTGCCCGGCCTCTTGGCCATGATCCAGTTCTTCTACGGCATGCAGTCCTCGCTCTCGATGGTCTACGACCGTGAAATGGGCAACATGCGCGTGCTCCTGGTCAGTCCCTTTCCCCGCTGGTTCCTGCTCTTCTCGCGCCTTTCCGCCGCCACCGTGATCTCCATCATTCAGTGTTACGCGTTCATGGTCGTCGCCTGGCTCTGGGGGGTGGAAATTCCGAGCGGCGGCTGGCTCGCCGTGCTGCCCGCGCTGGTCATCGGCGGCTTCATGCTGGCCGCCATGGGCATGGTGCTTTCCTCCATGATCCGCCAGCTCGAGAATTTCGCCGGGGTGATGAACTTCGTGATCTTCCCGCTCTTCTTCGCTTCCTCGGCCCTCTACCCGCTCTGGCAGGTGCAGCAGTCGAGCCCCCTTCTCTACAAGGCATGTCTGATCAACCCGTTCACTTACGTGGTCGAGCTCACCCGCTTTAGCCTCTATTCCACCTGGAACCTGACCGCCCTCTGGGTGGTCGTCGGCTGCACCATCGTCTTCACCGCAGCAGCCATCGTCGCCTACGATCCCGCGCGGGGGCTGATGGCGCGCCGGCCCGGAGCAGCAGCATGAGCCGGCCCGCTATGAACGTGAACCACGCGCTGGGCCTGCTCTTCGCCGCCGCCCTTTGTCTCAGCGCCCAACCGGCGCCCGCCGCGTCGGCGCCCGCCGCGTCGGCTTCCGAGGGATCGCAACAGGCCTCGCCTGCGCTCGATCCGAATTGGCCATGCGAGCAGATCAAGATCGAGCATATGTCGCTCGCCACCTTCTGGGGCGGACCGCCGCTCGGCAAGCTTCTGACTGAGTGGGAAAATTACCCCGTGGCCGCGGCTCTCGCGCAGCGCCTGGCCCAGCGGCGCGTCTCGATCACCGAGGCGAACGCCGAGATCAAGGCCTTCGCCACACAGGCAGGCAAGCAAAGCAAGACCCAGCTTCTCGCCCTGATGGGCGGGCTCTTCTCGCTGCTCGATCAGGAACGCTCCGAGGTGGTCGCGGGGCTCGATCGCTTCGGCGCCCGCCAGAAAAGCTACGCGGCGCAGATCCGCGGCGAGATCACCGCACTGCATAACGCTCAGGACGCCGCAACGCCGGATCAGAAAAAAGTCAACACCCTCGCCAACAAGGTCTACTGGGACACCAAGGTATTCTCCGATCGGCGGGACATGATCTCCTACGCCTGCTTCGTTCCCGACGCGATCGAACATCGCCTCTTCCAGCTCGCCGGGACGATCACGAACTTGCTGCCGTAAACGTCGGTGAGCATCGCGCTGTTCCGCCGCTGAGCAGAAATCGTCCGAATCCTGCTTAGGATACTGATCCTGCTCACTTTGGACGGCCCTTCCTCCGCTGTTCCGCCGCTGTTCTGAGCGGGCTTCGCCGGCAGGAACTCGCGCTCGCAACGCATTTTCCCTTGCAGCAATGGCCCTCGCGCCATCACCCTTCCCGGCTGCACTCTCCGGTCGCGCCCGAAAAACAGGGAGCAGCAAAATAGGGACTTGTCATGCTTCGGCGGCAGTGCAAGGCTCGCCCTCAAGCTGAGCGCGGATGGTTTCGCGCGCGGTGGTCCGAAGCCAACGAATCCAGCGACCCAGGAGGGAACAAAATGCGCCTTCGTGAATGGTTGAAAACAGGTGCGGCGTGCCTCGCCCCGGCGGCATTCGGGCTTTCTGCAGTGCTCTGGCTCGGCGCCGGCACGGCGCTGGCGCAGGCCACGCCGAACGCTCAGGACTTCCTCAACGCCGCGACCAACAATTCGAATTGGATCCTCTCGCACAAGGACTATTCCGGTAACCCCGTCACCGGGGCAACCGAAATCAACCCAAGCAACGTCACCGGCCTGCATCTCGCCTGGACCTTCCATCCCCAGGATACCGGGCCGATGGAAGCCGCGCCGATCATCTACAACGGCACGATGTACGTCACCACCGCGCACGATCACGTCTATGCGCTCGATGCGGCAACCGGCAAGCTGAAGT
>JBOHMN010000337.1:0-3829 GCA_050730175.1 Acetobacteraceae bacterium | reverse complement strand
GACCGGCTTGCCGGGGACGATCGAGGGTGCCATCAGATCTGGATACAGGGCAGCGGACACTCTTGGCAGATGAACCGGTGGGTAGGCGAATGCAGAGCGAGATGCTGAGCGAAGCAGCGTCAAGGGACCGTTCCGACGTGGCGATCGGACGGGCATTGGCGGGCTTGCTTCGCCATCAAAGGCCGGACGGGCATTTCGCCTTTCCGCTGGAGGCCGATGCGACGATTCCCGCCGAATACGTGCTGCTCGAGCACTATCTCAACCGCATCGACGCCAGCCTCGAGGAGAAAATCGGCATTCATCTTCGTGCGATTCAGGGTGCACACGGAGGCTGGCCGTTGTTCCACGAGGGCGCGCTCGACCTTTCGGCAAGCGTAAAGGCCTATTTTGCGCTGAAGGCGATCGGCGATCCGCCGGAGGCACCGCATATGCGCCGTGCGCGCGAGGCAATCCTCGCTGCCGGCGGCGCCGAAAGGACCAACGTGTTCACCCGCGTGCAGCTTGCCCTCTTCGATATCGTGCCGTGGAGAGCAGCTCCAGTGATGCCTGTAGTAATCATGCTGCTGCCGCGCTGGTTCGTCTTTCACCGGTCGACAGTTTCCTACTGGTCGCGCACCGTCATCGCGCCACTCGTCGTGCTGATGGCGCTTAAGCCGCGCGCGCGCAATCCGCATGGTATCGGGATTGCAGAGCTGTTCCGGACCGAGCCAAATTCCATCAGGCACTGGATCCGAGCGCCGGACGGCTCGCCCTGGGGGCGACTCTTTGTTGCGCTCGATCAGGTGCTACGGCGGTTGGAACCTTTCGCGCCTCAGGCCATGAGGCGGCGTGCGATCGCGCGTGCCCTCACCTTCGTGACCGAGCGACTGAATGGGGAGGATGGCCTCGGAGGGATCTATCCGGCGATCGCGAACACGGTGATGGTGTTCGATGCGCTCGGGATCGAGGATGACGTCGCAGCCACGGCGTGGCGCGCTGTGCAAAAGCTCCTGATCATCGGCCACGATCGTGCTTGGTGCCAGCCGTGCCTCTCACCGGTCTGGGACACGGCGTTGGCCGGCCATGCACTATGCGAGGCGGGCGAACGCGAAGCGGCCGCCGCCGCGGCGACTTGGCTACTGCCACTGCAGGTGACTTCGCTTGCCGGGGATTGGGCGGTAGTGAGGCCCAAGGTGCCGCCGGGCGGGTGGGCGTTCCAGTACGCCAACGCACATTATCCGGACGTGGACGATACCGCCGTGGTCGGAATGTTGCTCAACCGCCTCGGCGATCCACGGCACCGACAAGCGATTGCGCGCGCCGCCGAATGGATCGTCGGGATGCAGAGCACGAACGGCGGTTGGGGCGCGTTTGACGCCGACAACACGCATTTCGTCTTGAATCACATCCCGTTTGCCGATCACGGCGCGCTCCTGGATCCGCCGACTGCGGACGTGACCGCACGCTGCATATCTTTTCTTGCCGAGCTCCGAGAGCCCAACGCCGGCCCCGCAATCGCAGGTGGGCTTGCGTTTCTCGAGCGCGAACAGGAGAGAGAAGGAAGCTGGTTCGGACGCTGGGGCAGTAATTATATCTACGGCACTTGGTCGGTGCTGTGTGCGCTCAACGTGGCCGGCGTGCCATCAGCAAGTCCCATGGTACGCCGTGCGATCGCGTGGCTCTGCTCCTGCCAACGCGCTGACGGCGGGTGGGGTGAGGGCTGCGAGACGTATGCACTCGCAGCGCACGGGCAGTATGGGGAGAGCACGCCCTCTCACACGGCCTGGGCACTTTTGGGTCTGATGGCCGCAGGTGAAGTGGAACACCCGGCGGTCGAACGGGGCATCGAATGGCTGCTCAGCCATCTTGGCAAGGATGGCGAATGGGCTGAGGCAGCCTACAACGCCGTCGGTTTTCCGCGCGTGTTCTATCTCCATTATCACGGCTACAGGCTGTACTTCCCGCTGCTTGCCCTGGCGCGGTACCAGACGCTTTCCAGGCGCGGTTGCCGCCGCGTGACGGGCGGCTTCTAATGCCGCTCGGCGTCGTGGTCGGGCTTGCGGCGGAGGCGCGGATCGCGCGTCCACTCAGGGCCATTGTCACGATCGGCGGCGGCACGCCGCAAGGCGCCGAGATCGCGGCCGAGTCGTTGGCCGCGGGTGGTGCGACCGGCCTGCTGAGCTTCGGGCTGGCAGGCGGCCTCGATCCGGCGTTGCGGCCGGGCGATCTCTTGGTGCCGCGGGCCGTCCGGGCGTTTGGGCAGGACTGGCCCGCTGACCCCACTCTCCTTCAGCTGCTCGGCGGGCCGACGATCCCGCTTTTGCTAAGCGAAGGCACTATCGTTGCGAGCGCGGTCGCGAAGCGGCGGCTCTGGCAGGCGAGTGGTGCGGCCGCAGTCGACCTCGAGAGCGGGGCCGTGGCAGAGGCGGCGATCCGGCACGATCTACCGTTCGCAGTGCTGCGCGCGGTCTGCGATCCGGCCTCGAGGAGCCTGCCACGAGCCGCCTTGGTCGCCCTGGACGCCGCCGGCCGCGTACGCCCGCTGCGCTTTATCCGGGTAGCACTTGCCCGCCCCGGGCAGCTTGCTGCCCTGCTCGCTCTGGCCTCGGACGCGGCGCACGCCCGCCGCACGCTTGCCGAGCGAGTGTCCGTGCTGTGCGCGCTTGGTCCTTCACCAGTGCTGGGAGACAAGAGATGAGCCCGATCAAGGCACCACGCCGATACGCCGAGCTTGCCGACCCGCAGGTCCGGCCACGCTACACCGGCCTGCCGACCTTCTTCCGTTTGCCGGCGACTGAAGACCTGTCGAGCGTCGATATCGGCCTGATCGGCGTGCCGTTCGATGGCGGGGTGACGAACAGGCCAGGCGCCAGGCACGGGCCGCGAGAGATCCGCAACCAGTCGAGCCTGCTCCGTCGCATCAATCCGACCACCGGAGTGGCGCCTTTTGACGTTGCGCGGGTCGCCGATCTCGGCGACGCCTGGATTGAGGCGCCGTTTGCGCTGGAGGGCGCACTTGGCGAGATCGAGGGTTTTTTCAAAACTATCTGCGATGCCGGCGTGACCACCCTTGCGGTCGGCGGCGATCATTCCATCTCGCTGCCGATTCTGCGGGCAGTGGCGAAGGCTGGGCCACTCGGCATGGTGCATGTCGATGCGCATTGCGATACCGGCGATGATTATCTCGGTTCGCGCCTTCATCATGGCGCGCCGTTCCACCGCGCGGTCGAGGAGAATCTGCTTGATCCGCACCGCGTGATCCAGATCGGCATTCGTGGCACGCTGAACGATCCCAACATGTGGCGCTTCAGCACCGAGAGCGGCATGCGCGTCCTCTCGATGGACGAATTCCACGACCGGGGCTGGCAGTTCGCGCTTCAGGAAGCGAAGCGCGTCATCGGCACAGCTCCGGCCTATCTTTCGTTCGACATCGATTCGCTCGACCCGGTCTACGCACCGGGTACCGGCACGCCCGAAGCGGGCGGGCTGACGACCATCGAAGCGATCCGCCTTCTGCGCGGACTGACCGGACTGGATTTCCGCGGTGCCGACCTCGTTGAAGTGTCCCCGCCGTTCGACCATGCAGGGCTGACCGCACTCCATGGCGCCTCGATCCTGTTCGAGTTGTTGTGCCTGCTCGCTGCGGCGCCCGGCCGGGTCAAGGCATGACGCCTTGTCTGCATAGAGTTCTGCAATGTGGGTGGCGACGTCCTTCTGTGACGCTTCTCGGTTCGGTTGGCTTTGTTGCAAATCCTGGTGCTTTTCGGCGGGATGGGGCATGAGCGAGGGAGGGCCGGACCGTGTCGGAGTCCAAGGGGCGCCACTTTGAGGGTGAGATCGTGCTCTGGGC
>JBOHMN010000336.1:0-18368 GCA_050730175.1 Acetobacteraceae bacterium | reverse complement strand
CTGCAAATGGCGATAGACTTCAGCGGCGTAGGGTGAGGTTCTGGCACGGCTTGAGATATGGAAATCCTCGACGCATGCGCTCGCGGGAGCTGTGCTCGATCGGATTTCGCTGCCGGGTGTCTTCGGGGGATACTATCGCGACAAGGTGGGGCGTGCGCAGAAGCGGATGGTTGCGAACCTGGAGAGGCTGCCTGGGATCAGGCCGAGGGGCAGAGGGTGTCGTATGCGGGTGGCACGGTCGTTGGGACGGGTGGCGAGCAGATCGGGATCGCGCGCTCGTTGCGGCACGCTTGGGCGGCGTCGCGGCGGTCCGGCATGCCGCGTCCGGCACTTTGGTTCACTGCCGGCCCGGGCGACCTGCGGCCGACCGCAGCGAAAACGGACGTACCAGGGAAAACCGCGAGCACGTAGGCAGTTTCATGAAATTCGGTGTTCGTAGCGGGCATGCACCTATCCGCCCGTGGCATCTGCTGCGGGATTGGCGAAGAGCGACGCTTCGTTGAGCGAAGGAGTTAAGCGATGCGCTGGAGCCGGAGCGTCACCGTGGTCGGCGTGCATGCTGAGGGCGAAGTCGGCCGGGTGATCACGGGCGGCGTGCTGCCGCCGCCCGGACGCACGATGTTCGAGCGGATGGTGCACCTCAGGGACCACGACGATTCGCTGCGCCGGCTGCTGCTGTTCGAGCCGCGGGGTGCGGTGAATCATGCGCTCAACCTGATCACGCCGCCTTGTTCGCCAGCGGCTGATCTCGGCCTCATCATCATGGAGTCGCGCTACTATGTGCCGATGTCGGGCTCGAACACGATCTGCACCGTGACGGCCGTGCTCGAGACCGGTATCCTGTCCATGGAAGAGCCGGAAACGCGGCTGGTGCTGGACACGCCGGGCGGACTTGTTCATGTCAAGGCGGAGTGTCGCAACGGACGTTGTGAGCGCGTGACATTTCGCAACGTGCCTTCGTTCGTGCTGCACCGCGATCGGGCGGTCGAGGTTGCCGGAATCGGCACCATTAGGGTCGATGTTGCGTATGGCGGCATGCTCTATGCAATCGTCGATGCCGCGGCGCTTGGCTTTGCGATCGCACCCGACGAGGCGCGCGACCTGGTGGCCTCCGGCGAGCGGATCAAGGCGGCGGCGGCCGAGCAACTTCCTTCGGTGCATCCGGAAAACCCGGACATCGACACCGTCAATCAGACTCTGTTCGCCGGTCCTCTCGCGGCGACACCTCAGGGGAAGACTGCTCGCAATGCAGTGATCGTTTCACCAGGGCGGATCGATCGCTCGCCGTGCGGGACCGGCACTTCTGCCCGTCTCGCCCTGCTCCATGCGCGGGGAGAGATCAGGCAAGGTGAAACGCTGGATCACGTTTCGATCATTGGCACGCACTTCCTCGGCGCCGTCGAGGGAACGACGCGTGTGGGCGGCGTTCCTGCGGTCAATGTCAGCATCTCGGGGCGCGGCTTCATCACCAGCATTGGCCAATATGGCCTGGATCCTGCGGACCCTTTTCCCGAAGGCTTCATCTTGCCCGATACCTGGTTCGGTTGAACCGCCGGCCTTGGATTTTGCGCGTGATCCGAGGGTAACAGTTGTTGCATGGCGACCGCCCCCGAAGGTCGGGCCACTCGCTCTTTGTTGTCGGTGGCCTGCTTATCGCCTTTCGTTTGCTGCCGAGGGCAGCGAACGACGGGGGCAGGACAGTAGCTCTTTGTTGTCAGTGGCCTGCTTATCTCCTTTCGTTTGCTGCCGAGGGCAGCGAACGACGGCGGCAGGACACTATAACGGCCTGAGGCCGGCTTCGATCGCGGCGCGGCGCGCCTCGAGGAAAGGAGGCAGGGACAGCTTTTCTCCGAGCGTTTCGATCGGCTCGTCCACTGCGAAGCCGGGTCCGTCGGTTGCGATCTCGAAGAGGATGCCGTTCGGCTCACGGAAATAGAGCGAGCGGAAATAGTAGCGCTCCACCTCGCCGCTGGTGGGGATGCGCAGTTCGGCCAGCCGTGCGGTCCAGGCGTGGAGGTGTTCGCGGTCGGGCGTGCGGAAGGCGGCGTGGTGCACGCCGCCCGCACCCTGCCCGGCGGTAGGTGCATCCGGCTCGACGACCACGTGCAGTTCCGCGACGGGGCCGCCGGGCCCCATCGCGAAGACGTGCACCATCCCGTCCGGTGCCTTGGGATCGGCGTATTCGCCCGCTTTGCGCATGTTCATGACCTTGGTCAGCATCTGTTCCGTCGGGTCGAGGCGGGGAACGCTGATCGTGATTGGCCCGAGCCCGCGCACCTGATGCTCGGGCGGGACCCCGCTCTTCTCCCAGGCGTGCGCCTCGCCGGCGCCGCCGTCGTCGACGAGCAGGAGCCGTTGGCCTTCCGGGTCTTCGAACGCGAGACTCGCGCGCCCGTGGCGTTCTTGCGGCTCACCTGCCGTTACGTGGGCGGCGCGCAGCCGCTCGGCCCACCAGTCGAGGGTGTCGGGGCCGGCGACGCGCAAGCCGGTCCGCACGATTGCGTGCGTGCCGCGGCGTTCGCGGCCGACGGGCCAATCGAAGAAGGTCACGTCCGAGCCTGGGCTGGCGCGGCCGTTGCCGTAGAAGAGATGGTAGGCACTGACGTCGTCCTGGTTGACGGTTTTCTTCACCAGCCGCATGCCCAGGGTAGCGGTGAAAAAATGCAGATTCTTCGACGCCTCCGCGGTGATGGCGGTGAGGTGGTGAATGCCCGACAGTTCGAGGTGCATGGACAACCTCCTTGCAAGGATCAGAAACGAAGCCTCGTTGCGGGGGAATATGGCCCGCCGGGTCTGTCATTGAATGGGTTCCGCGGGAAGCGGGTGCGCGTGCTGATCGATCACCTCGCGGCAGCGCTCATCATGCAGGGGCGGATCCGGGTGCAGCCGCCCGGGGAAGCTCGGCCCGCTGGTTTGAGAGCGGGGCGAAAGCGGGGGGCGTCCAGTCGCTACTGCTCATCGTTCGTTCCGGGCGGTGCGCGATCCGAATCGCTCAGCGATATCCAGTCGGCGACGATCGCGACGTCTTCGTGGGTCAGCGCGTGATCTGCCGGAATGATGCGCGCGTCGAGGTGTGCGCCAAGCTTGCGGAGGATTTCATTGAGAGCTGGGCCGTAGCGGCCATAAGGGTCCGATCGGCCGGTGACTGTCAGCACGGATGCGCCGCTCAGATCGGGCGCCGGCGGAGCCTCCAACACCGGCATCGCCCGCAGCAGCGCCGCACGTAGCACCAGAGCGGGATGGAGCAACATGACCGCCGCGATGAAGTTGGCGCCGTTCGAGTAGCCGAGGAACGCGGTGCGTGCCGGGTCGAGCCCGTAAGATCGAAGTGCGTCGGGAAGGAAGGCGGCAAATTGGTCCGCCTCGGCCCGCACGTTGACCTGGTCGAACGTGGCGGGGGTCAGGCGGCGGAACCAGCGGACCGCGCCTTCGTCTGTGCTCCGGCCGCGCACGCCGAGGAGGGTGGCGTGTGGCGCAATGCGCGTGCCGAGCGGCAGCAGGTCAGTCTCATCGCCGCCGGTTCCGTGCAGCAGCACGAGCGTGCTGCCATCAGGATCGTCGGGGCGGTGGAGGCGATGGACGAACGACGAACCGGAATGCATGTCTTGCTCCTCTTCCGGCGGGATCGTGTGAGGCAATCCTGCCCGGATGCCAGAAATCAGACTTGGGTGATGCGGGGTGGTGTGATGCGGGGTGGCAGCCAATCGTGGGATGCCGGAGAGCCTGGGCGATCCAAGAGAGTGGCGGAATTCCCGCCCTACGTCCTGGTGGCATGTGGATCACCCGCGCGGCAGTATAACAGGGCGCGCCGGAAACGCGGGGTTCAGCACAGGCGAACGCGGGGCGGTTGACGCTGGTGGAGTGGCTTGACTTATGGTGCCTCAGCCATCGACCGCGGGCGGGTGGTGCCCGCCGGGCTGGGACGCAACGGGCCCTGGCAGCGGCGATGTATTCGAAGGGGCACTGGCATGAGCTGGTTTCCAGACAACGATCCCGTTCTCGGCGACCCCGGGTCGTGCGATGCGCTGGAGCTCGTCATCGTGCCCCGGGTGCGCGATCTCGGAGGCTTCGAGGTTCGCCGCGCGCTGCCACATCAGAAGCGCCAGATGGTCGGTCCGTTCATCTTCTTCGATCATCTCGGCCCGGTGCAGTTCATTGCCGGCCGCGGCATGGATGTCCGGCCGCACCCGCATATCGGGCTCGCGACGGTGACGTATCTGCTCGATGGGTGCGTCATGCATCGCGACAGCGAGGGGCACGTGCAAGAGATTACCCCGGGCGCCGTGAATCTGATGACGGCCGGGCGGGGGATTGCCCATTCCGAACGCACGCCACCCGCCGAGCGGCAGAGCGGGCAGCACATGCTTGGGTTGCAAACCTGGATCGCGCTGCCGGTGGCTCAAGAGGAGGTGCTGCCGTCGTTTCAGCATTTCCCCGCCGAGCAGCTTCCGATGGTTGCGGACCATGGCGTTGGCGCTCGAATTATTGCGGGTAAAGCCTTCGGCGTCACGTCGCCCGTCGGACAACTGTCGGACTGGTTCTACGCGGAGGTCACGCTTGACGCAGGTCAGAGCGCACCGCTCGATACCGACTACGAAGAGCGTGCGGTCTATGTGGTGGATGGCGAGGTCGACATCGCGGGTGCGGTTTTCGACGCGCCGCGTCTGCTCATCTTCCGGCCGGGCGATCGGATCACTGTGAAGGTCACGCGCCCTTCACGCGTGATGTTTCTCGGCGGGACTGCGCTGAAAGGGCCGCGCTACATCTGGTGGAATTTCGTCTCATCGAGCCGGGAGCGGGTCGAGCAAGCGAAGCAGGACTGGAAGAGCGGGCGATTCGACCCGGTTCCCGGGGAGAGTGAGTTCATACCGCTGCCCGAGCGATGACGGGCGGCGTGCCGATTCCTGCGACGTTGATACAAGGTGACGGGATCGGGCCGGAGATCGTTGCGTCCGCCGTTGCTGCGCTCGAAGCGCTTGGCACTCCATTTGCGTGGGACGTGCAACAGGCGGGCATGGCGGGCCAAGTGATGTGTGGCGACCCGCTGCCGGAGGCGACGCTGGACAGCATTCGCCGCACGAAGCTTGCTTTGAAGGGTCCGCTCACCACGCCGGTCGGGGGCGGATTCCGCTCGGTGAACGTGCGCCTGCGTTCGGAGTTCGGCCTCTACGCAAATGTGCGTCCGATCCGCACGATGCGGCCCGGTGGGCGTTATGAGGGCGTCGATCTCGTTCTGATTCGCGAGAACCTCGAGGGTTTCTACGCGGCGTTCGAGCACTATGTTCCGATCGGCAATGATCTTCACGCCGTGGCCATTTCTTCGGGCGTCAATACGAGAGTGGGATCTCGGCGCATCATCGAGTACGCGTTCGATTATGCCCTGAAGCACGGGCGGCACAAGGTGACGATTGTCCACAAGGCGAACATTCTGAAGGCGCTCAGCGGACTGTTTCTGGAGGAGGGAAGAGAAGTCGCACAAAAGCATGCAGGACGCATCGAAATGGATGAGCGCATCGTGGATGCCTGTGCGATGCAGCTTGTACTCGATCCGTGGCAATTCGACGTGGTCGTCACGACCAATCTGTTCGGCGACATTCTTTCCGACGAGATGGCAGGCCTCGCGGGTGGGCTCGGCCTCGCGCCGGGAGCCAATATCGGACCGGAAGTCGCGATATTCGAAGCGGTGCACGGCTCGGCGCCCGAGATTGCCGGAAAAGGCATCGCGAACCCGAGTGCATTGTTGCTGGCGAGCGCGCTGATGCTGGAGCATGTGGGCCGCGGTGATCTGGCACACCGGTTGTCAGCGGCGGTCGACGATGTCATCCGCGAGGGGCGCGTTCGGACGCAGGATCTGGGCGGACGGGCGACGACCAGCGCATTCGCCGAGGCCGTTGTGGACCACCTCCGGGCCGCGGATCCGCGATAGCCCGGCTCTGCTGCGCGCCGTGCGAGGGGCCGTCAGAACGGCGGCGCGCCGATATCGCGGCGGTAGAGGGCCTCCGGCCAGTCGATCGTACGGACGGCGGCGTAGGCGCGCTGACGTGCCGCGGCGAGGTCGGCGCCGGTGGCCGAAACGGTGAGGACGCGCCCGCCGGAGGGGATGATTGCGCTGTTGCGCTCCCGGCTTGCCGCATGGAAAAGCTGCACCCCCGGCAGCGACGCCGCCTGGTCGAGACCGCGGAGGGTGCCCTCCGGCCGCGGCGCGTCCGGGTAGCCGGGCGCGGCCAGCACCACGGCGACCGATGCGCCGGTTCGCCACCGCAAATCGAAATCGCCGAGCTCGCCGTCGCAGGCCGCGAGCAGCGCCGGGAGCAGGTCCGAAGCGAGCAGCGGCAGCAGGGCCTGGCATTCCGGGTCCCCCAAGCGGACGTTGCATTCCAGGAGCTGTGGTCCGTCGCGCGTCAGCATCAGGCCGGCGAACAGGATGCCGCGAAACGGCGTGCCGCGCTTTGCCATCTCGGCCAGAAGCGGGCGGACGATTCGGTCCATGGCGGCTCGCGCGAGCGCAGGCGGGAGTGCGAGGGCGGGTGCGACGGCACCCATGCCGCCGGTGTTCGGACCCAGGTCACCTTCAGAGAGGCGCTTATAGTCGGTGGCGGCGCCGAGCGGCAGGACATGCTCGCCGTCCGAGAGGGCGAAGAGCGAGACCTCGGGCCCGCTCAGGCATTGCTCGATCAGGACGACCCGGCCGGCCGCGCCGAGCCGACCCGTCTCCATGAACTCTGTGATTGCCTGCTCGGCCTCGACGATGCTTGCGGCGACCACGACGCCCTTGCCAGCGGCCAGCCCGTCGGCTTTGACGACCAGGGGCGCGCCAAGCGTCTGGCAATAAGCGCGAGCCTTGCCGGCATCGTCGAATCGGGCAAATCGGGCGGTCGGAACGCCGGCCGCTTCGGCAATCTCCTTGGTGAAGCTTTTTTCGCCCTCCAGCCGTGCTGCCGCCTTGCATGGGCCGACGCAGCGGATGCCGGCCGCGGCGAGTGCATCGGCCAGGCCGGCGACCAACGGCGCTTCCGGCCCGGGGACGACGAGATCGATGGCGTTGGCACGGGCGAAGGCGACCAACGCCTCTGTATCGAGCGCGGTGATGGGGGCGTTTTCGGCGACGGAGGCGCTGCCAGGATTGCCGGGTGCGCACCAGAGTTTCGTCAGGATCGGGCTTGCCGCGAGCGCCCAGCAAAGCGCGTGCTCGCGCGCTCCCGACCCCACCACCAGAACCCGCATCCGATCGTCCCTCGCCGATTCCGCACCGCGCCATAGTGGCCTATCCTGCGGCCATGGCCGAGGTGGCTGGCAACATCCCCGAATACACCGTGAGCGAAATCTCGGGGGCGGTGAAACTGACGCTCGAGACCGCGTTCGGCAGGGTGCGCGTGGCCGGGGAGATCACGGAGGTCAGGCGGTATCCTTCCGGGCATCTTTATTTCTCGCTCAAGGACGAGGGCGGGAAGCTCGCCGCGGTTGCCTGGAAGCCGGTGGCGGCGCGGCTTGGCCTCAAGCCCGAGAACGGTCTCGCGGTGGTCGCGACGGGTCGCATCACTGCCTATGGGGAGCGTTCGACCTATCAGCTGATCGTCGAACGCCTCGATTACGCGGGCGAAGGTGCGCTGCTGGCACGAATCGAGGCGCTGCGGCGCCAGTTGACCGCGGAGGGCCTCTTCGATTCGGCGCGCAAACGGGCGCTGCCGCTGCTGCCGCGCCTGATCGGGGTTGTCACCTCTGAACAGGGGGCGGTGATCCAGGACATCCGCACGACGATCAAACGGCGCTTTCCGCGGCCCATTTTGCTGTGGCCGGTAGCGGTGCAGGGCGAGGACGCGGCGCGGCGGATTGCCGCGGCGATTGTGGGCTTTGGGGCGCTTCCCGCCGGGGGTCCGATCGGGCGGCCCGATGTGCTGATCGTCGCGCGCGGCGGCGGCGGCCTCGAGGACCTGATGGCGTTCAACGACGAGGCTGTGGTGCGGGCGGCGGCGGCGAGCCCGATACCGCTGATTTCCGCGGTCGGGCACGAAACCGATACGACGCTGATCGACTTTGCTGCCGATCGGCGTGCGCCGACCCCGACGGCAGCGGCGGAGATGGCGGTGCCCGTGCGGGCCGAGCTGGTTGCCGATCTCGCGCAACGCGGCGTGCGGCTGGATAGCGGGCTGCAGCGCGTGATGCAGGAATGCCGGCTCCGTCTCGAACGTGCCGGACGTGCGCTCCCTGACCTGCCGAGCTTGGCTGGGATGATGCGGCAGCGGCTCGATGACCGGGCTGAGCGGCTTTCGCTTGCGCTGCGCGCGATACTGCCGGCGCGGCGTGCCACGCTGAGCGAGCGGGCGGTCCGCCTCAAGGATCCCCGCGCTGTGCTTATGGCGAAGGGTGCGATGCTTACGCAGCTCCTGCTGCGGCTCAAGGCGGGCGTCGCGCATGCGCTGGCGGCGGGACAGACCGGCAGTGGCCAGGTGGCGGGGCGGCTCTCTCCGGCGATGCTCGAATCGCGCCTGCGCGAAGCGCGCGCACGGCTCGAAGGGGCGGGTGCGCGGCTTGCCTCCGTCTCTCCCGAGGCGGTGCTCGGCCGCGGCTATGCGCTGGTTTCGGACAGATTCGGGCATCTCCAGACGCGGGCGGCAATGGTCAAGCCCGGTGCGGGGCTGCGGATTAGATTCGCCGATGGAATTATTGAGGCGCGGGCGGGACGCGGGGAGAAGGCGTCTCAGGAGCGACTGCCTCTCGTCAAATGAGCGAGTGTGCCGACTCCAACGGTTGTGACCCGCGATGGACGTGTTAGAGCGCGTTCCGGCTGGCTGAACACTCCAGGTTTGTTTTCCCGAGCAATTTCACTGCCCTGACCGGCATCCGGCGATGCCGGTCAGGGCGATATTGCTCTGGCCTCGATTCGCGCGAGCCGGAGGGCGAGCAAGGCGCCGAGCAAGACCAATCCCCCGGTCAGCCCGGCGACGCCGTGCCAGCCAGCGCCGGTCCAGAAAAAGCCGCCGGCCGAACCGATGACGCTCGAGCCGAGGTAATAGAGGAAGAGATAAAGCGCGGAGGCCTGTGCTTTCGCCTTGCCTGCGCGCATCCCGACCCAGCCGCTGGCGATCGCGTGCGCGGCAAAGAAGCCAAACGTCAGGACTGCGAGGCCGAGAATGACGATGTCGAGCTGATGGGAAAGTGTGAGCACGATGCCTGCGAGATCGATCATCAGTGCGGTGCGGAAGATGCGCGGCCGGCCGACCCGCGTGGCAATCTCGCCCATCGCCGCGGAGCCGAAAATGCCGGCGAGATAGACGGCAAAAATCAGCCCAACCTCGGCCTGGCTCAGCGAGAAGGGTGGGGCGAGAAGCCGGTAGCCGATATAATTGTAGATCGCGACGAAGCTGCCCATCATCAGGAAGCCCTCGATGAAGAGCCAGGGCAGAAGCGCATCCTTGAGATGCAGTCGATAGGCCCCGAGGAGCGTGTGCAGAGCGAGCGGACGCGGCTGAAAGTGCCGCGACGGGGGAAGTAATGCAACGAATCCGAGGCCGCAGATGATGCCGAGCCCGGCGACGAGGGCAACAGCGATCCGCCAGCCGTAAAAATCGGTCAGCACGCCAGTAAGCAGCCTTCCGGCCATGCCGCCGATGCCGGTTGAGGCGACGAACAGGCCCATCGAAAAGCCGATGGAGGTTGGTTTCATCTCTTCTCCGACATAAGCCATCGCAACCGCGGGCAGGCCGCTCAGCGCGATCCCCATCAATGCGCGGAAGAGGAGAAGCGCGGGCCAGGCGGGTGCCGCGGCCAGCGCAAAAGTGAGCAGGCAAGCTGCGAAAAGGGAGATCATCATCACCGGCTTGCGGCCGAGAGATTCGGAAATTCCGCTCACCACGAGCATCATGATCGCAAGGAGAAGGGTGGTCAGCGAAAGTGCCAGGCTGCTCGCGGCGGGACTGACGTGGAATTGGGCGGAAAAGAGCGGCAGGATCGGCTGCACCGTGTAGAGGAGAGCCATGGTGGCGAAGCCGGCGGCGAAAAGGCCGAGATTGCTGCGCAGGAACAAGGCGGTGCCGGGAACGATATAGGGAGAAGGCTCGCCGGGTGTTGCGGTCCCGGGCGGTCGCGCGGCTTCGGGGCGTGCGTGGGCGCCCTTGTCGAACTCCTCCATGCATCATTCCTGATTGCTTGCCGCGGCGGAGATTGAACGCGGTATTTGAAGCTGTCCAATGCAATGCGGTGGCCGTGGAGACAACACCGCCCTGGTCGTTGCGGGGCATGCGAACGCGCGCTCGGTGCAGCGGGGGCGGGAGCTGCCGGATCGGGCGTTTACCAATATGCAAGCGGATGGTGGCATGAAAGTTGGATACGACGTCTCCCGGACAGAGAGCCATCGAGCCGCTGCCGCGCCGCCCGCGTGTTTCAGAGCCGCAAGGACAAGCAGCTCATCTGTTGCCGCGCGAGCGGCGCGAAGCTGCGTTGGCGAGGACTCTGGTGCGCCTCGTCAAGGCGCCCTGCGACGCTTCGCTTTTATTCGAACGGGCGGCTCTGCTCGACCGGCTGGGCCGCGCCGAGGAAGCGCAGGCTGCGTATCTCGATGTTCTGCGATCTCAGCCAACCCACGCGGACGCGCTGATCAACCTCGGCTCTCTGCTTTCCCGCCGCGGCTATCGCAGCGCCGCGCGCCTTCTTTATGCTGAGGCGGTGCGGCAGCACCCGGAGCGGCCGGCAGGGCATGTCAATCTCGCGCACCTGCTGCATCAGTCGAACGAGGCGATCGCGGCGCGCCGGCACTACGAGACTGCCCTCGCGCTTGCCCCGTCGCTTGCCGAGGCGCACCAGGGGCTTGCGAACGTGCTGGATGACCTGGGCGAGGATCAGGTTGCGCAGTTTCATCGCGAGCAGGGCTGGCGTCGACACGCGGTGGTGCCGCGGCCCTATCGCGGAGCGGGCTCTCCGTGCCGCGTACTCCTGATCATCTCGGCCGCCGGGGGCAATATACCGACGGCTCCTTTTCTCGATGACATGATCTTTGAAACGACGGTGCTGGCGGCCGAGTTTTGTTCTCCGGATACACCGCTGCCGCCGCACGATGTCGTGTGGCAGGCGATTGGTGATGCCGATCGCTGCGCGCTTCAGCTTGCGGCGGCCGAGCGGATTCTGCGTGCCTCGGCTCGAAGTGTGATTAATTCACCGGCGCGGGTGGCGGCCACCGGACGGGCAGAGACGGCGGCACTGCTTGCGGGGATCCCGGGCCTTGTCGTGCCTTTGACGGCCCGCGTGTCGCGCGCGGAGCTCAGCGGTACGGGTTGGGAGGCGAGGCTTGAAGCGCGCGGCTTCGCATTCCCGCTTTTGGTACGTGCACCTGGGTTTCACACCGGGCGGCAGTTCGTCAGCGTGGCAGGCGCAGGCGCGTTCGCGGCCGCGGTTGCCGCGCTGCCGGGCGAGGCGCTGTTTGTGATCGGCTTGTTCGATGCAAGGGGTGCTGATGGCTTTTATCGCAAATATCGGGTGATGCTGATCGACGGCCAAATTTATCCGCTGCACCTGGCGATTTCGCGAGACTGGAAGGTGCACTATTTCACTGCGGCGATGGTCGGGAACGAGGCATTCCGCGTCGAGGAGGCACGGTTCCTAGCTGACATGGAGGCGGTGCTCGGGCCGACTGCGATGGCGGCGCTTGCCACGGTCAGGGATCGGCTCGGCCTCGATTACGCGGGTATCGACTTCGCACTTGGAGCGCGCGGCGAAGTACTGTTGTTCGAGGCCAACGCGGCGATGGCGATCGTTGCGCCCAATGGAGATGCGCGCTGGGACTATCGCCGGGGCGCGATCGAGCGGGCAAGGGCCGCGGTACGGCGGGTGCTGATGGGGCGGGCGGAGGAAGGGTGGATGGCTTCGGCGCCGCGCGCAACCGCGCGCTGTGTCTCGCAATGACGGGGAAATGGCGCGCAAGAGCGCATGGCGCCGCGCGACGAAGGTGGAGGGGCTGGTGCTTCAGGCGGCGGCGGAATTCCCGGCGCGGCCACCCGCCGCGCGCTTTGCGCTCGCGGCTTCGGCTGCGGGCGCCGCGCGGTTTTCCGCCCCAGGGCGCGTCCGGGCTGGCTGAACACGCTTCAGGTTTGTTTTCTCGAGCAATTTCGTCACCCTGACTGGTATCTGGCGATTCCAGTCAGGGTGATATTGCTCCAGGGCGATCCCGGTGGGCCACGTTTTTGGCCGGCCGATCTTACGCAGCGGCGCGTTTCGGATCGAACGCGGCGAGGAGCGCCGGAACGTCGCTGGCCGGACGGGGTCGGCTGAACAAAAAGCCCTGCGCTTCCGTGCATTTCTCCGCGGTGAGTGCGGCCAGCTGTTCCTCGGTCTCGACGCCTTCGGCGAGGGTTGTCATGCCCAGGCTGTTGCAGAGACCGGTGACCGCCCGGACGATGGCCATACAGTCCGCGCGGCGGCCGAGCTCGCGGATGAAGGATTGGTCGATCTTGATCTTGTCGAAGCGGAAATTCCGCAGATAGCCGAGCGATGAATAACCGGTCCCGAAATCATCCATCGCGATTCTGACGCCGAGCGCGCGGAGCCTTCCAAGCGAGCCGAGAGTTGCTTCGGTGTTTTCGATCATCGTGGATTCGGTGATCTCGATTTCGAGCCGCTCCGGCTGCAGGCCGGCGGCGGACAACGCAGCCGCGACGGAGGAGGCGACGCCGCCGGTCAGGAAATGCGCGGGGGAGAGGTTGACGGCGACGGAAAGCCCGTTCGGCCAGGCAGCGGCCTCGCGACAGGCCGTTTGCAGCACCCAGTCGTCGATTCCCGCGATCAGCCCGGCTTCCTCGGCGAAGGAGATGAATTCGGCGGGTGGAACGAGGCCGCGTGTCGGGTGACACCAGCGGATCAGCGCTTCGAAGCCGCTGACGGTGCGGTTTTCGAGCCGGATCACCGGCTGGTAGTGGAGCACGAATGCGCCGGCGGAGATGGCGCGGCGCAGGTCATGCTCGAGAATTCGGCGCCGCTCGATCAGCACGTCCATTTCGGGCTCGAAGAAGCAGTGCCGAGAGCGACCCTCCGCCTTGGCACGATCAAGGGCGATGCCAGCGTTCTTCAGCAGCGTGTCGGCGTCGGCGCCGTCCTGGGGGGCGACGGCGATGCCGATGCTCGCGGCGGCGCTGACCGGCCGGCCATCGAGGTTGAACGGGCGAGCGAGCTCTTCCAGCAGACGACCGGCGAGTGCCGTCGCGTGGGCGGGCTGGCGGACGCGTTCCTGGACGACCACGAATTCGTCGCCGCCGACGCGGGCGATGGTATCGGTTTCGCGCATCAGCTCGCGCAGGCGCACGGCGACGGCACACAGCAGGCGATCTCCGCTGCGATGGCCCTGCGCATCGTTGATGGTCTTGAAATGGTCGAGATCGAGGAACAGCACGGCGCATGGATCGGTGCGCCGTGCGCGGGCGAGCGCCTCGTCCAGGCGTTCCTGCAGCAGCACGCGGTTGGCAAGGCCCGTGAGAGCATCGTGGCGGGCCATGTGCGCGATGCGCGTTTCGGCGCAGCGCTGCTCGGTGATGTCCTCGTGGGCGGAGACCCAGCCGCCGCCCGGCATCGGCTGATGGCGGATTGCGACAGTGCGGCCATCACCGAGCTCCAAGACGGCGCTTTGCGGCGCGGTACCGCGCGCGACTTGTTCGTGCCAGGCAAGAAATTCGCCGCGGCTCATCGCTGGAAAGCTGCCGGCTTCGAAGCGACGGTCAACGATTTCGCGAAGGTGCATACCGGGCTTGAGCGCTTCAGGGGCGATCCTATAGAGCTCGGCGTAGCGTCGGTTCGAGATGATCAGACGCTGCGCACCGTCGAAGAAGCACAGGCCGTGGCTCATGTTGTCGAGTGCGGCAATGAAGCGGGCGTTTTGTGCGCCGAGCTCGGCTCGGAGCTTTCCGACTTCCCGGTGATGCGCGGCGCGCTCGGCCGTCATGTGCCGTGCGCGTGACCGCGTGTAGGTCTGCATCCGGTCCGCGCGCGCATAGGCGGTGCTCACGGTGCGCGCGAGCGCCGCAAGGTCAAGCTGTCCGTGATCGGTGGTGGCGGCGGCGAGCTGGCTCGCGAAGCGCGGGTGTAGCAGCGGATTCGCGCGCTCAAGCGAAGCGGCGGGCGGCGCGTCGATGGGCGGGGCGGAAGAGGCGGTCATGTTCCCTTAGGGCTTGCGGCGGCTCGGCAGGGGCCGGTAGCCTCTCGCGCAACGTTAAGCGGGGTACGTTAACCGCGAGTTAACTGCGGCCGGCCGGCTTTGCTGCGTGATCGAGGGCGAGGGAGAGGTGCGGCGGCGCGCGCAGCGTCTGCAAAATTACGCAATAGCGCTCGGTTGTCGCCAGCAGCCGCTCGAGGAGCGCCGGATCGGCGTCCGTCTCGAGCGCGAAAGTCAGGCGGACGTCGGTCAGGCCCACCGGCACCGCCCGGTCCACCCCGAGCGTGCCGCGCGCGTCCCATTCACCTTCCGCGATGATGCGGCCGCCGCGGAGTTCGATGCCCATCGCCGTTGCCACGGCGGTCAGGGTGACGCCGGCACAAGCGACCAGCGCCTCAAGCAGGAGATCGGCAGAGCAAGCGAGGCTGCCGTCGCCGCCCGCGGCCGGATGCAGCCCGGCTTCGACTGATCGGCCTCTCGCAGAGACGAGACAGGCGAGGGCATGCTGATCGAGCGTGGCCTCGGCGCGGGCGGGCACGCGCGCACTCTCCGGCGCCGCGCGGTAGCGCGCCTTGAGGGGGGCTTGCAGGCTGCGCAGCGTGGCGGCGTCCATCGCGTTCCTTTCCGGGCGAGCTCGGATAAATCCCGTGCGCCGTTCTGGGACGCCGCGATGCCTCTGGTCAATTCCCCAGGATGGGGATGCGTCACGGGTGGCTCAGAGTGCGGTGCCTGGCGGCTCGGCGGGGCCGCAGCGCCAGCGCGTGAGCCGCCAGCCCTGCAGATCGCGCCGATCACGCACCATTCCGGAAGCGACGAGCTGGCCGGCAATGGTGCGACCCATCAGTGACGGGTGGCCCCTGCTGGAACGGGGGGACTACCGTCTTGCAGGTGGTCGCGGACGCGGCCAAACGGAACGGCACGGCGAGCTGGATCATTTCCCCCTCCGCCGCCTGCGATCGCGCAGAACTCGCCGGAGGTGCCAGCGATAACGATGTTCGACGGATATCGTTACAGTTATCCAAGTAATGGTGCGGATTTTTGCCGGAATCACGCGCATTTGATCCGGCGGGAAGGAGTGAAGGGCGGGGTGCCGCTGATCGCCGTGGGTCGGGATTACGTCCGTGGGAAGACTGCTGGAGCGCGATTCTTTGCATGCAGAAGAGGCGGCTCTGTTGCTGGCGATCGCAAAGCGACGAGTCGGCGCTCTCGGATGCCGACCTGCTCATTGCGATCCGGGCCGATCTGGCCCGCTCGCGCTGGCACGGCGAAGGATACCGCAAGGTCTGGGCCCGCCTGCGGGTGCTCAACGGCATCCGGGTCAGCCGCACTCGCGTGCTGCAGCTGATGCGCGAGACCCACCTGCTCTCGCCGCATCGCCGGTCGACCCGCGCAGCCCATGAACATGCCGGCCGCATCGTCACTGACGCTCCGAACGTTATGTGGTCCACTGACGCGACCCTGACCGATGCCGTTCGCGACGAGAAGTTCTGGCTGTTCGGGGTTGCCGGGCACTGGGAGACCGAGGCCCTGGACTGGAATGTCAGCAAGCGCGGCGATCGTTGCGCGGCCGCTGGGTCGATCGCCGTGGCGGTCAAACGCATCTTCGGCCACCGCAGCGCCTCGGCCGCCCGCGGGGTTGCTCTCCGCCACGATCGCGGCGGCGCTTAATGGCCGAGCACTTCCAGAACCGGATCCGGTTCTGAGGCATGACCTAGAGCTACGCCTTCGTCGGTGAGCCGGAAACAAACGGCGTCGCCAAGCGCTTCTTCCGGACCCTGAAGGAGCAGATCGTCCATGGCCGGATCTACCGAACCATCGGTGACGTGCACGCGGCTGTGCACGACTTAATCGCCCGCTGCAATGCGTCCTGGCGCATCGAGAAGAACGGTTTCATGAGCCCCAACGACGTAAGGTCAGCCTGGAACCAGGCCATCATCAAGCAGACCGCTTGGTCGTGTCTCGCGTCCGAAATACCGGGTGCGGGACATTGATCCTTGATTCCGTGGCACGTGGTCCGCGTGAGATAAAGCGACTGGCCTACTTGGGGATTCCGGGAAGGTCAGCGACATTGCAGACTCCGCTTTCCGAAGGACAGGTATCTCGCGCTGAGAAATCCTGCCCCGTTTCGTCGTTGCGCTGATCTCGTTTGAAAGCTACAAGCGCGCGCCCGGCAGTGGAAGAGCTATGGCGGCCCTGCTCAACTGGACCGATTCCTTCATGATTATGGAAGCCATTGATGCCGCACCCTACAGCAGCACTCGCGTGTTTCTGGCCAAATCGTACGGGACGTCAGGCCATAATGGCTACGGCGATCATCCTGGGATGGCTTAGCCTGTTGTGGTATCGAGCGTCGCCTCCGGGCGATCTGCGGACCTTCGATCAACCAGTCTATCTCAGTATCGCTTATGACATGATTCACTTGGGCCGCTTCACGGATGGATCTGGGTGGGGTACCCCCCATGTGGATCCAGCAAGGCCGGCCGGGATGGCCCGCACGCCACTTTACCCGGCCTTTCTCGCCGGGACGGCATTGCTTGATCCCGGTTTCAATCAGTCCTTGAGCTGTTTTGTGCAGCGGTCTGACGCGCCGAGCTGCTCCCGGCGAGCCCCCCTGCCGCGCACCTTGCAGTTTGTCATGACGGTCGCAGTGTTTTTGATGCTGTGGCGTCTTGCTACCCGGGCGACAGGATCGACGCGAATCGGCTGGTTTTCGTTGGGACTCGGATTAATTGCCGCACCTATTTTGGTACGCAGCATCGACACTCTCATGACGGAGACGGTCGCATTATTCTTCACCACAGCTGCTACGGCAGCCGCTGTTGAAGCCACTAAAGCGCGGCGGCCTTTCGGGTGGTTTTTGGCATCCGGTGTAATGGTTGGACTGGCGGGGATGACGCGCCCCACGTTTGCGTATCTCTTGCCGGCGGCAGCCATTGCAGCGTGCATATTGATCGCCCGTTGCCGCTACCGGCTCCGTGGCATAGCGATGGTGGCGGCATTTTTGTTTGGCGGTGGTGCTGTGATGATGCCGTGGATTGCGCGCAATTTCATTATTTTCGGCCGACCAACCTTAACCTCCGGGTACGCCTCCTCCGTACTCGCTCAGCGCGTTGCATTCGATCTCATGAGTTGGCACCAGTACGGTTTGTCCTATTTGTGCGCCCTTCCGGATGGAAATGGCATGGGTAGGATACTTATCGGACCCGGTGCCTGCGAACCGTTTCAATACGAGATGAGATCGGGAACGTTTTACGACCTTGGCAACACGAACTTCATGCAATCCACTATTACCGCTGCCGGAGGGCAGGAACACCAGCTTACCTATCTGCTCCACCATTATATATTAGCTGATCCGATCTGGCATGCAATGGTTTCTATACCAATGGCGATGCGCGGATTGTGGATTGACCATTATTGGGGAATGGTTCTGGCAATTTTGTGCATGCCGTTGACGTTACGTTCAATTAAATATGGCGATGGAGCCATCCTTGCTGTGACTTTACCAGGGTGGTTTATGCTCGCCTTTTATGCTGCGGTATCAGCTAACTCGACGCGCTATAACCTGATGCTGTTCATCCCGTTTTCAGCGGCCGGCGGAATTGCCCTGGACCATCTTTGCGGACAGGGTGCCTTTCGAAGGGCGTTCTCTAAACTGAGCTTCCTGAACAAGCGAAGCGCAATGGATTGAATTGGCGACACAATGGATAGCCGATCGTCCGTGTTACTGGCTGCGCAGCGAGGCCGAGCAGGGTGAGTGCGTTGCGCTGAACTGGCGTTGGCCTGGTGGTCACGATCGGTGGATGGTTGGGTGTGATCGGTGTCGTAATGGTGTTGCGCGCGAGGGGGCGTGAGGTCCACCAGCAGGGACGGGAAGCTGTGCGCTGGCAACCCGTCCCCGGTCAGTCGGGTTGCCTGTCTGCTGAGCGCCGACGATGAGCGGTGCGCCGGGGCCGCCGCGACGCCTCTGGTCAATTCCCCAGGATGGGGATGCCTCGCGGGTGGCTCAGAGTAGGGTGCCTGGCGGCTCGGCGGGCCGCAGCGCCAGCGCGCGAGCCGCCAGCCCTGCAGATCGAGCCGATCACGCACCATTCCGGAAGCGACGAGCTGGCCGGCAATGGTCCGAGCCATCAATGACGGGTGGCCCCTGCTGGAACGGGGGGACTACCGTCTTGCAGGTGGTCGCGGACGCGGCCAAACGGAACGGCACGGCGAGCTGGATCATTTCCCCCTCCGCCGC
>JBOHMN010000335.1:0-3453 GCA_050730175.1 Acetobacteraceae bacterium | reverse complement strand
GCAATCGCCGGCTGGCGAAGGACTTCGAGGGAACCATCGCCTCGGCCACCGCCTTCCTCTATGCCGCCTGTGTTATGCTGTTGACGCGCCGGATCGCTCGTTCGGCTTGAGATTCGAGTCGGACTCTGAGGAGAAAATGTGCCGTCAGGCAGCGCAGGCCCGAATACGCAACCTCGAACATCGGTCCCTCGGCATGCCCGCCGCGGTTGTACGACCGGGCGAAGCGGAACGGCCTCCCGGCAGCTTCTTCAACGGCTCGGATCGCCCAAAGGATGAGAACGCGGTCGGTTTTGTTCGGGCGTCCTCGCCCAAGGTGGGCGTGCGCCGGATTGCCCATCGCGAAGGTGAGCATCCTCGCGAGTCTTGTCTGCTCGGGTGCCAGCGGCGTTCCGCGCTCGGGCAAAGGTTCGCCACGCGACAAAGCACCCGCCAGTTGTGCGAGAAGGGGCGCGTTCTCAGGCGCCGGATGCGCTACCTCGCCAACGAGGCTGAAAAGCCAATACCAAACGTCAGCATTCGGGCTGGCCTAGGTCTCCCGAAGCGTTTCCACGCGCTCCGGCGCCAACGCGTAAGCATCGGCGAAGCTTCTGAGCGCCTCGTCCAGCTTCCGGCGCGCGTCAGCGCGTTCCGTAGGCCACGTCCGCAGCGCGGCTTGCAGCTCGGCCGGCCCTTCTGACCATGGCCCAGCGAGCTTCGCTGGGATATCATCGCCCGTATCGGCCATCCGGTATTCCCTTGGCTGGTCTCGGTCAGGCCCCGGGGCGTTGGCGCGCCGCCGGGGCTTCTTCGTTCAGAGCGAGACAAGCACCTTTCGACGCCTCGCACGCGTGCGGCGCGATGCCATCTGCTCGGCAAGCGGCGAGAATACCAGTGGCGCGCGGAAGAACACCGGCCCGTATGCGCCAGCCGCGCGTACGTGCCCTAGCCGCGCCCGGACAGAGCTCCACCCCAGAAAGCGGGAATGGCGCGGCCAGGCCACGGTCCTCGCCTTCCTGGATTGAGCGTCCGGCACGCCTTCGGCGATCTTGTCGTATGCCTTTGTCATGGTCAGGCTGCCGCTTGCTGCGCCAGGCGCGGGTGTACGTCGCGCTCGATCTTCCGCCCGCTCTCGGCGAGGGTCACCGAAAGATCGTAGGCGGCTTGCAGGTTCAGCCAGAACTCGGGCGTGGTGTCGAAGTATCGGCTAAGCCGGATTGCGGTATCGGCCGTCACAGCACGCGGCTTCTCACGGCGCAGGATGTCGCCGACGCGGGTCGCCGGCACCCTGAGCGCCAGCGCCAGCGCGTTCGCCGTGAGCCCGAGTGGCTTCATGAACTCCTCTCGCAGTACCTCGCCCGGGTGGGTATGGACTCGCGCCATCGAAACCTCCTCAGTGGTAGTCCACGATTTCCACTTCCTCGGCGCCGTCGCTCCAAACGAAGCAGATGCGCCATCGGTCGTTGATCCGAACGCTGTGCTGCCCGCGCCGGTTGCCCGCGAGAGCTTCCAGCCGGTTGCCGGGAGGTGACGCCAAGTCTCGAAGCTGCTTGGCCGCGCCGAGCATGTCGAGTTTGCGTAACGCCGCCCTGCGGATCCCCTGGAACTCCCGCACCGACTCGCCCCGAAAGAGCATTTCGGTTCGCTCGCACTTGAAGCTGCGGATCACCTGCGTGGGATATAACGTCAGACGTCAAACGAGATGCGGCAAGAACGCACGGCAGATCCGTTGGTGGCGCATGCCGGCCGTCCGGCGGTTACGGGCGACTTCCGCAGCGGTTCGCACGGTGCCGGTCGGGGTTATCGTCCCGTACTGCCTGGCACCGCCGGGCTTCCACGACCGCCAATCGGCCTCATGGCGACGGCCATTGCGCCAGAAGATTCCCCTCTTTATCGAAGGCCGCGATGGAGGATTCCGGCAAAGTCACCTTACGCTGAGGGCCGCCGCCAGCTTGCAGGCTTCAGAGAAAGTTTACCTCCCGCTCGCAGGTAGAGGGTGTTTCGTCCGAGCGACAACCTTTCGTTAAAGCCCGCACCGGAGATCAATACTCCGCCGGCCCCGTTCTTGTACGACCCGACCATCACGCTCGGCAACGGCATTGCGGCGCTGTCATCAAATTCGAGATCCGCGTCATTTCCATAAAACTGAAGCGATGGGGTACCGCCGGGGGCTAGCGTAGAGCGTATTGCCGCACGATCAGCGGGAGACTTTAGCAATCCGAGCTTGGTCATGCCGTTGAGATACGCCGATCGGCTTTCTGCCAACGAAAGATGCACTCGGAGCGCGCCGCTCGCGTCGTACATGGCGAACGACGGGGTTCCACGATCGCGGAGCCCCAAAGCCTGCCTGCCGTGATCATCGTAAAGAACAAGCGCCACGGCTGAGAAGTCCGACGGTTCCAAGCCAAACGCCCCACGAACCCTTCCTTGATCATCGACGACCCTGAAGCTGTGTGCCGTCACGACGCGTGGTGCCGGCGTCGTAGCGGCCATGATTGCGCCGGCAGCGACGAGCAGGGCGGCCCCAAGCGCTCCAAATTCGAACCGCCGATTCTCCCGTTCCAGCCGCTCCACGCGTTCAGCAAGTCGCTGCATCTGCTGGTCTATCATGGCCATTCCTTTGTTCTTCGATGAACGTGCCGGTTCACCGTCCCGCCGGTCTCAGGCGTGCAACGCCACCACGTCCGCCGCGTCCAAGGGCTGAGCGCAGAAAGCGCTCCACGTCTCCATCAGCCGCGCCCGCCGTGCCAGCATGTCCCCCCGCTGATAGGCCGCCTCGGTCTTGTCGGCCAGGACATGTGCCAGCGCCGCCTCGGCCACCTCGCGCGGGTAGTTCGTCGCCTCGGCGCACCAGTCGCGGAAGGACGAGCGGAAGCCATGCACCGTCAGCCCCTCGCGCAGCCGCCGCAGAACCATCGCCAAGGCCATGTCTGACAACGGATGGCTCCATCCTGCCCCCGGGGAACACAAGGCCGTCAGCGGCCTTCCTGAGCGGCGCAACCGCATGCAGGATCTCGAGCGCCCGATCGGACAACGGGACGCGGTGCTCGCACTCCGCCTTCATGCGCTCGCCCGGCGCCGTCCAGACCTTCGCGTCCAGGTCGATCTCATTCCACCTGGCGCCGCGCACCTCGCCCGACCGTGCCGCGGTCAGGATCGGGAACTGCAACGCCAATGCAGCCATGCCCTCCCGCTGTGCCAGCTCGGCCATGAAGGCGCCGATCTCGCGCCACGGCAGCGCCGCATGGTGCTGCACTCGCTGCACCTTGTCCCGCGCCGGCAGCAGGTTCGCGAGATGTCCCTTCCAGCGGGCAGGGTTGTCGCCCGAACGCCAGCCGCGCGCCGCGGCATAGTCGAGCACCGCCTCGACCCTGCCCCGTGTCCTGGCCGCTGTTTCCGGCTTCTGGAGCCATATCGGATCGAGCGCCTTCATCACGTCGCCGGTTTCGACTGACGCCACCGGCAGCTCGCCCATGA
>JBOHMN010000334.1:0-19291 GCA_050730175.1 Acetobacteraceae bacterium | reverse complement strand
ATTCCGGACATGGCTCAGCCCTCCGTCTTTCCGAGGCCAAGCTGGCCCGAGAGCGTCTTCAATTCGGCATCGTTCTTGAGCACCTGCTCGAGCAGACCCTCCAGCTCCTCGGAGCGATCGACCTTGCTCATCAGATCGCGCAGCTTATTGCGCGTCTCCAGCAAAGCTTTCAGCGCCGGAATTTGCTCGGCAACGCGTGCCGGCTCGAAATCGTCGATCGCATTGAACTTGAGATCGACCGCCATCTGCCCGCCCGCTTCGTCGAGCTTGTTGTCGACGCGCATCTTCAGGCCAGGCGTCATCCGTGCCATGACGTCGTTGAAGTTGTCGCGGTCGATCTGCACGAACTTGCGATCGGTCAGCGGCCGCAGGGGTTGCGTCGGATCACCCGAGAAATCGCCGAGCACGCCGACGACGAACGGCAGCTCCCGCTCGACCGTCGCCCCCTCGGTCTCGACGTCGTAGGTGATGTGCACCCGCGGCTTGCGCACGCGGGCAAGTTTCTCGTGAATGCTGGCACTCATTTCAAAGGCCTCCTCGGACGCCCTGCAGCATCGGCGTCGCCAATCTTGCCACCGCAGCGTTGTCCTTGCCGCCCGCCGACACCATACCGGGCGGATACAACCGGGGTCAATCCGTCGCAGAGAACAATCAATTTTTCATTTCGTCTGTTCCGCCGGCGCCTTGATGCCGAGGCTGTTAAGAATTGCCGTCCGGGTGTTGGTGTCCGGCACCAGCTCGGCCAAAAGGTCGGGCCAGGTGAGGCGCCCCCGCCGCGCCGCCTCTTCCAGCGTGTAGGCCAGCGGCGAGTGGGGTTCGGTGCGGCGGAAAAACGCCGCGATCCGATCAAGCTCCGCCAGCATGCCCTCGCGCGTTTCGCTCGGCGCGGCCGCAACCGCGGCCTCCGCACCGGCGGAAGCGGCGGTCTCGGGCGCCGCCTCGGCGGCTTTCGTCTCAGGCGGCGCATAGCGCGCAATCACGCCGCCAATCTGCTCGAGCAAATCCCTGATCTGCCCCGTTGGCGGCCCGTCGGCACCAGCCGCCACGTCGAACGCATCGGCAAGCGCACGCCACGCCTCAGCCGCGCTCCGCGACGCCTCGCGCAACGCGGCGAAATGCGCCGCTCCTGCCGCCCGCGCATCCTGCTCGAGTTCCTCGAGGGGAATTACGCCCGCGGCAATCCTCGCCTGGCGGCGCGCTGTGTCGCCGATGCCCTGCACCTCCATCGCCTGCTGGTACTGCCAGTAAGCGAGCGGCGTTCCATCCCGGCGGGGAAACAACGTAAGCTTGCGTAACGGCTGCGTCAGCGTTCCGTCACCGCCCTCCCCGTTCAATCCGGTCACTGGGGCAACCCGCGTCAGCAGCCCCTCTTCGTCGGCTTCGGGATAGAGCCCGTCAGCCCAGTAACGCTGTACGAGCCCGCCCATCAGCGCGCTACCCGCCGTCAGTCCGGCAAGGCCGTCACTGCGCAGGAGCGATTCTGTCAGCCAGGCCGCGATCTCCAGATCCTTCGCGTGCTCTGTCAGTGCCTTCAAGGCCAGCTCGCGAACACTGCGCCATTGTGTCGGCGGCGCCGCCTCCGCATCCGGGTCGGACTCCGCCGCACGCTCGGCTGCCCGGGCTTCGGCCCGCGCGTCGCGCAGCCGGTAATAGATCGACTGCGGCGAGAAATCCTGCCTCAGATCACCACCCGCCGCTTTCTCTCCGGCAATCGGGGCAAGCAGTGCCTCGAGGTCGAAGCCATCCGGTAATACGACCATCCCGACTTCCTCTCCCTGCCCGCAGGCGCTAATCTATCGCCCCTCACACCCGGTACGCCAGAAATGCACATTCGCGGCGGGCACACTAGTGGTCCGACTCTACCATTTGTTGCCCCTGAAGCGGGCCCTCAGTGCGGACCACTAGCTCTCTATTTCCAGTGGCCTGCTCATCCCCTTTCGCGTGCTGCCGTGGGCCGCACGCGACGGGGGCAGGACACTAGCTCTTTGTCCACTGTGGCCGGCGCATCCGGTCTCGTGCGCTTGGACAGGAAGCGGAACGAGTCGGGGAAGGCCGCCCGCGTGACCGCGCCGAGACAGCTCGTGCGCGAACCGGCCTTGCGCGGCGACACATGAACGGCCTGACCCCCGCGCCGTTTGCTGCGCGGGACATCGAAGTGCGACGGCAGGATAACGTGCACGTCCGCGTCATACCGGGCTTAACAGTCAGCACGTGCACGTGAGGCGATGAAGCAGCGGATTGCGCAGCTTCGGTGTTGGTCGCAAAAGAGCAGCCCTTGCGGGGTCCGCGCCTCGCCGCCGGGGCGGCTCTCAGGAGGAGACGAATGGCTGCAATCGATCTGAAATCCCTGGTCGGTCACCTCGACGAGCATTGCCGCCGAGCGTTGGAGGCTGCGGCCGGCCTCACCCTTTCGCGCAGCCATTATAACGTCGAGATCGAACACTGGTTGCTCAAGCTGGCTGATGGCACCGATACCGACGTTCCCGCCATCCTCCGCCATTACGAGGCCGATATCGGCCGCCTGATCACCGATCTCAATCGCGGCCTTGATCGGCTGAAAACCGGCAACGCTCGGGCACCCGGCCTGTCACCGGATATCGTCGAGCTTGCCAAGCAAGCCTGGCTCTTTGCCTCACTCGAACAGGGCTTTCCGCGCATCCGCTCCGGTCATCTGCTGTGGGCCCTGCTGGCAGACGAGACCTTGGCCCAACGCGGTCGCTCCATCTCGAGCCAGCTGCTGAAAATTTCTCCCGATCTTCTCAAGCGCGACTTCCAGGCCGTCACCGCCGGCTCGAGCGAGGCAGCGGCACCCCCCTCCGTCAACGGCGAAACCCCTGCCGAGGCGGGCGTGGCACGTCCGGCCGGCTCCGCGGCACTCGATCAATTCACGATCGATCTGACCGCGCGCGCCAAGGCCGGCAAGATCGACCCGATCCTCGGCCGCGATACTGAAATCCGCCAGCTCGTCGATATCCTGACCAGGCGGCGCCAGAATAACCCGATCCTCACCGGCGAAGCAGGCGTCGGTAAAACCGCCGTCGTCGAAGGCTTCGCCGCGCGTATCGTCGCGGGCGATGTGCCGCCCGCTCTCAAGGACGTCACCGTTCGTACGCTCGATCTCGGCCTTCTTCAGGCCGGCGCCGGCGTGAAAGGGGAGTTTGAAAATCGTTTAAAAAACGTTATTGAAGAAACCAAAGCCAGCCCGAAGCCGATCATCCTCTTCATCGACGAAGCCCACACCATGATCGGTGCCGGCGGCCAGGCCGGCCAGAACGACGCAGCCAATTTACTCAAGCCAGCCCTCGCCCGCGGCGAACTGCGCACTATCGCTGCGACCACCTGGGCCGAATACAAAAAATACTTCGAAAAAGACGCCGCTCTGTCCCGTCGCTTCCAGGTGGTCAAGGTCGAGGAGCCAGCCGAGTCGGTGGCAACCGCAATGATCCGCGGACTCGTTTCGACTCTCGAAGCGCACCACAAGGTCCGCATTCTCGACGAGGCGGTCAACGCAGCGGTCCACCTTTCCGCCCGCTTCATTCCGAGCCGCCAGCTTCCCGACAAGGCAGTCTCCCTCCTGGATACTGCGTGCGCCCGGGTCGCCATGAGCCAGTCCGCCATCCCCGCTCCGATCGAGGACCGAACGCGGCGCATCTCGCTGATCGATACGGAACTCGGCATCCTCGAGCGCGAGGCAGCCGCCGGCGCCGACAATGCGGCGCGCAGGAACGAGCTTCACGAGGAACGGACAACGGCCGAGACAGAACTCGAAGCCCTCGAGAACCGCTGGAAGGAAGAGAGGAAACTTGCCGCTGCCATCGCTGCCACCCGGGCCGCGATCGAAGATGCCGCCAACACGGAAGACAAAGACGCGCTGCGCACGAAGCTCGCCCAGGACAACACCGCCCTGAGAGTGCTGCAGGGCGAGCAGCCCCTGATCTTCCCGGTCGTCGACGGCCAGGCGATCGCCGAAATCGTCGAGGGATGGACCGGCATCCCCGCCGGACGCATGCAGTCCGACGAGATCAAGACCGTGCTCAACCTTGCCGAAGCGATGGGCAAACGTATCGTCGGCCAGCCGCACGCACTCGAAGCGGTCGCGCAGGCCATCCGCACCTCACGCGCCAAGCTCACCGATCCAAGAAAACCGATCGGCGTCTTCCTGATGGTCGGAACCTCCGGCGTCGGCAAGACCGAAACCGCCCTCGCGCTGGCCGAACGCCTCTACGGGGGCGAGCAGAACGTCACCGTCATCAACATGAGCGAATTCAAGGAGGAGCACAAAGTCAGCCTCCTCATGGGTAGCCCGCCCGGGTACGTCGGTTATGGCGAAGGTGGCATCCTTACCGAGGCGGTACGCCGTCGCCCGTATTCCGTGATCCTGCTCGATGAGATGGAGAAGGCGCATCCCGGCGTCCAGGACATCTTCTTCCAGGTGTTCGACAAGGGCATGATGAAAGATGGCGAGGGCCGCGACATCGACTTCAAGAACACCGTCATCATCATGACCTCGAATGCCGGCGCCGACCTGATCACCAAGCTGTTTGCCGATCCCGCAACCGCGCCCGATGCGGGCGGCCTCGCAGAAGCTCTGCGCCCGGAATTGCTCAAGATTTTCCGCCCCGCCTTCCTCGGCCGGGTCACGCTGGTGCCCTATTTTCCACTCTCCGAAGACATCATCCGGAAAATCACCGCCCTGCAGCTCGAGCGCATCCGCCGCAGGGTGCAGGATTCCTACCGCGCCGAATTCACCTACGATCCGGCGCTCGTCGAAACGATCGCCGCGCGCTGCACGGAAAGCGCATCCGGTGCACGCAATGTCGAGAACATCCTTTCGCGCACCTTGCTGCCGGAGCTGTCGGCAGAGGTCCTCGCGCGATTGGCTGAGGGCAGCCCGGTCAACCGGGTGTCCGTCGGAATAGATTCATCCGGATCGTTCCGATACCAGGTGCAGTAGAGCAACGCCGGATTGGCACAAACAGGAGAGCAGGCATGAGCCTTTTCTTGAAGTACGGCAAAATCGACGGCGACGTCGAGACTAAGGGATACGAGAAATGGATCGACATCCACTCGTTCCAGTGGGGCGTCGGGCGCGGGATCGCCTCGCCCATCGGCAGCAGCGAGGATCGCGAAGCCTCCGCACCGAGCGTCTCTGAGATCACCGTCACGAAGAATATGGACAAGGCAACCAACAAGCTGGTGGAGGACGCGCTCGGCGGTGACATGAACACCGAAGTCCAGATCGCCTACGCCACCACCGGCAAGGACTCGGTCAAGGAGTTTCTGCGCTGGATCCTGACCAATACGGCGATCAGCGGCTATTCCGTTTCCAGCGGGGGCGATCGGCCGACCGAGTCCCTCTCGCTCAATTTCACCAAGGTCGAAATCAAGTACACCTCGCTCTCGGTCGACGAGAAGGGCAATCCGATCAGCACCAAGTATGACCTTGCCAAGCAGGCGCTCAACGGCTGAGCAAGGCTTCACACCTTCTGTACGGGCGGGCTGTAACGCTCCTGCACCACCCCGCCGGCCGTCGCATTTTTCGCGCGAGAGCGTGTTCAGTTTGACTGAACACGCTCTCCTTTGTCTGGCCGAACTGATTCCTGCGGTCCGGGAACCGCTCCGCGATTCCACTCAAGCGCGGTTCGCTCCATGGCTTCGACGGAATCCCGAAACACTTTGCCGATGCCAGAGTGCCCGCCGCGTCACGGGTGGCTCGGCGATCCCTCACGCAGTCCGACATCCTCTCCGACATGCCACGGAGGCTCTCCCGCACGCTACGCACGAGGCTGCCACCGGATCACTGCCGCACCGGTATAGCCCGAACGGGCCGGTTCACCGGATCGCCAGCACCTCGACAGCAATGGCCGTAATGTTGTCGGGAGCTTCATGGGCGAGCGCGGCCGCCAGCAAGAGCTCAGTCGGCGGCACGCCCTCCGGGGCGCCGAGCAGCGCCGTCAATTCCTGCGCGGCGAGACACTTCGAGATGCCGTCGCTGCACAACAGGAACCGATCCCCGTCCTGCAGGGTGCCGGTGGACTTGTCGAGCTCGAGTGCGTCGAGATCCGCGCCGACCGCACGCGTCACCACATTAGCCCGCGGATGATGTTCGGCCTCCTGAGCGGTGATCGCCCCGGTGTCAACCAGCTCTTGCACCAGGCTGTGGTCACGCGTGATCTGGGCGAGGAGTCCATCCCTGAGCAGGTAGGCGCGCGCGTCACCGGCCCAGAGGCAAGCGAAATGGTCGTTCCGCGCTAGCAACACGACCACCGTTGCCGCGATGATCGCCCGCGGTCCGCGACGCGCTGCCTCCGCGCGCAGGTCGTCGTGCGCGGCACCGATCCGGCTGCGCACCTCCGCAAGCAATGCTCCGGCCGGCAGGCCGGCCGGAACGCGCAACAGCGCCTCGGCAATCATCACGGCCGCGACTTCGCCGGCCTCGTGCCCGCCAGCACCGTCCGCTACCGCCCACAGCCCGAGCTCAGGGCGATCGACGAAGCTATCCTCGTTGTGGGACCGCCGCGCACCCGGGTGGGTGGCTGCCCAGGAGCGAAAGTGATGCCCGTTCATGCGCCGCCCCCGGAATCGGCCGACAGGAATCGCGCATCCAGCATGTCAACGAACCGCTCGGGGTCCGGCAGCACGGCGAGCGCAAATGCGCCCGGGGGAACCCGCGGCGAACCATCCGTCCACCAGAGCCCGCAATCAACCTCCGCCGCCAGGAGCCGCAGCTCTTCGCTGATTGCGACAACATCCCTCGGAGCTGCGATCCGCGCGATCACTTCCTCAGGCGCGAGATCCTCGGAAAGCGCCGCCCGCCCGGCCTCCTCCGCCCCGGCAAGCCAGCCGCCCGCCTTCTCGGCGGCAGCGCCCGCGGTCGCTCCGGCTTCCAGGCAGCCGAAGCAGAGCGGGAAAAATCGCCCGACCCGATCGACACTCGGCATGAAAAGCCCAGCCACCGTGGTCGATCCACACAACCCACCCGGCAATGCAAACCTCCAGACCGGTGCCTCGAGCCAGGCCGGGACCCAAGCGTCCCCCATGATCTTCCGACTGCCCGTGAGCACGATCTGGGCCCAAGCATCCCAGGCGGAGATGAAGGAACCCGCAAGGCCGCACCGCACGAAATCGCCGCGGGCCGGCAGCTTGCCGTAAAACCCGCAGTGCGCCGTGTCCGGCTGCGTCAGCGCTATTGCACGCCCGGACACCGGAACGCCTGCAACACGCCTGGCGAGAACGGGTTGAACACCGAGGCAGCGCGGATCGCGTATTGCACGCTCCGCCCACCAACCTGGAAGGTCAGGTCGAAACGTTCCGGAGCGCCTTCCTGGCGCAGGACGCCTTGCCCGAACAGACGGAACAACGCCCACGGCCCGCTCGCTTCGAGCACACCCGAACTGCCCGCCGGCGGCGGATCAAACACCAGCCTCACCCGGTCCATCCCACTCGGCCCCGGCCATGTCACCGCCGTCGGTTGTGGCGGACCATGCGCATAGGAGATGATGGTCGCCCCGAGCGAAAGCGTCACCTGCTGCGTCTGGTCGTCCAGCGAGACCGGGGCGATCGTGAAGCCCACCGAGGGCTGCGTTCCGCCGGAGGCAAAGAACAGGTTGCGAATCACCGAGGCGCGCTGGAACTCAGCGATATCGCCGGCCGAGAAGGGCGGAGCAACTCCGTTCAGTGCCTTCGGCTCCCAGGTGGCCGGGGCTGTATCGACGTAGGGCAGTACCTGCGCATTGAAGAAGCTGTCGAGCAGGCCTCCGGGTGCGAACAGGCGACCGAAATCGGCCAGCGGAATATCCTGCGTAGAGCCAGGGAAAAACGGATACCGCCCGTTCACCGCTGCCTGGCAGAACTGGCCGGGCCCGCCCGGTCCGTTGAACCCAGCCTTCGCCTGCTGCCCGCTCGCCTTGCCGCGCAGCACGTTGGCCGACGTCACCATGGCGCTCAGCCAACGCGATACCGGTTCCGGATCGCGCGCCGCCTCCGCTGAGATGAGTTGCTCCGGATCTCCCCCGGCCAGTGCAGCGGGCGGCCCGCCGGCTGCCGGCGTCTGCGAGAGCGCGCCGAGCTGGTGTTGCACCTGGCCGAGGAGCTCGAGCGTCGCTCCGACCGGTGCCCCGGCGCCGTTGCCCACGTAATCGAGCAGCGGCTTGTAGTGCTGGGCGACCTCGGTTCCCAACGGCGCAGCCTGTTTGCCAGACGGCGCCGCGAACAGACCTTGCAACTGTGCCGCCCCTCCGCCGAGCACGCCCGCCTTCTTCTTCGCAGCCGCCTCTGCCGCGGTCGCCGCGGCCCCCGTCGCAGCGCCTTTTGCGGGCGCCGCCGCCTCCGCCAGATCGAGATTGCCGGCGATACTCTTGAGCAAAGTCAGCATGGGGGATTGCGGCGAGGAAAGCAGGCTCAAAGTCGTGACTGCCTGGGACAGATGCGCAAATGCGCTCGGCGAGAGGTCGAGGTCGGCGAGGATGCCGTCCCACGCCCGTTCATAATCCGCTTCGTAAAGGCGAATCACGTTCGCTTCGAGCGATTGCATTTCGGGGCTCGCCGGGTTGATCGTTTCATTCTTGCCGAGCACCCAGCTTTCGCTCGCAACCTCTTTTGCGACATTACCGAGCGCCGGCAGCAATACGGAATGAAATCCTGCCTTGGTGAAGAAGCCAGGAATTCCTTCGGCCAGCGGCTTGCCGGAATTGCGCCGGAACAAGAGCTGCCCCGCCGGGCCAAGTGCCGCCGCGGGCGTCCACTCCGGGACCGAAGCTGCCGCCGCGGAAGGCCGGATCCGTGAGTAGACGCGCTCCGCCAGCGGCACATGCGAAAAGCTGATTCGTGCTGCGGCAACCAGCGGCCCATCGAGCGGAATACTGGGCAACGGGCCGGCCAGCAGCGCATCGAGATGCGACAGGAGATCGCGACGCACGGGCGCGAGCGCCGGCCCGGGATACTCACTCTCCCAGTCCAATGCCATCCATGCGTGCACCAGCGCCGGATCGAGCGGCCCCTGGTTGCCGAGCATCAGATAAACGCGCGTCGCCTGATAAAGAAAGTCCGGCCGATCCAGGCTGCCGCGCATTTCCGTTTCGAGCCGGTAGAGCAGCCGGGGCAAGAGAATGCGCTCGAGCGCATGCCGATAGACGAGGTCTGCCGCCGCCGCCAGCTTGCCGCTCTGCGAAAGCCCGAACGCGCCGACTGACGGCGTTGCGTGCGCCCGCGCGCGGGCGCCATAGCCGAACGGCAGATCGCGCGCCTGATCGAGCAAGGGGGCGATCGCAGGCAAATTGGCATCCGCGACCGGATTGAGCTTATGTGTCGCCGCCGCCTTGCCGTAAGCGGCGATCGCGGCATCGCTGCGTCCAATCGCCGCCTGGTTTGCCGCACGGCTTGAGGCGAACAAAGCTGCGAGCACAATCACGACGATCGCGATCCCCGCGAACGCGCCTGCCCGGAGCAGGCCGTCTCGGCGCCGCTGAGCGGGATCGGCCACCCCGAGCATCGCTTCGCCGAAGATCACGTCGCGCAGCAAGCGGCCGAGGAAGTAGCTCCGTCCGTGCTCCGGCTTGAGGCTCGGCGCGCGCTTCTGGTCGACGCCGAAGGCACGTGCGAGCGAGGCCGTCAGACGATCGATCGGCGTCCCCTCTTGGGTTCCGGAAGTGAAATAGACACCACGCAGGAAGGGTGCCGGATCGAGTCTCGAGCCGCCGAAGGCAGCCTCGAGAAAACCTTCGATCGGCTCTCCAAGGCTGGCAATCTGTGCCGGGAAGCCGGCGATCAGCGCTCGTCGCTCAGGGCTTCGCTCGGCTTGCAGGCGCTCGAAAAGCCGGCCATTCAGCCGCTCCATCAACCCGCCGAACGCTTCCTTGAAGCGCTGCGCGCCGCCCCCCGTGCCCGCCGCTGGCGGGAAAGTCGTGCCCCAGACCTCAGCCCGTTTCTCACGATCCAAATCGTCGAAGAACTCGGTGAACCCGGCCAGGAGATCAGCCTTGGTGAACAGCGCATAGACGGGCACCTTCACGCCCAGCCGCTCCGTTATCTCCTTGACGCGCTTCCGGATTGCACGCGCGTGGGCAAGCCGCTCCGGCTCCGGGCCAGCGATATCGGTGAGCGAGATCGCCACCATGACCCCGTTCAGCGGCTGGCGGGTTCGTGTACGCTTGAGAAGGTCGAGAAACGATTCCCAACCCGCCCGATCAACCGCCTGCGCCGAATCCTGCGTCGTGTAGCGGCCGGCGGTATCGATCAGCACCGCCTGCTCGGTGAACCACCATTCGCAAAGCCGCGTCCCGCCGACCCCGCCGAGTGCCCCTTCGCCCATTTCGGCAGCGAGCGGAAACTTCAGTCCCGAATTCAGGAGTGCCGTGGTCTTGCCAGCCCCGGGCGGGCCGATGATCACATACCATGGCTGCTCATAGAGATAGCCACGTCGGCCTGCCGCGTTGCGCAGCAGGGAAAGCGCCTGGGCCAGCTTTTCCTTGACGGCAGCGACCTCCTCGGCCGTCGCAGCGATCGCCGGATCGACCTGGCCCTCCGCCGTCACCGCCTTCGCGAGCGCGGCGTCCCGCTGCCGCCGCCGCTGGTCGATGACGAGATTGGCAACCAGCCAGATCGCGATGATCACAAGAATGATCACCCCGCGCACCAGCGTCGGCTGCAGGGGGGCGGCCAGCGGGCCGAAGAACCAGACGAGGACCGCGAGCAGAATCGCGCCGATCGCCGAAAGGAGCCACCGCGCGCCGAGGAAGCCGCTCAACGATGCCATGGCCAGATCCTCAGCTTTGCCGAATCAGAACGATCTCGATCCGCCGGTTTTGCGCCCGTCCTGTCGCCGTCGTGTTGGGCGCGATCGGATCCGCATCCGCCAGGCCCTGCACCGTGATCCGCTTGGGATCGCCGATGGTTCGGCCGAGGATCGCCGCCGCCGCCGCTGCACGTGCTTGCGACAACTGGTAGTTCGACGGGAATTCGACCGTGTGGATCGGTTCGCTGTCGGTATAGCCGCGCACCTCGACCCGCCCAGGATTGACCTTGAGTTCTGTCCCGATCCGCTCCAACAGCGGCACGAACCGGCTGTTCACGGTAGCGCTGCCGGAGCCGAACATGCCCTGATTCTCGATCCGGATGATCGGCACGGCTTCCGTGCCCAGAACGGCGACCAGGTGGGCACGGATTTCAGGTGCCAGAAACCCGCGCAGCGTTTCAAGAATCCCGGGCACCGCGGGTGCCGGCGGCGGTGGCGGCGGCTTCACGACAGCCGCCCTGAGGATTGTCGGCATACCGGCCGGGGGCGCCGCCAGAGCGGCGGCAAATGCCCGGTCGGAAGCGCTGTTCAGCGAGCGGCCGGCCCAGAACCACACGCCGAGGATCACGCCGAGGCCGATGACTGCCGCAACCCATACCGGGAAGACCGCGCGCCCCGGACGATAGGGTGCCGCGACTCCCTCCCAGCGCGGCGAAAGCCCGGCGGCGGCCGCCGGGCGGGCGCGCGCGAGCGTCGCGTAGGTCTCCTCGCGCAGCCGGTCGAGTTCACCCAGGCCGCGCTGTGACAGTCGATAGCGGCCCATGAAGCCGAGCGAAAGGCAGAGATACATCAATTCCAGCACCGGCAGGTACCGGCCGGGATTCTGGCGGACCTGCGCCAACAGCTCGAAGAACCGCTCCCCGCTCTGTACCTCCTGATGGAAAGTGGAGACCAGCGAACGCGCCGCCCAGGCACCCTGGCTGCCCCACGGCGTATTGAGCACCACATCGTCGATGCTGGCGCACAACGCGTAATGCGCCGGACGAAGCTGCTCCATCGGCACTTGCGCCGCTCGTGCCGCCTGTTCGAAACTCTGGACCTCGCGCACCGTACGGGCGAGCAGCTCCGCCGGATCGGGCTGCGAGAACGTGTTCCTGAGCCGGCTCAGAAGCTGCAGCAGAGGCGCCGCCGCCGCCAGCAGGGCCGAGCCGCCCACCGCAACCCGCTCCGGCCCCGTGGCAGCAGGTTCAGGTGGCGGCGCTCCAGCCGTCTTGGCGTCGGGGGCAGCCGGAGCCGCAGCCGGCCGTGGCGGCGCTTTGCCGCCGGGCAGCGGCCGGATCACCGTCCGGTCGGAGTCGTCCGGCTCGGAAAAGGGGTTGTCGCTCACTGTGCGATTTCCTTCCTCAGCCGCGAATCGCCCAAAGCTCAATCCGAAGATTCGGGAAATCCCCGGAGACATGGATCGCGAACCCGCCCGAGCTCTGCATCTGCTGCCAGTGCGGCGAGTTGCGATCAAGCTCGAAGTAGCTCGCGCCGGCGTAGAAAGGGATCTGCCGTGGCGCGACCGGCAGCGGCCGAACCGCGATCCCCGGCATCGCCACGTTGACCAGCTCGCGAATGTGCTCGACGGCGCCGATCTTGACCTGGGCAGGAAACAGACGGCGCAACGTCTCGGTCGGCATATCGGATTGCACGGCGAGCACGAAGCTCGCCGCCCGCAGGATCCCACGATCCACGATCGGCCCCACCCGGACGCCGTGGCGGCGTTCCTGCAGCGGGATCGCGATCGCCGTCTGCTCGATCACCGCGGAAAGCGAACGGCGTAGGTCGGCGATCACCGGCGCGAAGCTGCGCTGCAGATCCTCGTGCCGATAGGCAGGATATGCGTTCGGCCGCCGGCTCGCCTCGGTGAAGGTTGCGAATTCGCCCGCCATCTGCACCAGCGTCGCGTACAGCTCTTCAGGGTGCACATTGCCCGAATCTGCCCAGTGCGAAAGCAGCTTCTGCCAGCGATTGACCGATTGCAGCAGCAGAAAGTCGGCCACCTCCGCCACGCCGCGTGCTCCCGGCTGGGTCAGCCGGCCGGCCAGCGCCTCGCCGCGCTGGTTCAACATGCCCGCAAGTTCGGTAATGAACCCGGAAAGAGGCGCCGCGGCCGAGCAGACGAGGGCGGGCGGGATCCAGCGTTCATCAAGGCTCACCTTGCGATCGGCCGCCACTTCGAGCACGCGGGCTAACCCGATGCAGCTATAGCCCGACCTTTCGTCACTCTCGGTGAGGTAGCGCAGCCCCAGTCGGGCAACCTTGAGCCCCGCTGGTTGCGGAGAAGCAGAGTGCGTGTCGTACGCCTCGAACTCCTTGGCGTCGTACCGCGCCGTAAGCGCGTCCGGTCCGCGGATCTCGATCGCACCGGGCTGGCGCAGCGCCACCGCAAGATAAACCAGCGTGTTGCGCGTCCCTTCAGCAAGCTCGAGGGGCGGCGGATGGTCTGCCTCGCCGGGGAGCTGGAAAGGCGTTCCGTCATCGAACACGCCGGCCGCCGCCGATAAGGCAAACCGCCCGGTGGCGAGGAGATCCCGGTCGATCGAAAGTTCCGCGAGCCCCCACGAATGTGCCCTAAGGCCCGCCACCCGCTCGCGCAAAAAGGCTTCGAGCCATCGATCCTGCTGCTGAAAGTGCTGGGCGCGCAGGAACATCCCTTCCTCCCACACGACCCGGTTGGTCCACGTCATGGCGCCCCCGACACAATCGGCATCTCAACCGCACCGCGATAAGCGACCCTACTGAAATGAGCCCCCGGTCGCCCTACCCGCCGTGCTTCGTTCCGGAGCTGGCGCGCGGAGCCAGCCCGGCCACGCTATCGGCATCACCCCTTCCCCGCAAGTGTGACACGCCAGAGGGCGCGCGCCAAAACCCAAAAACGGTGGCCCAGGCGCGAGTTCTGCGGAACTCGGCCCAGCACGCATGGTGCTGGCGCCACCGCACGTGGGCTATCGCCCAGCGCCTTGCGCAGACGGAGCGGCGCCCCCTATCCGCGATTCCCTATTCGGCCGGCAGCGCCACCGGCCACAACCGGAGCGAGCCGCGCGCCCCCGCCGCCGCCACGAGGCTCAGTGCCATAACGGCCGCGACCGCCAGCAAGACCACGGCCGGGAGCCCGGCCCCGATCAAGAAGCCGAACGGCACCGGGGTGATCGCGGCACCAAGCGGCAGCCCGGCCGAGACGAAACCGAATACGGTGCCGACTTGCCCGCGCGGGGAGGCCTGTCTGACCATCATGTCCCGGGGCGTGCGGCTCGCGCCGTAGAGCGCGCCGGCGACAAATACGCAGGCAAAGACCGCCGCGGTGGACAATGGCAGCAACGCGACGGCACAGAACAATAATGCAGAAGGAACGACCAGAACCGTGACCAGGGGGAGGTAGTGCGTCGTTCGGTCCGACACCCAGCCGCCGACCAGCACCCCGCCACTCACGCCGACCAGGTAGGCGGTGAGCGCGCTGGAAGCGAGTGCTATGTCCATGTTGCGGGCCTGGCGGAGAACCGTGATCAGCCAGGCCTGAACACCGGTGCTCGCCATCGAAGTCATCGCATAGAACAGCAGGAACAGCAGCATCGCGCGGCGCAGCAAAAGCGCGCGCCCGGGGAGCCTGGCGCTCGGCGCTGCCGGCGCTTCTTCCGGCCGGTCCAGGAGCACTTTGCTTTGCTAGAGCATCGAAGCAACCAGCGGCAGGCCGGCCATCCCGACCACCGCCAACGCCCCGCGCCAGCCGAGGAGGAGGGTCAACCCGATCGTCACCGGCGGACCAGCGGCGAAACCGAGATTGCCGGCGAAGGTGTGAAAGGAGAATGCACGGCCGACGCGGTCGCTGCTGACTGACGCGCTCAGGATCGCATAATTGCAAGGGTGGATCACCGAGTTGCCGATGCCGGAGAGAATCGCCAGCACGAGAATCTGCCAGTACTCGGCCGCCACTCCCATCGCCGCGATCGCGAGTGTCATCACTGCCGCCCCGCCGATCAGGAAGTACCGCGCGCCGTAGCGGTCGACCAATAAGCCGACCGGAGTCTGCAAAATCGCCGTGACCGCCGAAAGCAGCGCGACCGCGAGCCCGAGCGCCGCGTAACCAACGTGGAAACTTTGTTGCCACGCGACGAACAGCGGCGGCAGGCACAGCATGTAAAAATGCGACAGAAAGTGCCCGGTCCCAATCAGCAGGTTCACGCGCGCCTCAGCGCGGTGTGACATTTGTCATCCTAATTCCGTTCCGCGTGCATCAGCTTCAAGCGCGCTCGCCGAGACGTCAATCCGACATCGCGCGCCACGCCCAGTGTCCTGCCCCGCTCGCTTGTTACCCTCGGCGACAAGCGAGGGGGGATCGAGATGCCACTGAAATCAAAGGGCGAGTGTGCCGAAAGGAGGCGCGATCCGCGCGACACAAGTGTGAGAGTGGGCGCACTCGGAGTTTTCCACAGCTTTCTGCGCCGTCGGGGATTTGCGCGGTTGAGCCTCTTGCATGAACCGGATACCCTATCTTGTGGTCGAGACAGGCTGGAGACCACGAAATGGAGTGGACCGAGGAGCTGATCACCCATTTGCAGGCGCTTTGGGGTGAAGGTCGGTCAAGCGCCGAAATCGGGCGTGCGATCGGGATGACCAAAAACGCGGTCATCGGCAAGGCGCACCGCATGAACCTGCCGTCGCGTCCGTCGCCAATCCGTCGCGAACCCGGAGCGACGGCGCTACGTCCGCGGCCTCTTCCGCGCGGGCCGACCTTGCCGCCGCTCGCGACAATCCGCGTGGCAAGCCCCCCTGAACCGAAGCTTTCCCCCCCACCGAGGCCGGCGCGTTGCGTCACGCCGAGCACCGCGGAGACGCCGGCGCGACCGGTACACGGGCGCGAAATGGCCTGCTGCTGGCCACTCGGCGACCCTGGCATGCCAGGTTTTCATTTTTGCGGGGCTGTCGCTGCGCTCGGGAAACCGTACTGCGCGGCACACGCGCAGCTTGCCTACGTCCGAGTCCGCGACCGCCGCGAGGACGCGGCCTGAAGCGGGCCGCCAACCGTCCGTTGCGGTGGCACGTGCCGCGGGGTATCGTTTGTTCCGGAGGCTGGGCGGTCTCAAGGAGAAGGGCCGGCAGATCGGGGAGCGGGCGGCTGATCCTCCGTTGGTACCCGGGTTCACAAGGCGGAGGGCCTGCCGCGTGCCGGCCTCGGCCAGGAAAAGCGGAAAGGTTGCGGAGCGATGCCGAAGGGCACCGTCAAATGGTTCAATCCCACAAAGGGTTACGGGTTCATCGCCCCGGAGACCGGCGGCAAGGATGTGTTCGTCCACATCAGTGCCGTGCAGAAAGCCGGAATGCGGAGCTTGAGCGAAGGGCAAAAGGTCGGGTTCGAGATCGAGCAGCAGCAGAATGGCCGGACGGCTGCGGTCAATCTCTTCAAGGCCGAATAGACCAGGGACCGGCTGTCCCGCATGCAGTCGTCCGCCCGGGCCTGTCCGGCCTTGGGCGTGAGGAGCGTTGGCAATGAGGGATGCGTTGCATTCTCGCTCGGAACTCGGGGCGGTGCGCGGCACGCCACGCGAATTGCTGGACAGAGAGGCTGTCCTCGCAGCGTATCGGCGCTGGGCCCGCGTTTATGATTGGCTGTTCGGCGCGGTCTCCGCGCCGGCGCGCCGGCGCACGGTTGCGCTGATCAATCGCCTGCCGGGCCGCCGCGTGCTGGAAGTCGGCGTCGGCACGGGTTTGGCGCTCCCGCTCTACGCGCCGGATAAGCGCGTGAGCGGCATCGACCTTTCCCCGCAGATGCTTGAGCGGGCCAGAAAGCGCGTCGCTGAGCGCCGCCTTGCCAGCGTCGAGATGCTGGCCGAGATGGACGCCGAAGCGATGAGCTTCGGTGACGGCTCCTTTGATATTGCGGTTGCGATGTTCGTCGCCTCGGTGGTTCCCCACCCACGCCGCCTGGTCGCCGAGATGCGCCGCGTCGTCGTGCCGGGGGGGCAGCTTCTGTTCATCAACCACTTTGCCGCCGAGCGCGGGCCCCGCTGGTGGACCGAACGGGCCTTGGCGCCGGCCAGCAATGCGCTCGGCTGGCACCCCGACTTCGCCATCGAAGCGCTGCTCTCCACCGGCGAACGAGCTGCCGCCCGGCAGGCCGCGGCGCCGCCGTGCGGCATCTTCACGCTGGTCGACCTCGCGAATGTCTAGTGTCCCGCCCCCGTCGTGCGTTGCCCTCGGCAGCGAACGAAAGGGGATAAGCAGGCGACTGAAAATAAAGAGCTAGTGTGCCCCTAAGCATGTCCGTCGTGGGTAACAAGCGTCAGAGGCGGCACGGCGGGCCCGCTGGGGTCGCGTAAAAGACACCCCCAGGGTACCCCTTATCGCGTCCGCATGGATTGCGCAACGCTACTTGATCTCGACGCACCTGTGCAGTACTCGGGCGCAGGGGCACGCCTCTCGTGCGGGCCGCGTATTTCGTTTGGTGGATTAGCCGATGCCGCTCCTGCACCGCCCTCGTGCTTTCTTCTCCGGCTGCTACCGGGCTCTTCTGCTTCTGCTCCTTCTCGCGCCGGAGGCCTGGGCAAAGGACGCGGGTGGCGTCGTCGCCCGGCCGCACCCGTGGCAGATCGGCTTCCAGCCCGGCTACAGCCCGGTAATGAGGGATGTCATCTGGCTCAACGACTGGATAGTCACGCCGATCATCGTCTTCATCGTCCTCTTGGTCGGAGTGGTCGGCGGCTATGCGCTTTGGCGCTTCAATGCGAAGCGTCATCCGGTGCCAAGCAAAATAACACATAACGGTCCACTGGAAGTTGCCTGGACCGTCATTCCGGCGCTGATTCTGATCGGCATGGCGATCCCATCCTTCCCGCTCGTGTTCTTCGAGAACACGACCAGCCATCCCTACATGACCATCGATGTGACGGGCCATCAATGGTACTGGGAATACAAATATCCTGATCAGGGAAATCTTGATTTCATCAGCAATCTCATTCCGCAGAACCAGCTCAAACCCGGCCAGTTCCGTCTGCTGAGCGTCAATCACCCGCTGGTACTGCCGGTCGGCGAGAATATCCGCGTCATGCAGACCAGCGGCGACGTGATCCACAGCTTCTTTGTGCCGAGCCTGGGTATGCAGCGCTACGCCATCCCCGGCCAGATCATCCAGACCTGGGTGAAGATTGACAAGCCGGGCACATTTTACGGTGAATGCAACCAGATTTGCGGGTTGGGTCACCACAAAATGGCGATCGAGATCCGGGGGGTTCCGGTGCCCCAGTTCCTCGCCTGGACCAAGCTCGCTTTGAAGGAGCAGGCAGCAAGCGGTTCGATACCCCCGGTCTCTGCTGTCACCGCGTCCGGCACCACCGGAACCGCGGCGCTCAGCAAAGTCGCGGAAGTCACGCATCGCCCGGGAAGCGCCCCCGGGAAAGGAGATTAAAACGATGTCTACGTCCTCCGCCGCGTTTGAGGGTCACGTAGAGCACGTCGGATACGGGCACGGGCAAACGCCCGGCTTCTTCCGTCGCTGGCTCTGCAGCACGAACCACAAGGACATCGGCACTCTCTACATCTGTTTCTCGATTTTCAGCGGCTTCGTTGCCGGGACGCTGTCGATCCTGATGCGCTGGCAGCTGATGTTCCCGAACCATCATACCTTCATCGCCGACGGTCAGACCTGGAATTCGGTGATCACGGCGCACGGCCTGATCATGATCTTCTTCACGCTCATGCCCGGGCTGATCGGCGGCTTCGGCAACTGGTTCGTGCCGCTCCTGATCGGCGCACCGGACATGGCGTTCCCCCGCCTCAACAACATCAGCTTCTGGCTCCTGCCGTTCGCGTTAGCCCTCGTGCTGGCGGGGCTTCTCATCCCGCCCGGCACCGGCACCGGCTGGACCCTCTACCCGCCGCTTTCCGAAGCCCAGTTTCAGCCTGGCATTTGTGTGGATTGCACGCTGTTCGGACTGCATCTCGCCGGCATCAGTTCTCTCCTCGGCGCCATCAACTTCATCACCACGATCTTCAACATGCGCGCGCCCGGCATGACGCTGCACAAGATGCCACTCTTCGTGTGGTCGATCCTCGTCACGGCGTTCATGCTGCTGCTCGCGATCCCGGTGCTCGCCGGTGCCATCACCATGCTGATCACTGACCGGCTGTTCGGCACCGCCTTCTTCAACCCTGCAGGCGGCGGCGACCCTGTTCTTTGGCAGCATCTCTTCTGGTTCTTCGGGCACCCCGAGGTCTACATCATGATCCTGCCGGCGTTCGGGATCATCAGCCACGTGGTCTCGACCTTCAGCAAGAAGCCGGTGTTCGGCTACATCGGCATGGTTTACGCGATGGTTGCGATCGGCGTGATCGCCTTCGCGGTCTGGGCGCACCACATGTTCATCTCCGGCATCAGCGTCGACACGCGGGCCTATTTCATGGCCGCGACGCTCGTCATCGCCGTTCCGACCGGGGTCAAGGTGTTCTCGTGGCTCGCCACCATGTGGGGCGGCTCGATCGAGATGAAGACGCCGATGCTGTTTGCCGTCGGCTTCATTTTCC
>JBOHMN010000333.1:0-1903 GCA_050730175.1 Acetobacteraceae bacterium | reverse complement strand
GCCCGACGCAACGCCGCCAGGCGCGCCCGCACCCGCTCGACCAGCTCCGGCGGCACGCCCACCGCATCATCATCTTCGAACAATGCGCGCAGCCCCTTGTGGCGAAAGCTCGCGATCATTCGCGCACCATGTCAGGTAGTGGCTTACGGTGTCAAGTCAAGCTCGACAAGCCCGCGCTCATTCCGCAGGTGCGGTATCGGCGAGCAGCCAGAGGATTTCGGCAAGCCGCTCAGTCTGGGCTTCTTCGCTGGTGCGCTTGAGGTCGGCAAGGATTGACTCGGCAATCTGCCGCGCCGTGCGCGTGATCCCGGCCTTGGGCGAGCGGCGCTTGCCTGTGGTATCGCTTGGATCAGCCATCATCGTGTCCTTGCACCTTGATGGTCAGGGGCGGGCAATGGCGCAAACCACTGCCCGTCCCGCTTTCCCCGCGAGCCGCGCGGGCGCGGTCTCTTAGGTGCGGCGCAACGGCAGCACCTCAGCCGCCGGCCTGCGCTCCATCGCCGCCTTGATGCGCTGCCCGATCGCTTCGGCCGCACGCCGCATCGGATCGGCCGACAAGTGCGAGTAGCGCTCGGTTGTCGCCGCATTCCGGTGCCCGAGCAGCTTGCCGAGCACCAGCAGGCTATCCCCGCCCGCTGCGCCGATGCTGGCGAACGAGTGCCGGAGATCGTGCAGCCGTACGCCATCCAGCCCGGCCGCCTTGCGGATGCGCAGCCATGCCTTGTTTATCGCGGCGAGCGGCGCGCCGATGCGGTGCCCACAAATCACGTGCGGATTGCCTTCCTGGCGCGGCAGGGCAGCAAGCACGTCGAGCGCCGGGGCGTTCAGATAGACCGGCTTCTTCCCGGTCTTGCTGTCCGGCAGAAAGATGATCGCGCGCTCGAAGTCGAGCCACTCCCAACGCAGGTTGACGATTTCCGAGCGCCGGCAGCCGGTGAACAGCAGCAGCCTGATCGCGGCGGCCGGATAGGGGTCATGGGTGCGTGCGGTCTCCGCATCGAGCGCCTCGCCCAAGCGGGCTATCTCGGCCTCCGACAGAAAGCGCTCCATCTTGCGGATCGGCGGTTTCTTCACGCCGCGAGCGGGGTTTTCTCTGAGCAGTCCGCGATCGCACGCGAAGCTCATGGCAACCCCAAGCACGGCAAGAGCCTGGCCCGCAGTGCCTCGGCCACCCGCGGCGGCGCGCCCGGCCCCGTGGTGCGTTGCCGGCGCAGCGGTTTTGCCCGCCGTCACGTCCCGCATCATCCGTTCCACGTCCGCACGCGCAATTTGGTCGATGCGCAAGTGCCCGATGGTCGGCTTGATGTGGTTTTCGATCCGGCCGCGATCGCCGCTGATGGTGAGCGGCTTTTTGTGTGCCACGCCTTCGGCCATGTAGAGGTCGCACAAATCTGCAAGCGTCATGGTGCGCGATGCCGCCTTGCGAGCCTCGGCCGGGTCTTTGCCCGTGGCGATCTCGCCGAGCAGCCGTTTCGCTTCCGTGCGTGCCAGCTCAGGCGCCCAGGGCGAGCCGTGCTTGCCGATGGTGATGCGTCTTTTCAGCGCTTGGCGGCCGTGGCCGGCCCGATAGTCGAGCGCATAGGACTTGGTGCCCGCCGGCGTCACCACCAGGCAGAAGCCCTTCGTTTCGGTATCGCGGATCAGGAAGGTGCGGGCACCGGGCACCGCGGCATCAATGGTCCGCTTGGTCAGTTTCTGGGTCGCCATTGCCGTCCATTCCCGAAGAGTCCCGTAATCGCCATGTCGGCACCATGTCGGCCCCGCGGAGCGAAACCCTGTCGGAGAATGTCGGAGCCAGTCGGCAGGAAGTCAAGTGAAGTCTCGGGATTCTGGTATTGATTGCGGAAACGTGACGGTCCCTGTCGGGGCCGGTATTGGGATTCCTAATCCTGGGGCCGTGGGT
>JBOHMN010000332.1:0-3634 GCA_050730175.1 Acetobacteraceae bacterium | reverse complement strand
GCCAGAAATTACACGCCTTCTGGCCGTTCTGCACCGCGACCTTGCTGCCGGAGCACTGCGCCCAGAGGGACTTGATCGGGTTGTATCGCATCAGCGTGTTCCAATCTCGCACGGCACCGGCGCCTTCCTCTCGTGAAACGAACTGCACGACCGGATCAGCGGCGTGGATGGTGCGCGCTGCGGCGCCCTGGCCCCAGGCGAATCCGAGGGCGCCGCTAGTGACGAACACGACGAGCACCACACCGGCGGCTGCGGCCACCGACCGGAGCCACGCGGTCCTCGTCATCGTGCGGAACTGCTGCGCGGCCGCCGCAGCGATCACGCCTGAGGCCTGACGGGCGACCTCCGCCTGGGCTGCTGCCATCTCGGCCTTGGCTGCGTCGCTCGCCGCCTGGCCCGCCTCCTTCAGCTCGGCATGGATCTGGTGAATCTCGTCGAGGCGAGCATCCAGCACATCGAGGCGCCGGTTGGCCAAATCCTTTTCGGCTTCGTGCATTTCTCTCTGCGCCCCGTGGAGCGCCGCCATGTCGCCCACCACGTCTCGAAGCGCCGCCAGCACGTGCACGAGCGGATCATTCGTGATTCGCGATAGCTCGACGCTCTCAGCGAGCTTCCTCGCCGTCACCCGCAGCCTTGCATCGAGGTCGGGCACAGGCCCTGCAGGCGTGGTCCCACCGTCCGCCATCACGGCATCCAGCTCGCGATCGGCGCGAACTCTTCGTCCATCCGCTCGAGCCAGTGTCGGATCCGGGCTCGGTCGAAGGGACCGAGCGGTGCCGGCCCCTGCCCGTCCCGCGCCTGCGCGAAATGCACCCGCCGGCGCTCGATTTCCGCCGCCGGGGAAAGGCGAGGGAAGCGCACGATCGCCGCGCCCGCGGCTTCCGCCTTGCGGAAGACGCTATGCCGGCGGAGCACGTCGAACCCCGTATCTGCCGACACTCCGGGGCCGAGCAGCCCTTCGTTCAGCACGAGCACCGTTGCGCGTGGCATGAAACCGAGTTCAGCAAAGGTCGCGAGCGGAGAAAGATCATCCGGTTGCGGTCCTAGGAGATAAGACAGCACGACCTCGAGGCCCGCCTCGCCGAGCGTCCCCGCGAGAGATGGGACCTCCTCGACCAGCTTCATCAGAATCGTATCGCCACCGCCGAGGTCGACTAGAGCAGAAGCGTCCGAGCGCACGATCGAGTCCAGACCTCTCTGCAGCCATTGCGCTCCCGCCGCATCATCGACAGTCGGGAGGCTCTGAACGCCCTCGATGTAGCTGGTCAGGGCCGCATTCGTGCGGTCCATATCGATGCAGACCACAGGCGCCGAGGCGGCGGCAGCCTTCTCCGCCATCCAGCGGATCAGGGTCGTCTTGCCGGTCCGACCGCGGCCAACGCAGAACCAGACCTTGCGCCGTTTCGAGAGGTCAAGCTTGACCGGCCGCCCGCGCGCCCCCTGCCCTGCGCTCACGACCGTTCGCTTCAGTCCCACCGGCACTTCGGGAATCGCATCGGCATCCTCGGTGAGCTGCACTACCGACACGCCCGCATCTGACTTCACATCATCCATTCGGCGCATCCTTCGCTCTCTTTGGCTTTGCGGCCTGCTGTGCCATCTCGGCGACCTCGCGTGCGGCGGCGGCCTCTGCGGAGGGTGGTTGCCATCCCCTGAGCTGGGCAGGAACGGGTCGGAGCTCGAGATCAGTGTTCTGCTCGCCCGGATCGAATTCCGGTTCGATCGCGATCGGACGTGCCGGCCTGGCGCGCGGCACCGGTTCGACTCCCGATCCGTTCGTGCCACCCACGCCAAGCGACCGCGGCACACGATCGGCCTCGGCAGAGCTGCGCGTGACGATGCCGTCACTCAGCCGCCGGCGCGCAGCCGCCTTCTTCTCTCTTGAGACTGCCGCGCGAGCGCGCTTCCAGCATTGCCGAACAGTGTCGGGGATCAGAGGTTCTCCCCTGGCATTCCGGAAGCCCTGCTTGTCGATGTAGGCGCAGAAGCTTGCCCAGTTCACACGTGTCCGGGCCAACATCGAGGCCAGCTCGTCGTGATGCTCGATCATCCAGACGACCAGCGGCGCACGTGCGCCTGGTGCCCTCAGCGCCACTGCCAGTTCGTCGAAATCGATCCGCGGATCTTTGTTCATCGGTCACATCGCAGATAGCTGCCCGCAAGAGTCCGGTCAAGAATCCAGTAGGATTCCGGTTCAGATTCGGGAAATATGACAGTGGGAATCGGGAAGGAGTTAGGTCATAGTCGGGTCGTAAGTGGGTCACCGTCCGGGTCATAGTCGGGACGGATTCGGTGATAATCCGGGTCAGTGGCAGAAAGCAGTATGGCAACAGACCATTGCACCTATGATGCTTGCGCCGACATGACTGGCACGGCTAACGTCAACGCGCGATGACAGCCCTTTCCGTTCCCGAAATCCACTCCGTTTCTCATGAGCTGAGTCAGATCAAAAATGCGCTCAGACTCATGATTGAGACGCAACGCACGCAGACCGAGATGCTGGCGAAACTGATCGAGGCGGCAACACCGAGCGACGGGCCGCACCCGCTCGAAGAGGCAATGACCGGCGTTACGGCGGCGCTGCGCGATCAGACGGTCGTGCTCGAACGCGTTGAGACGGAGATCGGAGGCCTCGGCGCGGAAGTCGAAGCGGGAGTTATGCGCGGCCTCGCCGGTGCACTCGGAGTGGATGCCGAACCATCGGCTCCGCATCGTCGACTCGAAGGCACACAAACGGCCTCGGGGGTGGCGAAGAGCGAGCGGCGGCAGCAGAAGCCCGGTCGCAACGATCGCCAGCCTGCGGCTCAGCCCACGGCGCCGGGCGCGTAATGTTGACGTTTCGCGCCGGCGCGGCGGGCTCGGCGAGCGCCGCCCGCAAGATGGCCGATCACCTGATCACGCAAACGCTTCCGGCGACGGCACAGGAACTCGCGACCTATTATCAGCGCGGCATTGCTGCCGGTGCGATCGAAGGCCAGGACCACGCGCGGGCAACGGACGCAGTCACGCCGGGCATGGCGCCGGAGCCGCGGCGGGATATGGATGCTGCGCTCGCCGCGCTGCTTGGGCTCGATCTCTCCCGGTCGCCTACCCGCGATGAAATCGCCTGCCTGCTGGCGGGCTTGCGGGCAGACGGGGGAAAGATCGCGGGCAAGCAGTACCAGAAGGCTACCCTCTCCCTCTCGGAGATTTTCGGCCTCGATTCGATGCGCCTGCCGACGCGCGATGAACTCGAGCACGTGCTCGGCGGCCGGCACGCTGACGGCAGCATCCTCGCCGAGGATGTCGGCACACCGGCTCTGGTACGATTCGCGAAGGCCCTCGGCGCCGAGAACGGCAACGCACTCACCGAGGCAGAGAAGGCCAATATCCTGGCAGGCCTTACCGCGGGTGGCGAATCCCTGGACGTGATCGCTTGGCGGCAGGGGGTGAGCCATGCGCGCACGCCGATCGGCTACATCGATTTCACGTTTAGCGCCGACAAATCGGTTTCCCTTGCCTGGGCCTTCGCACCGACCGAAGCGGAACGGAACCTGATCGCACAGGCCCACCGTGAGGCGGTGCACGCGGCGATGCTGCACCTTGCCGGGAGCATCGGACAGGCGCGCAAAGGTCAAGGCGGCAAGGATGGCGC
>JBOHMN010000331.1:0-6519 GCA_050730175.1 Acetobacteraceae bacterium | reverse complement strand
GTTCGAACCATTGCAGTTATCCCTGTCCGGAGTGGAAGGCCCAAGCACGGGAAAACGCACGGTAGCGTCTTGCACGCAATGTCATGGTCTCAATTGGCCGTGGAGGTGCGCGAGTGGTTCAGGCTGCACCAAGCCGCCTGGGATCGGCTTGGCTGCTTGTATTGGGCGCAATGTCATTCCCCGCGTTGGACCTCCGATTTGCTGCATGCAAATACGCCGGGCCTGGCAGCGACGTGTCGGCCGATCCGGTTGCACGTCATGAGCGCACGCAATAAATGGCCCTTTTTGTGCCAGGGGCAGCACGGAACCCTCCCTTCCGGCCTGAAATCGTCGGAAAGCCGGCCGCGTTCTCGCTTCTTACCGTGCAGTTTTACGCTGATGGACCCTCCTGACCCACCTACCGTGGTACACCGTAGATAACTCGGTGGCGGAATTCAAGTCTCGCAAAGCTCCGAATTTCAGCGTCGCCGCCTGTCATGCTGCTGATCTCGTGGCCGAACAGCTGCCCCAGTGGAGTTCGCCACGATGAGGCGCTACCGACCGAGAGTCCGCTTTCATGCAAGTACGCGGGCACACCTCATTCACCGCCGATGCGCGCGCCTTTCTCGGCTACCGAGCGCTTCATCACCAACGCCACAGGCACTAGCAAAACCATCACAACGGCCAGCAGCCAAAAGACATCGAAATAGGCAAGCGCCGATGCCTGCTGTTGGCGCAGATTGTCGAGGCTTTGCAGGGCGAGTTGCTTTGAAGCAACCGGATCGCCCGTCAGATGGAGAAACGTCACGCTAGCCTGATGCAGGAAGGAAGTCACAGCCCTGTTCAGGGGATCAAGAAACGCGTTGAGCCGCTGGCCGTGGAATTGCTCACGGCGTTCTTGCAGCGTCTGCGCCAGCGAGGTCCCGACGCTCCCTCCCTCGTTACGCAGCAGGCTCAACAGGCCGACAGCGGCTCCACGCAACTCCAGCGGGGTATAGAGGAAGGCCGCTACATTCGCGGGAGCAAAGCAGATCGCAAGTCCCAGGACGAGTAGTACCCGAGGCCACACGGCCTGGCCCGGGCTGATGTCCAGGTTCAGCTGTGACATCCAATAGTTCCCTGCGGCCATTACCAGCAGGCCGGTGATGATCATCCAGCGGGCATCGGTGCCCCGGTTAAGAAAGCGAGCCACGAAAGGCATTGCGACAACAGCAAAGACGCCGGCCGGCGACATCACCAATCCCGCGTTCAGCGCATCGTAGCCGAACAGAGACTGAAGCAGGCCAGGCAACGAGGTGCTGGCGGCATAAAGAACCGCATAGGCGCCAAAGATGATAAGGCAGCAGGCGCTGAAATTCCGTTCTCGCATGGCGCGGAAATTGACCACGGGATTGGGGTGGCGTAGCTCCCAGAAAATCAGGCCGATCAGACCCACGCCAGCGAGAATCGCCAGTGTCTGCACCCGCCAGAAAGGATCGCCCAGCCAGTCCCATTCTTGTCCCTTGCTGAGCATCACTTCCCAGGAAACCATGACGAGGACCAACAGCGAGAGGCCGATCGAATCGAAATTGAACGGCCGCTTCCGCAATTCCATACGCTGGGCCGTGAGGTAGTCCGGATCGCGGAGCAGGATGTAACATCCCGCAAATGCCAGAAGACCAATGGGAACGTTGATCAGGAACACCCAGCGCCACGAATAATTATCCGTTATCCAACCCCCAAGGGTCGGACCGACGACCGGCGCCACCAGGGCGGCGAAGCCGAACAACGTCATGGCTGCGCCTTGCTTCTCGCGCGGGAAGGCGTCGAGCAACACGCCTTGGCTGGACGGCTGGAGACCGCCGCCGGCCAGCCCTTGAATAACGCGGAAAAGGATGAGCTGACTGAGGCTGCCGGCCATGCCGGAGAGCGCGGAGGCGAGGGTAAAAACGGCGATCGACAACAGAAAGTAATTGCGGCGGCCAAAGTGGGCCGAGAGCCACCCGGTGATCGGCAGGATAATGGCGTTGGCGGCAAGGTAGCTGGTGATCACCCACTCGCCGTCCTCGACCGTGGCCGACAAACCGCCGGCGATATAGCGCAACGCCACGATGGCGATCGTGGTATCGAGCACCTCCATGAAGGTCGGCACCAAGACGACCGCACCGACCAGCCAGGGGCTTCCCCCGACATGGGATCTGGGAAGTGAAGGTGACAGTACCGCGTCCGTCATTGCCCGCTGCCCGACGAGTTCGCAACGGAATGAGAGGCTTGCAATCGCGGCACGAATGTCTGCGGCACGTAGGCCTGAAGAAACCTGCCGGCATCGGGCCCGGTCATCGGCCTGTTGATATAGACATACGGAACGACAGCATGATCGCCCGCAGTTCGAGGTGGTGACCGGTGTGAGTGCAGGGGCGCTCATCGCGCCATTCGCCTATCTGGGGCCACGGTGGGATCCGCAAATGAAGGCAACTTTTGCCGGGCTGGGCGGATTTGACCTGCCGCATTCCGCAACTCTTGCGGTCATATGGCGCTTCCTGTTTCCACTGGGTCGATCGGGACACGGTGCGCTGTTCCAACTGGTGAACAAGTTCGTTACCCCGGCGATGATCAGGGCGGTGGCGCGCGACTACGTACAGGGTCGGCTGTTGTTCATTGCGACGACGGACCTGGATAAGGAGGAAACGGTACTGTGGAACATGGGCCTGATCGCCCAGCATGGCGGCAAGGCCGCCCGTCAACTGTTCCGGGATGTGCTGGTGGCCTCGGCGAGCGTGCCTGGCATCTTTCCTCCAGTCTTGATTCGCGTGCGCCAGGGGACGCACGAATACGAGGAGATGCATGTGGACGGAAGTGTGACCACGCCGCTGTTCGCGGCGCCCTTGATCGCACTGATCCTGCCGATTCCTTCGCCGACGCTGCAGCGGGCGAACCTCTATGTGATCATCAATGGCAAGCTCACATCCGCACCGTTCGAGACGCCGGTCAACACGCTCGGCGTGCTGTCGCACAGCTTCTCGGCAGACCTCAAGTACAAGACCCGCGACGCGCTCCTGATCGCCATCGAGTATGCGCGCAGCCGGAACATGCGGCTGCGCGTGGCGGAGATCCCGCCCGCCTATCCGTATCACGGCTTCACCGACTTCGACCCCGCTCACCTGCGCCAGTTATTCGACTTTGGTTTCCGTTGCGCCTTGAGCGGGCAGCTCTGGGAGACGGCTGCTCAATCGCTGCGCCGCAACCTGCACGCCGGAGGGTTAAGCGGGGCCACATCGACGGCCTGCCCGGCGGACGAGGGTCACGGACAGGGAGATCCCTAGCCTGGATTTCCCAAGGCGCAAGATCGACCTGGCGCTGTATTGGCCGTCTTGTAAATTCGCGTGCAATGCTGACCCCTTGACGAGGTGGACCCTTTGGTGAGGACCGTCGGAGAGGATAATCATTCCGGGTGATGTTCGACGGCCCGTTGCGGCGTGCCAAGCGTCGACAGTGCCGCGTAAGCCGGTCCAGGGGCGTGGTGCACGGGCCGTGCGCGGCGCCCACTGTTGGCCGCGCCGTCTCGCCCAGGCCGGTTGATGCGACACGGCGCTCGGAGACCCTGGACGGTTTTCAGCCGCCCGGCGATTCCCCTTGGTTCACCGCGGGGGGTTGCGCTGGCCGCGGGAGGACACCAAACGTTCGCCAGCAGCCCGGAGGGGACATGACCGCCATCCAACCCACCGTCGCGCTCGAGCCCCAGGCTTGCGCGCCGCTGGTATTCGCCCTGCCGAAGGGCCGCATCCTCACGGAATGCGCGCCGCTGCTGGCGGCCGCGGGAATCCGCCCGGCGGCCGACTACGCCGACAAATCCAGCCGGCGTCTCCGTTTCCCGACCGACGATCCCGGCCTCGATGTCGTGCGTGTCCGCTCGTTCGATGTGGCGACTTTCGTTGCGTTCGGCGCTGCCGCCCTCGGCATCTGCGGCGCCGACGTCCTGATGGAATTTGACTATCCTGAGATTTACGCGCCGCTCGATCTCGGCATCGGCAGATGCCGCATGGTTGTCGCCGAACCGGCCGGAGAGGCTGGGCGCCAGTGCCTGAGGAGACTTTCGCGCGTGCGCGTCGCCACCAAATATCCGAACATAACGCACCGCCATTTCGCGGCGCGCGGCGTGCAGGCCGACGTCGTGACGCTGAATGGATCGGTCGAGCTCGCCCCGGGCCTCGGAATAGCCCGCCGCATCGTCGACCTTGTGCAGACCGGTGGCACGCTGGCCGCCAACGGACTCGTCATCACCGACGTCATCGCCGACGTCACGAGTCGCCTGATCGTCAACCGGAGCGCACTGAAAACTGGCGGCGAGGCACTTTTCGCGCTCGTTGGGGCATTCCGCCGCGCCCTCGGTGCCGGCTGATGGCGCTGCGCCTCGATACGCGCCAGGCGGAGTTTCTCGACCGCTTCACGGCTTTCCTCGCCGCCGCGCGGGGAGCCCAGGCTTCGGTCGAAAGCACCGTGGCCGCCATCATCGCATCGGTCCGCGCCGGCGGCGATCAGGCTTTGGCCGAGGCCTCCCTCCGTTTCGACAAGGTGCGGCTCGAACCCGGCGAATTTCGCATCCCCTCCGCCGACCTCACTGCCGCTGCGGCTCGCATCTCCGAGCCTGAGGATCGGGCGCTCCGGCTTGCGGCTGAGCGGATCGAAGCGTTCCACAGCCGGCAACTGCCCGAGGATCTGGCTTTCACCGATCCGACGGGCACGCGTATGGGCCTGCGCTGGCAGCCGCTCGATTCGGTTGGCATCTATGTGCCGGGAGGCAAGGCTGCCTATCCGTCGACCGTTCTGATGAACGCCGTTCCGGCTCGCGTTGCCGGCGTGGCGCGCATCGCCATGTGCGTGCCCTGCCCTGGCGGCGCCATTCCACCGCTGGTTGCCGCGGCTGCCGGCTATGCCGGGGCGACCGAAGTCTATCGCCTCGGAGGCGCCCAGGCGATCGCCGCCATGGCCTACGGCACCCAGACCATCGCCGCTGTCGATCGGATCGTCGGCCCAGGTAACGCCTATGTCGCCGAAGCCAAGCGGCAGGTCTTCGGCCGCGTCGGCATCGATTCCATCGCCGGCCCTTCGGAGGTTGTGATTTTAGCCGATTCGGCGAACGATCCGCATGTGGTCGCGATCGACCTCCTCGCGCAGGCCGAGCATGACGAAGCAGCCCAGGCGATCCTGATCGCGGACGATGCCGCGTTTGCCGGCACCGTCGAAGCGGCGGTTGCCGAAGCTCTGTCTCGCCTGGATCGTGCGGCAATCGCCGCTCAGAGCTGGGCTCTGCATGGCGCAGTGATCATGGTCAGGGACTGGGAAGAAGCGGCAGGATTGGTCAACCGGATCGCCCCCGAGCATGTCGAGCTCCTGCTGCGCGAGCCGGATCGCGTGTTCGCCCAGATCCGTCACGCCGGCGCCGTCTTCCTCGGCCGCGACACCCCTGAGGCACTCGGTGACTACGTCGCCGGTCCGAATCACGTGCTGCCGACTGGCCGCACGGCGCGTTTTTCGTCCGGCCTTTCGGTGCTCGATTTTCTCAAGCGGACGAGCTTCGTCGCGGCCGACGCCCGCGCACTGGCAAGCATCGGCCCCGCGGCCGTGATTCTCGCCAGCGCTGAAGGGCTTTCCGCCCACGCCGAGAGCATCGCTCTGCGCCTGGCCCGGGTAACTTGACCTTGCCGAGGCGCGCGCCCATGTTCCGCGCCGCTTTTTCCTGAGCGGATATGGGGCGCGATGTCGAAGGAGGACATGATCGAGTTCAGCGGCACAGTGAGCGAGCTGTTGCCGAACGCCATGTTCCGCGTCAAGCTCGACAACGAGCACACGATTCTCGCGCACACCAGCGGCAAGATGCGTAAAAACCGCATCCGCGTCCTTGCCGGGGACCGGGTGAACGTGGAGATGACTCCGTACGATCTGACCAAGGGACGGATCACGTTCCGCTTCAAGTGAGTGCCTGTTCGCTGGTGCTGGCCTCCGCCAGCCCGCGGCGCGCCACATTGCTTGCACAGATAGGCATCGTTCCGGTTGCGGTGTTGCAACCTGCCGTTGACGAGGTTGAGAGGCGCGGCGAGCAGCCGCGCGCGCTCGCGGTGCGCCTCGCCCGTGCCAAGCTGGCCGCGGTGGAGAGGGAAGGGTGCTTCGTGCTGGCCGCCGACACGGTCGTCGCGGCGGGCCGGCGGGTTCTCCCCAAGACGGAGGACAGGGCTGCGGCGCGCACGGCACTCCTGCTGTTGTCTGGCCGGCGGCACCGCGTGATGACCGCGGTCACCCTCGCTGCGCCGGACGGAAGAAGCGCGGAGCGCGTATGCGATACGGTGGTTGCGTTCGCCAGGCTTTCGGGCCGCGAAATCGAGGCCTATCTCGACAGTGAAGAGTGGCGCGGCAAAGCCGGGAGTTACGCGATCCAGGGCCGGGCGGCCGCCTTCATACGCTTTCTCTCCGGCAGTTATTCCAACGTTGTCGGCCTGCCGCTTTACGAAACTGCGCAGCTTTTGAAAGGCTTCGGCTGGAAGCTTCCGTGATCCTGGTTGCGGC
>JBOHMN010000330.1:0-3122 GCA_050730175.1 Acetobacteraceae bacterium | reverse complement strand
GTCCAGGGGCCGCGGAACGCATACCCGTCCGGGAACGTCTGCAAGCGGGCGGCCTCGCGTATCGTGAAGTAGCGAACGCTTCCATCGGGTCTGGCGAGCATGTTCTCGCCGCCAGGCACGCCGTGATCCCCGGCCTTCAACGTTTTCGCCGGCTCGTCAAGCGGACTCCCCGTGTGACCTGGATACGCACGCGCCCCCGGGTTGAATCCGTGATTGAGCACGCCGCCGCCCCGGTCCTTTTCCGGGTCCGGAAGATCGCCAATCGCGTCACGGACCGTCTTCCAGGGAAGCTTACAGGAGTCAAACAGGCCACTTTCGCCCAGCCGCGCGATCCGCAAAGGCGACGGGCCCCAAGCTGGCCGGTGTTTTTTAGCGACCTTGTGTCGATCCCAGTACTCGCCGGTAACCCACTGCGATCGTAGCAGCGCGTCTTCCGAATGGCTCCCCTCCGGGAAGCCCCAACGAACGCCAAGATCCGAGCGGAAGCCGACAATCAGCACCCGCTCGCGGCGCTGCGGGACCCCGTAATCGGCGGCGTTCAAGAGGCGGAACACGACGTTGTAATCCGCACGATTTAGCCCCGAGGTGTGGTGCCTCTCCAGGCGGGATCGATGGAGCTGCCACGACTCATCCGGCTTGCGCGTGACCGCCGGATGAGCAAGCTGGAGCAGCACGTACTCGAAATACGCGGCGAACGTTTCCCGCATCAGGCCTTTTACGTTCTCGAGGATGAAGGCCTTCGGCCGGAGCTCGCGGACCGCGCGAACAGCCTCCGGGAACATGTCGCGCCGGTCGTTGTACGCGCGGTGCTTGCCCCCCAGCGAAAACGGCTGGCATGGCGGGCCCCAGGAAACGACGCTTATATCGCCCAGGGAGCTGTAATCGAATTCCCTGATGTCGCACTCGTGGACGGGCCACTCCGCCAGCGAGCGCCCCTGCGCTCGCTGATTCTCACGAAAGGTCTCGCACGCGTCGTGGTCCCACTCGATTACCGCCGCGTGCCGGAATCCTGCGGCTGACATGCCAATGGCGAGCCCACCGGCGCCGGCGAACATCTCTACACTTCGCATCGCGGTTCCTCCAAAAGACATTCTGTCTCCACGCCAAACCCCACCCGTTACGCAACCTCCAACCCGCCAAGGCCACCGCTCGGCGGCGTCGCGCGCCAATCACACCAGCGATATCTCCCCACGCCGCGCGATACCCAAGGGCGGCAAAGGGGTCTCCGGAAGCTGGTCGCAGCGTGCATCTTTGCTCGGTTGTTTTTTGCCCTCCGTCGGCCGCTGGCGTCCCATCGCCGAGACCTCGCCTCAACGAATTTCACCACAATGCTGAGCGGCCTCGCAAGCCCAATCCGCCCGCGCTCTCGCGCGCAAACCGCAGCGTTCCCTTCACGGGAAGGGCGCGAACCGGCTGAGGTTTGTACCCGTGTCAGGGCAATCAGCCCCAGCGCTGCCGGCGACAACCGGGCGCGTCCGGACGGGGCCCCCGCCGCTACGCGCAGACGCACTGGGCCGGCACGGCTCTCCCACATAAGGCTCCCTACCCGATCTCCCCGCCAAACTGCGTCAGCCGTGACAACAACAGAGGGGGCGCGAGCCCCAAGACAGCCCGTCGCGAAGCGCGGGACCTGGAGCAAACCCGCAGGTCCGATTTGGCCGAAATCCCGTCGTCGTCGCGGCTCGCCGTCGGCGCACCGGCGCCCGGCAACCAATGGCTGATCCCCCGAACGGGACCAGGCCCGCCCGCCGCGCGCCGAGGGGCTCGCAAACCGGTTAAAGTCTAGGCATGCCCGGGACGAATCCACCCATCACAGCAAATCCAGCCGTTGTGGCATGGGCCCGCGCGGAAAGTGGCTACGACGTGGAGCGCGCGGCTCGACGCGTCCAAGTGAAGCCTGAACGCATTGTCGCGTGGGAGAGCGGCGAACGCCAACCAACTCCTCGTCAGCTAGAAAAGTTGGCTCACTTTTATCGCCGGCCGCTCGGTGTTTTCTTCTTGCAACACCCCCCCCGGGTCCCCCCTCTAGGGGCGGAGTACCGACGGCTGCCCAAAATCGAACCCGGGCAGGAGTCGCCGGAGCTGCGGCTGGCCTTGCGCCAGATGCTCATCCGGCGTGAGAACGCACTGAACCTGATGGGCGAACTCGGCGAGCCAATCTCGGAATTCCATTTAAAGGCCCATTTGGGGGAGGCTCCCGAAGAAGTCGGGCGCCGCCTGCGGGAGGCACTCGGGATCACAGTGGAAGAGCAGCGGGCGTGGCCGAACGAGTGGCGCGCGTGGGCTGCATGGCGCGGCTCAGCCGAGCGCATCGGCGTTCTGGTTTTCATTTTCAGTCGGGTGAAGTTGGGCGAAGTGCGCGGATTGGCGCTCTTGCGCACACCCCTTCCGGTCGCCGCGATCAACTCAAAGGAAATCCCCGAGAGTAAGGCGTACACGATGCTGCACGAGACTGTGCACGTAATGCTCGCGGCCGGCCATGAAGAGAAGCCAGCACTGAAGGAAGGGCGTTCGGCTGCGGCATGGAACAAGGTGGAGCGCTTCGCCGAAATCGCGGCGAGTCACGCTTTGCTTCCGGAACAAGCGCTCGCGGAGCAGGTTCACGAGCTGGGCAAGGCGCGATCCTGGAATATCGAATCGGTCCGGAGGCTGGCGAGGCGCTTCCGCGTCACGCCACTCGCTGCGGCAACGCGGCTGCGCGAGTCGGGGTTCATGACTTCGGGAGCCTACCGTCAGTGGCGGGAGCACTGGGCGAAGTTCACAGCAGCGCTTCCGCCGCGACGTGGAGGCATTGCTTCGCCGGCAGAGAAGGCCGTCAATCGCGCCGGGCGGCCCTTTGCTCTGCTCGTGCTCGAGGCGCTCGCGGCCAACCGGCTCACGTCCACAGAAGCGGCCCGCTACCTTGAACTGCGATTCGATCACCTTGATGCGGTCAGGGCCCATTTGGGCACCGCTGACGTGGATCGGCGCGTGCAAGCATGAGTAGGAGCTCCGCTACCGAACCGGGAATCTATTCGATTGATACCAGTTCGCTGATGGATTGGCAGGCCCGCTACTACCCTACGGATGTTTTCCCGGGGATACAGCGCCGACTCGAAAGCTTGGTTCCGGCGGGCCGGCTC
>JBOHMN010000329.1:0-2118 GCA_050730175.1 Acetobacteraceae bacterium | reverse complement strand
GCGACATCGAGGGCGCCCAGGCCGATATCGCCGCCGGCAAGACCGCAAAGCCGCGCGCGGGCAACCGCGGCGGCGCCACGACGGGTGGCGAGGGCGTCTCCGCCCGCACGATGCCAATACTCCATGCCATCTTCGAACACGCGGTCCGCCTCGGGAAGATCGAAAGCAACCCGGGGAAGGGCGTGCGCCGCCTCGCCAGCACACCGCGCGACCGGCGCTTGAGCCGCGCCGAAATCGCCAAGCTCGGCAAGGCGATGCGCGTCGCCGAAGCCGAGGGAGAGCATCCGACCGGACTCGCGGCGATCCGCCTGCTCCTGCTGACAGGCTTCCGCCGGCTGGAGGGACTCGGGCTCCGGTGCGACTGGCTCAATGTCGAGGAAGCCGCGGTCCGCTTCCCGGACACCAAGAGCGGCGCCCAGCTCCGCGTCATCGGCCGTCCCGCCGTGGAGCTGCTGCTCGCGCAGCCGCAGACGACCAAATCGCCCTTCTTCTTCCCGGCCGATTTGGGCGAGGGACATTTTATCGGTGTCGTGCGCGTGCTCGATCGGGTCTGTGCCTTGGTGGGTCTGGCCGATATGACGCCGCACACCTTGCGGCATACCTTTGCCAGCGTCGCCGGCGACCTCGGCTTCTCCGAACTTACGATCGCGGCCTTGCTCGGCCACGCCGCGCGCGGGGTGACGCAGCGCTACGTTCACATCGACGAGGCGCTGCGCCTAGCCGCCGACAAGATCGCCGACGAGATCACCGCCATCCTCGACGGCGGCCCGGGCCGATCCCGCGCCGCCGATCGTCAGCCCGTTGCGCTCGAGCCGGTTCTCGAACACGCACCGGCATGACGATGCGAGGGGGCCGTCTGGCCGGAGCGTCCTGTCTGGCCGGAGCGTCCTCGACGCGACATAGCTTCCAGGCTATATAAATGCCGTGGGCTATGGAATTCCACGACGACTTCGAGCCGGAGTTCCTGGCCTTGGAGTCGGCGGTCCAGGATGCCCTGCTGGCGGTTGCGAAGCTTCTCGCCGACTACGGCCCGCAGCTCGGCCGACCCTATGCCGACACGCTCAAGGGCTCGAAACACGCGAACATGAAGGAACTGCGTTTCGAGGCGTCGGACGGAGAGTGGCGTGTGGCCTTTGCATTCGATCCGCGGCGGCAGGCGATCCTGATGGTCGCGGGCGACAAGTCCGGCGGCAGTCAGAAGCGCTTTTACCGCCCGCTGATCGCAAGGGCGGACAAGCGGTTTTCCGCGCACCTGGATCGCCTGAAAGCCGGAAAGAAGGAGAGGTGAGATGGGCCGGACTCTTGACCAGGTGATCGCCGAGCTCCCGCCCGAACGGAGGGAGCGCGTCGACGCGCGTTATCGAGAACTGAAGCAGGAAGTCGAAGGGTTGCGCGAACTGCGAGAGATCGCAGGCAAGGCGCAGCTCGATGTTGCTGCTGCACTCCATATCAAGCAGCCATCGGTCTCGAAGATCGAGAAACAGACCGACATGTATCTCTCGACGTTGCGCAGCTACATCGAGGCGATTGGGGGCGAGCTTGAGCTGACGGTGAAGTTGCCAAAACGTCCAGCGCTGAAAATCTATCGTCTCGGCGATATCGCTGCGTCGGTCGCTCGGGAGCATCGCGCGACTCGCCGGCGCCGGGCTACGGGAGCACGCTAGATTCGCCTATACACGACTATGCGGTGCCGGTAGCTGGGTGCTTTGCTGCTATCAACCCACCGCCATCCCTCTACTTCGTCGGCGCCGGCGCCGCATCATCAACGAGGTGAAGGACATCAATATCTTCATCTAATCTGCCCCTGGAGACGGCCGAAATTCACGCTTGTACGGTACGCTCAACCACCGGCTCCAAGGCGGCGTCAGTGGCCCGCACTCTGCCCACCGTCGACGTGAAGGATTTCTCCCGTCACGAAACTCGCCGACTCGAGGTAGAGGATCGCGTCGACGATGTCGGAGATTTCGCCCATGTGCCCTACGGGTTGAAGCGCTCCGAGCGCCTCATGCGTCTCGACGGGATGCATCGGCGTCTTGATGGTGCCCAGCGCAACCGCGTTCACCCGGATACCGCGCTTCGCATATTCGATCGCGAGCGATTTGGTCGCGGCATTCAGGG
>JBOHMN010000328.1:0-1628 GCA_050730175.1 Acetobacteraceae bacterium | reverse complement strand
TCGCTTCCAGGACCTTTCGCTCGAAATGCTAACCATATGCGGTCGGGCCCGTCGACCGCGGCTGCGTAGGTCGAGAGAAGGTACTTGGGCGACGGCGCGACAGACGCACGCGCCATCCCGCCACAATCGCAGCCATGTGCGGGCGCGACCGATCACTTCCCACACGTGATGGGCGAAGTTGTCAGAACGCGCTCCCAAGTCCGCTTCGTCTTGACCCGATTCATGGCTCGATGGACCGGACCAGTTCCCGGTTGGGGAGGTTGTCCGCGGGATAAGGAACATTGACCCGATGATCCCAAAATGGGATCAATGAGATGACTGTGCTCATTGTCCTCATGGAGGAGCCGCATGCCCGGAAATCTGCATGTCCGCAACTTGGACGACGATTTGATCGTTAGATTAAAGCGGCGCGCCCAGCGCCACGGCCGCTCCACCGAGGCCGAGCATCGGGAGATTCTCCGCCAGGTTCTCGCCGGCGAGGATGGAACCTCCTTCGACAAATTGGCCGCGGATCTGCGGCAACTGACGAAGAAGCGGAAGCAGACACCCTCGGAGGCGTTGCTCCGCGAAGGACGCGAGAAGCGGTGAATACGTTCGTCATTGATGCCAGCATCGCCGTCAAATGGGTGGTCGAGGAGGATGGCACCGAAAATGCGCTCGCGCTTCTTGGTCGTGCGAAGCTCATTGCCCCGGAACTCTTGGTGGCCGAGTGTGCGAACATCTTTTGGAAGAAGGTTCAGCGCGGTGAGCTCACCGTAGATGAAGCGCTCTTCGCGGCGCGCCTTCTTCAAGCCTCGGATGTTGAACTTCTCCCGACCCGCGCGTTGTTGGAACCTGCCACGCGAATCGCGATCGAGCTCGACCATCCAGCGTATGACTGCGTCTACGTCGCGCTGGCGATAGAGCGCGATTGCCGGTTCGTGACCGCAGACGGTCGCTTCCTCCGCAAACTCGATCAAGGGCATCGGCGCCAGTTTCGTGACAGCGTAATCACGCTTGCGGATGCTGCCGGAGGCGGCGCCTGACCTGATTTCCGCGAAGTCCTACGCGATGAGGGTGACGCCGGAGCTCGTTCAGCACGACGCACGTTGGTGACTATCTCCGCCTGGCCGAGAAGCCAGCGGATGAAGTCGCGGACATTCCCGTCAGCGTAGGCGGCAGCGCCGAAGCTTCGATTTGGCAAGGAGGGTTTCGGCCGTCTTGGCAAGGATGCCGTCCGACAGGCAGAGGCGATAACGGCTGCGGGCCGGGTCGCGAAGAAGCCGCTCGACCGAGCCGTGCGGCTTGAGAAACACGTTCGGCAGGAGGATATCATGGCGCTCGTACGGATGCTCCGTGGCGGGCAGGTCACCCTGCCTGCGGGAGCGCGCAAAGCACCTCAGCTCAGCGAAGGCGATTATCTCGATCTTGAAGTGACGGGCGTCGTTGTGACGCTCGCGCCCGTCACGGTGATCGACCGTGCCGAGGCCAACCGGCAACTCGACGACATTCTGAGCCGGGTTAAAAAAGCTCGCATCGGCGATACTCCCGTGGAACGAGCATCGCAATGCCCGAGCTAAACGAGGCCCTGGCGTGGGGAAGCGTATCAGCCGGCAAGAATGCGGGAAAGGTACTGTTCCCACTTACCT
>JBOHMN010000327.1:0-13550 GCA_050730175.1 Acetobacteraceae bacterium | reverse complement strand
CGCCCATCCTGATCGTCGGCATGCCGCGATCAGGGACGACGCTCGTCGAGCAGATCCTGTCCGCTCATCCCGCGGTGGCCGCCGGGGGAGAGCTTACCTACTGGGCGGACCTTCATCGTGGCCCGCTCGGCGAGAACGAACCGGTCGCATCCGCCCAGGGCATTGCCGGGAATTATCTGACGTTGCTTCGCGGAATTTCGCCCGACGCTTTGCGCGTGACCGACAAGCTTCCAGTCAATTACGAGAATCTCGGCCTGATCCACCAACTCTTTCCGCGCGCATTCATCGTGCACTGCCGGCGTCATCCTGCGGACACGTGCCTATCGATCTACATGACGCACTTCAGCTCGCGCCTGGCCGACCGCGGCGATCTGATCTTTCTCTACCGCCAGTACGAGCGCTTGATGGCGCATTGGCGGGCAGTTTTACCAGCGGAACGCTTCACCGAGATCGACTATGAGACTCTCATCGCAGATCCGGAACCGGCGATCCGAAGCCTGATCGCCTTTTGCAAGCTCGACTGGAACGACGCCTGCCTTGCGCCGCAGCGCAACCGCCGCCCGGTCACTACCGCCAGCGTCTGGCAGGCGCGGCAGCCGATCTACGCGCGATCGGTCGACCGCTGGCGCCATTACGAACCGTGGCTCGATGAGCTCAGGGAATTGCTGTCGCCGGCTGACGTTGCCGCGCGGGGTACGGAACGGCCGGGCTGAAGGGGTCCGGAACCGGCGACGATCGGACGCCGATCAGCCGGCAAAGCGTGGCTCGGGCAAGCCACGCACGCCGACCTCGATGGCGAGAACAGCGCCGGCCAAGGGTTGCGCGGCGAGGGCCGGCCCGGTCAGATCCCAGATCGCTGACGTGATGTAGAGGGTGGAGAGGTCAGGTCCGCCGAACATGCAGCTCGTCGGCTTCTGCACAGGCAGCTCGACAATTCGTTCGATACGCCCATCCGGATCGTAGCGCACCACCCGCCAGCCATCCCATTGCGCGTTCCACAAATATCCTTCGGCATCGACGGTCGATCCGTCAGGCGCACCGGGCTGGCCCTGCATCGTGCAAAACACGCGGCGGTTCGTGATCGTGCCGGTTTCGCGATTGAAGTCGCAGGCATAAATCACCCGGTCCAGCGTATCGGCAAAATAGAAGACGCGATCATCGGGGCTCCAGGCGATGCTGTTCGGGATGCCAATTTCCGCCGCCATGCGCCGGCAGGTGCGGTCCGGGTCGAGGCGGTAGAGCGCACCGGTGTGCTCGCTCATCCGGTCGTCCATCGTGCCGGCCCAGAGGCGGCCGGAACGGTCGCATTTGCCGTCGTTGAACCGGTTTCTCGCGTTGTTTTTCTCGGGTGCTGCGAGACGTTCGATCGCGCCGGTCGCGAAATCGAGGAAGGCAAATCCCGAGGCCAGAGCGCGTTCAGGCTGACTGAACGCGCTCAATGTTTGCTTTGTCGAGCAATTTCATCACCCTGACCGGCATCTGGCGATTCCAGTCAGGGTGATATTGCTCTAGGGCGAGAACGGCGCCACCGCCTTCGCGCAGCGCGAACGAGCCGATCCGCTCGGGCAATTGCCAGCTTTGCACGGTCTTGCTTTGCGGATCGAAGCGCTGAAGCCTCTTCTCTTCGATGTCTACCCAATAGAGGGCCTGCTCGCGGGGGCACCAGAACGGGGCCTCTCCGAGCTTGTTCCTTGCTGCTACAGCGCAGGCGATTCCGGCTTTCATCCCGCCGCTCTCCCCTTGCGGTCACGCCAGGCGTAGAGCGCCACGGCCACCAGCGTGATAGCGCCCGTCCACACGTACTGCGTGTAGGCGCTGACGTGGAGCTGGCTCAGGATATTCTGCAAAAGGATGATCAGCGCCGCGCCGATGAGCGTGCCGATGGCCGTCCCCGAGCCGCCGAAGATCGAGGTGCCGCCGACGACGACCGCGGTGATGGAAGTCAGCGTGAAGGGTGTGCCGGCCTGCGGGTCGCCGCTGCCGATCTCGGCGGCGATCAAAAGCCCGGCGACTGCTGCGGTCAGGCCGCAGAAGAGATAGGCGGCGATGCGGATCCAAGCAATGTTGAGCCCGGCGGCGAATGCGGCCTCGGGACGAGAGCCGGTGGCGTAGAGCCGCGCGCCGATGCGGCCGCGCATCAGGAGAAACTCGGCGACGATAAAGAGCACGAGCGTGAGCAGCGCGACGATGGGGACACCTGCGATCGCTGACGAGGCGAGATTCATGAATCCGTCACTGATTTCCCCGCCGGGGCTGGGGCGGACGATCAACGCGAGGCCGAAGACAAAGGAGAAGCTCGCCAAGGTCGCGATCAGGTCGGAAAGCCCGAGGCCCACGATGAGGAAGGCGTTGGCACAGCCGATCGCGAGACCCCCGGCGAGACCGAGCGCGATGCCCGAGGCAATGGCGCCGGCGCCGTTCGTGACGATGATCCACGATGCGATGCCGGTGACGAGGCTGATCGTCGGCCCGACCGCAAGATCGATACCGCCCACCAGGATGACTGCCATCTGGCCGAGCGACACGATGGCGAGCGGCGCCAGTTGCGAACCGAGATCGGCGAAGTTGCGCGCGGTGAGGAAATAGGGCGAACGCCAGGTGGCGAGAGCCGCCATCAAGAGCAAAAGGCCCGCCAGCATCAAGGGTCCTGCGAATCGCTGCGTGGCGCGCGATGGCGGTCTCCGGGCGGACGGGTCGATCATTGCCGACGTGGCCCGCACGGCGGCGCCGATCACGCGCTCTTCGCTCGCCTCCTCCGCCGTCATCCGCTCGACGATCCGGCCGCGCGAGAGCACCAGGATTTCGTCAGCGAGGCCGATCAGCTCGACGAGGTCGGAGGTGAGAAGAATGACTGCGGCACCGGCATGGGCGAGGTTGCGAATGAGCCGATAGATTTGCTGCCGCGTGCCGACGTCCACGCCCTGGGTCGGCTCTTCGAAGACGAGCACGCGCGGCTGCGCGATCTGCCAGCGCGCAAGAACGGCTTTCTGCTGATTGCCGCCGCTCAACAAGCCGATCGGCTGCTCGGCCGACGGCGTGCGAATGGCAAGGCGCCTGATCGCTTCCTCCGCCATCCGCCGCTCTGCCGCGGCGCCGATCACGCCGTATCGGGCGAGCGCGGGTAAGTGGGGAAGGGAGATATTCTCGCGCACGGGGAGGGGGAGGAAGAGAGCTTCGCCGCGCCGGTCACCGGGCACCAGCACCAGGCCCGCGGCGATTGCGGCGCGCGGTGAAGCGGGTGCGAACCTCTCTCCATCCAGCAGCATGCGTCCCGTGGCCGAAGCGAGGCCGAACAGCGCGCGGATCAGCACAAGCTGGCCATTGCCGGCGATCCCACCGATGCCGAGCACCGTTCCGCCGCGCGCGCTGAAGGAGATCGGGCCGAGCCGCCCGGGCACCGTCACTTCCTCGACTGCAAGACGGACCGGTCCCGGCTGAGCGGCGTGTGGCGGAAAGATATCGGCAATGGCGCGGCCGACCATCAGCCGCACCACGTCTTCTTCGGTGAGCTCCGCGCGCGGCGCGCTTGCTGTGACCTCTCCGTCCTTCATGACAGTGATCCGATCGGTCACGTGCATCACTTCGCGCAGCCGGTGCGAGACGAAGACGATGGCGGTGCCGGCATGCGCCAACTCGCGGAGGATCGCGAGCAACCCGTCGGTCTCGGCTGCGGAAAGCGCCGTCGTCGGCTCATCGAGCATCAGGACCCGCGCTTTGCCATCGAGCGCCCGGGCAATCTCCACCATCTGTCGCTCGGCTGGGCGGAGCGTTGCGAGCGGCGTCCGCGGGTCGAGTGCAAGGCCGAGCTTCGCCAGGGCGGTCCGCGCGCGCTGGTCGATGGCAGCCCGGTCGACGACGAGCCTGCCGCCCGGCTCGCGTCCGAGTGCGATGTTCTGCGCGACATCGAGGTCGGGAACGAGCCGCGTGTCCTGCCAGACCATGGTGATGCCGGCGTCGTGCGCAGCGGCGGGATCGGCGAGCCTGAGCGGGCGGCCGAACGCGAGCATCCGGCCCTCGTCCGGCTGCTCGGCTCCCGAGAGGATGCGCAGCAGCGTCGATTTTCCTGCGCCGTTCTCGCCGACCAGTCCGTGCACCTCGCCGGCGCGGACGGCGAAGGAGACAGCGTTCAGCGCACGCACCCCGGGATAGGTCTTGCTGATCCCCTCGACCGAGAGGGAAGCCGGCTCGAGGGCTCTGTTCATCCGAAGAGCTTGGTGAGCTCCGCTTCCGAGAGGATGGTGTCGACGTAGACACCATCCGGCAGGTTGGGCCGGATGTAGTGCTGATAGTTAGCGCTGGTGATCAGTTGCGGCGTGATGATCGTCTGCTTCGGAACCTGTTCTCCCCTGAGCAGCTTGAGCGCAAGACGGAGCGCGATCACGCTTTCCCAGGTCGGTTCGGAGAGTTCGGCGATATCGAACTTCGGCTCCTTGGGATGCTCCCGCGCGTAGAGCTTGAGCAGGCCATTATAGTCATCACCGGTTGCCGGGACGAGCGGGCGATGGGCCGCGAGCAGAGCAAGCTCGGCTCCTGCGCTGTCCTGCGAGCCGTCGGCCCAGATGCCGTCGATAGTGGGATAGGCGGCGATCAGGTTGGCGGTGACGACCTTGGCGCGATCCTCTTCCCAGTACGCGTCCTTGAAGGCGAGCACGTCGATCTGTGATCCGGCAAACGCCTTCTTCGCCCCAGCCCATGCCGCCGCAGTGTAAGAGTTGCCGGGAATGCCGCCGAGCGCGATGATTTTGCCGCTGCCGTTCAGTTTGCCGCGCAGCCATTTCGCGAGGACGTAGCCCTTGTTCGTGGGATCGGTGCCGGTGTAGGCGGTCCAGTCCGTCCCGGAGACAGGCAGGTTGAAGGGCACCGTTACGATTCCCTCGCGCGTGGCTTTGCGCAACGCGGGCGCAACGGCGGTGCCGGAATTGGCGATGCAGAGGATCGCATCGACCTCCTGCGCGGCGAGGTTCTGGATGTCGTGGACCTGCTTGGTGATGCTGCCCTGGCCGTCGATGACGGTGAGTTGCTTGACGTCGGGCTGGCGAGCAAGCTCGAGATGCAGCGAGGCCAGCATCTCCGTTCGCCAGGTATTGCCGGAGAAGCCGTTCGAGAAGCCGATGCGATAGGGCGGCTTCTTCTTCAGCGAAGGGCTGCCGACCATGCCTCCGATGGCCGCCATCTTCGCCGAGGAAATCGCGTCCGCGAACGCCGGGAAGGCGGCGAGCGCGCCCGCTGCCCCGAGGAACGTGCGTCGTGTCAGCCTGCCGATCATGGTCATGCTCCCTTGCTGTGTCGGCCGAGTGTCCCGATTCGAAAGCTCCCGATCATATTCAGATGCAGCAATCGGGACACTCCTTCTTTGCTTTCAGTGGCATCTCTATACCCTCCGTTCGCTGCATGTGGCAGCGAGCTTCGGGGGCAGGACACTCAGTTTTCAGTGGCCTGCTTGTCCCCTCCGCTCGGTGCATGTGGCAGCGAGCTTCGGGGGCAGGACACTAACTTGACGCCTGCACCCGGCCGGCGCGCTCGATGCTGCGGTAGAGCAACACGCTCAGTGCGATGATCGCGCCCTGGATCAGGTATTGCACGCCAGTCGATACGCGCAGGATGTCGGTGATGCTGTTGAGCTCGGTGATCAGGACGGCACCGCCGACCGTCCCGCCGATTCCACCCACGCCCCCGGTGAGCGCCGTACCGCCAACTACCACCGCGGCGATGGAGGTGAACAGGAATTGATTGCCGATGCCGAGCGCCGGCTGGCCGATATAGGCGGTCAGCAGTAATCCGCCCAACGCCGCGAGCAGGCTCGAGCCGACATAGGCTGAAACGAGTGTCGGCCCGACGGCGATCCCGGCGAGCTCAGCGGCGCGCGCGTTCGCGCCGACCGCATAGATGCGCCGCCCGTGCACGGTGTGCCGCAGGAGCACGTAGCAGGCGGCAGCGATCGCAAACCAGATCAGCGTGCTGGCCGGAAACCCGGCCACCGAACCCTGCCCGAGAGCGGCAAAGCTCGGCCGCGTTCCGCCGTGCGGGGCACCGCCGGTGTAAAGCAGTGCTGCGCCGTACAGAACGGCGTTCGTTCCGAGGGTCGCGATCAGCGGCGTGATGCCGACGAATGCCACCACCACGCCATTCACCAAGCCGGCGAGTCCGGCAACGGCAAGCGGCACGATGATGCCGAGAGCGAGCGAGCCGTGCGGGCCGCCCATCCACGCGGTGGCGAGGATGTTGGTCATCGTCACGACCCCGGCCACGGAAAGATCAATCCCGGCAACCAACAAGGAGAGGGTCTCGCCGATCGCGACCACACCAAGGAACGCCGCGACCTGCAGCACGTTCAGAAGCTGGTGCATTGTCAGCATGGCGGGCGAGGCGAGGCCGGAGAGGAGATAGATCGCGATCACCGCGACCCAGACCGAGCCGACGCGCCGGAGGAGGTTCCAGGGGCGCATCGATGGCGTCACCAATCGACGATTGTGCCGTCGTCGAGGACGGCGTGCGTGGCATGCAGCACCTCCGGTGCGAATGGATGCCGCGCCGCGACCGCTTCGTTGACTTCGAGACCGAGGCCCGCACCCTCGGGCTTGCTCCAGCAACCCTCGCTCAGGTGCGGCAGACCCGAGACCACCTCTGCGAACCAGGGGACCGCCCCCGACATTTCCTCTTGAATCACGAAGCCTGCGGTCGCGATGTCGAAGTGCCACGCCGCGATGGTCGCGATCGGGCCGAGCGGGTTATGCGGCGCGAGGCCGATGCCGGCGGTTTCTGCCATAGCGGCAATCCGGCGGGCCCCGGAAAAGCCGCCGCAATGGCAGAGATCGGGCTGCGCGATAGCGATGGCGCGCCGGCTGAAGAGGGCGGCGAATTCGCGCGGGTCAACCAGCCGCTCGCCGGCGGCGATCGGGCAAGGCGAGCGGGTGGCCACGGCTTGCATCGCTTCGGCGTCGCCGGGCTGTACCGGCTCCTCCACGAACATTGGGTGGTACGGGGCCAGTGCCTCGATGTAGGCAAGCGCCGCCGCGACAGATGCGGGGCGGCCGTGAAAATCGACCATGATCTCGACGCCATCGCCCACCTCCTCGCGCAGCGCGCGCATCATCGTTCCGACATGGGAAATCTCGGTCGGTGCCGCGGTGTAATGGGTGTAGGGGATCATCACGACCTTGACCGCGTGGTAGCCGCGTTCGACCACGGCAACCGCGCGCTCGGCGAGGGCCGTGGCACTGGTCGTTTCATAAACGGCCTTCATCTCGCCGAGGCCGAGATGGGTGTAGACGCGGACCCGCTCGCGCGCTGCGCCGCCGAGCAGCCGCCACACCGGCTGGCCAAGCGATTTGCCGAGGATGTCCCAGAGGGCGATTTCGATGCCGCTGATTGCGCTGAGCCCGATCACCCCGGGCGGCCAGAACCCGTGCTTGATCATGATCCGCACGAGCTGGCCGATATCGCGCGGGTCGCGCCCGAGGATGAGAGGAGCAAGATCGCTGATCGCGCCGACCACCGCACCGGTTTTCCATTCGAGCGTCGCTTCGCCCCAGCCGTAGAGACCGGGCGCATCGGTTTCCACGCGCACGAATACCCAGTTGCGCATGTCCGCATTGACCACGAGACTGCGCACCGCGCTGATTTTCACGCCAACGGCTACCTTCTTCCGCCCATGAATTGCGGGATCGCGGGCCGGAGCCTATGCGCCGAGGAGCGGGAGTTCAAGCGCGCGCTGGCGGCCAGGGGTAGTACCCCGGTTCAGACTCGAGTGGTACGCGCTGGCGGAGAGATGGGCATCCGCCGAAGACGAGAGGGCTTCGGTGGTCTCCGCCTACGGCGGAAGGCGCGCCGCGGCCCCGGGGGCAGCTCACGCGATGGGAACCCGGCATAGCGGGCCGCGCGGTTTTCCGCCTTACGGCGATCCCGGCGAGTCAAGATTTTGTCCAGCTGGTCCGAGATGCAGCCTCGGCTTGCCGGCGCCCGTGCAGCGCACATCATTCGCGGAATTCGCGCGATGCCTCCGCGAGGAAGCGCCAGGCATAGGCGGCAAACGACCGCCAGACCTCGATGCGGAAAGCAAGAGGCGCGGTTCGCCACAGCACGATCCCAGTCTTTGCCAGCACCGTCCGCGTGCACATGCCGAGTGGAAACGTGCTGGGGTCGAGATCGAGCGGGCAGCCCGCGTTGAGCACGGAAGCGGCACGCTGACCGGCGACAGCGATCCCGACCTGGCGGTGCGACACGTCGGCCAACGCGTGCGGCAATCCTTTCATCGCCTGCTCGAGCGCGATGCCGAGTGCCGCGCCCTCCGCATCCGGCGCGAGCAAAAGCCATTCATCCGGGCCGAGCCAGAGCGCTGCACGATCGCCCGCCACCGTTGCTCGGCAGGCCTGTTGCGGGAGAGCGGCGCCGAAGGCCGCAGCTGCTGCAGCAACGACCGGCGCTCGGCCGCGCAAAATGAAGCGCGCCGCAGGCGGCAGCGTGCCGAGCAGCGCATCGCCCGCGGATGCCAACTGCTCCAGTGGGCCAGAGCGCCCGACGGCCTGATCAGGCGGCATCGAGATGCACTCCTTTGGGATCGTAGAATACCGGCGTCGTCACTTTCGCCCTGACCGGTGCGCCGGACGTGGTGACGGAGATCGTTTCGCCGAGGCGGTTGCGGCCGTCGGCGAGCATTGCGAGCGCAATCGTCCGGCCGAGGGTAGCACTGTGGTAGGCCGAGGTGACATGGCCGAGCGGCTTGGTCGGCGCAGCTTGCCTGGTACCGTCAAGGAGCTGAGCGCCTTCCTCCAGCAGGAAATGCGGATCTTCTGTCAGTAGCCCGACGAGTTGCTTGCGGCCGGGTCTCTGCATCGCCGGGCGCGCCAGCGAGCGCTTGCCGACGAAATCCCGCTTCGCCTTGCCGATTGCCCAGCCGAGGCCCACGTCGTCCGGCACCGCGGTGCCATCGGTATCCTGGCCGACCACGATGTAGCCCTTCTCCGCCCGGAGCACGTGCATCGTTTCGGTCCCGTAGGGGGTGATGGCGTCGGGCGCGCCGGCGGCGATGATCGCTTCCCACACCGCCCGGCCGTAATCGGCGGGCACGTTCACTTCGAAGCCCAGCTCGCCGGTGAAGCTGACGCGGAAAAGCCGCGCCGGCACACGGCAGATGCGACCCTCCGCCACGCTCATATGCGGCAGCGCTTGCGATGCGAGGTCGATCCCTTCGACGAGGCGAGCGAGCACTGCACGCGCCCGCGGTCCTTGCACCGCGATCACTGCCCATTGCTCGCTGATCGAGGTGAGCCACGCATCCAGATCCGGCCACTCGGTCTGCAGATAATCCTCCATCGCCGCGAGCGCGTGGGCCGCGCCGCCGGTGGTGGTGGTGACGTGGAAGCGGTCGGGTGCAAGCCTCCCCACCACGCCGTCCTCCGCAATGAAGCCGTCTTCGCGCAGCATCAGTCCGTAGCGGCACCGGCCGACATCGAGCCTACTCCAGGCGTTGACGTAGATCCGGTCGAGAAAGGTCGCTGCATCCGGCCCCGTCACCTCGATCTTGCCGAGCGTCGAGCCATCGAAAATGCCGACCGCTTGACGCACGGCGCGGCATTCGCGTGCGACGGCCGCATGCATGTCTTCGCCCTGGCGCGGGAAATAACGCGCGCGCTTCCACTGGCCCACGTCTTCGAACACGGCACCGTGCACGGCGGCCCACTCGTGGATCGGCGTGGTGCGTGTCGGATCGAATAGCGCGCCGCGCGCGGAGCCGGCGAAGGTTCCGAAGCTCACCGGCGTGTACGGCATCCGGAAGGTGGTGAGCCCGACCTCCGGGATCGACTTATGCAACGCGGCGGCGACGATCGCGAGCGCGTTCATGTTCGATGTCTTGCCCTGGTCGGTCGCCATGCCCGTGGTGGTGTAGCGCTTCACGTGCTCGATCGAGCGGAATCCTTCGCGTGTCGCCAGCAGCAGGTCCCTGGCGGTGACGTCGTTCTGGAAATCCACGAACGCCTTTGCCAGCGCCGCAGGACGATCGTGGGGCAGGGTGGCGAGCGTGCCGCCGGCGCCGAACCCGGCCGCACTTGCGGGGATGCCGGGCGCGCGTCCATCGCCGAAGCCGGCTGCATGCGCTGCCGCCCCGCCTGCTGCTGCGCCTTCGGCGAGCGCAGCGGCGAGGCCGAACACGCCACGGCAGGCACCGGCGGAGCGCTCCTGCTCGACCGAGAGACCTGGCACGTACGCAGCCGAATCGTGCTCGAAGCGGAGCCTGCCGCGGGATTGGGAAAAGAGATGGACGCTCGGCGTGAATCCGCCTGACATCAGCACGAGATCGCAGCCGATCGTTCCGGCAGGCTGCAGGCGGCCATCGGGCGCCGCACGGGCAAGGCGGACGGCATTGACCCGGAGCCGCCCGCTGGTCCCGGCGATGGTCGTGGCAACCCGCACGTCGAGCCCGGCGGCGCGCGCCGCTTCTGCAAGCTCGCCATTCACGTTGCTGCGGGTATCGGCGATCGCGGCGACGGCGACGCCGGCGCGGTGCAGCGAAAGCGCTGCCCGGTACGCTGCGTCGTGCGCCGTGACGACGACCGCCCGGGCCCCGCACTTGACGCCATAGCGCTCGAGATAAGTGCGCGCCGCGTCGGCCAGCATGACGCCCGGCCGGTCGTTGCCCGGGAACACCAACGGCCGTTCGATGGCGCCGGCCGCCAGCACGACCTGCTTCGCCCGCACCTGCCAGAGGCGCTCGCGCGGCAGTCGCGGGTCGGGACCGGCGAGATGGTCGGTCACCCGCTCCGCGAGACCCAGCATATTGTGCGCGAAGTAGCCGAAGGCGGTAGTGCGCGCGAGCAAAGTTGCGCGTTGAGCGTGCGCAAGCGCCGCGATGGTCTCGGCAAGCCATGCGGATACCGGCTTTCCTTCGATTGTGGCTGCGGTCTCGGCGAGCAGCGAGCCGCCGAATTCTGCCTGCTCGTCACACAGAATGACGCGCGCTCCGGCCGCGACAGCGGCACGCGCCGCGGCGAGGCCAGCCGGGCCGGCGCCCACCACCAGCACGTCACAGTGCGCGTAGCGACTGAGGTAGCGATCGGGGTCGGGCCTTGTCGGCGCACGGCCAAGCCCCGCCATGGCGCGGATCCTGGGCTCGTAGAACCGTTCCCATGCCTTCCTGGGCCACATGAAGGTCTTGTAGTAGAAGCCGGCCGGGAACAGCGGCGAAAGCCGGTCGCTGAGGGCGCCGATGTCGAAGGCGAGAGAGGGCGAGCGGTTCTGGCTTTCCGCCTGCAAACCTTCGTAGAGTTCGACCTGGGTCGCGCGCAGGTTGGGCGTGGTGCGCGCCGCGTCGCGGCTGATCGTAACGAGTGCGTTCGGTTCGTCCGCACCGACGCCGAGTATGCCGCGTGGGCGGTGGTACTTGAACGAGCGGCCGACAAGGTGGACGCCGTTCGCGAGCAGCGCCGCGGCCAGCGTGTCGCCGGCGAGCCCGTTGTAACGGCGGCCGTCGAAGCGGAATGCAAGCGGCCGGTGCCGGTCGATGCGGCCGCCCGCGCTGGTGCGGAAATCCGTGTTCATGGCGGTGCTTCCGTTACGACGACCCTGCTGGCCGCGGCGGTCTTGTGGCCGTGATCGGCAGAGGCTCGGGTCTGGGCTCGCCGACCTTGTATGTTGCGATGAACTTGTCGCTCAGCGTATCGCGCAACGCATTGAAGAATCGCGCGCAGCCATGCGTGTGGCACCAGCGTTCGGCGTGGATGCCTTTCGGATTACGGCGCACGTATAGATAGTCCGCCCATTCAGCGTCGCTGAGCGAAGCCGGATCCTTGGGCCGGACGCGATGGGCCTCGCCCGCGTAGGTGAATTCGAGTTCGGGCCGCTCGCCGCAAAACGGGCAATCGATCAGCAGCATGCCATCACCTCAGTGCGCTACCGCGGCGGCCGCAGCCTCGTCGATCATGACGCCATCGCTGAACCGCTCCATCGTGAAGGGGGCGTTGATGGAATGCGGCGCATTCTTGGCGATCGTCCAGGCGAAGAGATGCGCGGCGCCGGGCGTTGCCTTGAACCCGCCGGTTCCCCAGCCGCAGTTGACGTAGAGACCGGGGATCTCGGTTTTGGCAATGATTGGTGAACGGTCCGGCGTGACATCGACGATGCCGCCCCAGTTGCGCAGCATGCGCATCCGGCGGAACATCGGGAAAAGCTCGCAGATCGCCTCCAGCGTATGGGCGGGAATGTGCAGCCCGCCGCGCTGGCTATACGATACGTAGGCGTCGGTGCCGGCGCCGATGACGAGCTCGCCCTTGTCAGACTGGCTGAGATAGGCGTGGATCGTGTTCGACATCACCACGCACGGAAACACCGGCTTGACCGGCTCCGAGACCAATGCCTGCAAAGGATAGCTTTCGAGCGGCATTCGGACCCCGGCCATCGCCATGACGACGCTCGTGTTGCCTGCCGCCGAGACGCCGATCTTCCTGGTGCGGATGGTGCCGCGAGTCGTTTCAACCGCCGCGACCGCGCCCGATGTAGTGCGGCGGATCGCCGTGACTTCGCAGTTCTGGATGATATCCACCCCGTGGGAATCGGCGGCCCGGGCGTAACCCCAGGCGACGGCGTCGTGCCGCGCGGTGCCGCCGCGGCGTTGCAGCGCCGCGCCCAGGACCGGGTAGCGCAGGTTCGCATCGATGTTGAGCAGTGGGCAGAATTCTTTCGCCTGCGCTGGCGTCAGCCACTCGTTATCGACACCGTTGGCACGATTCGCATGCACATGGCGCTTGAACACCCGCACGTCGTGCGTGTTGTGCGCCAGCATCATGACACCACGCTGCGAGAACATCACGTTGTAGTTCAGCGCCTGGGAGAGACCTTCCCAGCGCTTGACTGCGTGGTCGTACAACGCGGCACTTTCGTCGAACAGGTAGTTGGAACGGATGATCGTCGTGTTGCGCCCGGTATTGCCGCCGCCGAGCCAGCCCTTCTCCAGCACGGCGATGTTGCGGATACCGTGGTCCTTGGCGAGATGCCAAGCCGCGCCGAGTCCGTGCCCGCCGCCACCGATGATCAGGACGTCGTACTCCGCTTTCGGTTCCGGCGAACGCCATTGCGGCTGCCAGTTCATATGGCCGCCGAGGGAGTTGCGGAGCAGCGAGAAAGCGGAGAACCGTTGCATAGGTACCTACGCCGGTGTGCCGACTCTAACGCCTATTACCGACGATGGACATGGTTCGTCGGCACAGTCGCTCTTGATTTTCAGCGCCCTCTCGATCCCCTTACGGTTGTTGCCGAGGGCAGCAACCGACGGGGGAAGGACACCGGGGCAGGAAATCGGGCATGGGTGACAGACAGTGTCGCGTCATCGTGCGACTGCGCAGCGACGGCGGCGATACAGGCAGTTGAACGAGTCGCGGATTGATTCGCTTCGCTCGCAATGACGGCTTCTTTGGGGCTCTCAGATTCGATGCTTCGTATCAGCGCGCGGCCCGCATGGCCTGACGCAGTCGCTCCGTCGCCGCATGGTCGACCGTTTCCGATTCGAGATCGACGGCCACTCCGTAAGCGGTCCGTGCCCATTCGACGGTGCAGAAGTC
>JBOHMN010000326.1:0-1543 GCA_050730175.1 Acetobacteraceae bacterium | reverse complement strand
GGCCAGCGTGCGCGCGAGCATGGCGGGCGGAGCGGGGCAATGAGCCAACGAGGCGGCAAGGGCAAGGTCAGCGGCATCCACAAGGCCAGCAAGACCAAGGCAACCCCAAAGCCGCGCGTGATCACCGCGCCCGAGGTGGTGCAATTGCCGCTGGGCACGCCGGCGGAGCTGACCGCGATGGGAATCTCGGCGACCGGCGTGGGGCCGCTCTACCTCGCGCCCGAGCTTGGCAAGAAGCCGAAGGCCGGCACCTACGACGTGCAGGTGATCGCAAAAAGCGGCGACCCGATGTGGCTACCTGCTAAAGTTTCGTTGCAGATCGTGGTGCTCGGTACGCCGCGGACGCTGACCGGCGCGCTTACAGCGGCATGGAAGACGGGCGATACTTTGGCGCTGCCGCCGGCCGGGCTCACGCTCAGCGCGGGCCCGGAGAACTATCGCGTCGTGGCACCGCCGGGCGGCGTGTTCCTCAACGCCGGCACCATCCCGGTGGTGATCGAGGTGGCGCCCTCCGGAGCGTTCTCGGCGGCGCGCTGGGAAGGCACCGCGACTGTGGCCAAGGGCCAGCCGACGATCACCTGGACGGTGAAGGCGCCACTGGTAAAAGGCGTCGCGGTCGGCGACAAGTCGCTGTTTGCGACTATTCAGCCGAATACGCTCGCATTCAACTACGCGCCATCTCTAGGCACCCAGCCGGACTATGGCGACGTCACGCTCACGGCCAGCCGCAAAGCAGACGACAACTACGAGGCGGCGAGTGCCTCGGCACCGGTGAAGATCGTCGGGAATCCGGGGCAGTTCGACAACCCCCTGGACTTGGCGAAAGTCCGGAAGACGTCGGCCTCGCCCGATGTGGGCGGGATGAGCACGCAGCAACTCGCCAAAGCATTCGCGAACAAGACGCCGCAGGCGGTGATGAACGAGCTGAACCAGGTCCGAGGAATCACTGCCACGTTGCGGCAAGGCAAGTCGTCGAAGGTGACGATGCTGGACGTCGAGGACAGACGACCGGGGCGAATCAAGTATCAGGACAACCAGCGGCTGACCGCGATCGAGTTCCATCAGGGCGGCGGTATCCACGGCGCTACGCCTTACGTCCGCGTGTCGACCACGAAAGGCAAAATCAAGGTCGTGCAGCCCGGCTATGATCCGTGCAACGAAAAGCCGATCGAGACGATCTACATAACGGGAATATAAGCGATGGACGACATTCTTGGATCGCGCCTGCTCAAGGTCGATTTCGTGGCGAGCGCCGGCGAGGCGCAGGCGCTGCAGGCGGCCGGGGCGAACGTGATCGGCATCACCGTCGCGACCGGGCGCGAGGACGACCCGCCGCGCTGCGTGACTCTCGAGATGGCTCTGGCGATCCGCGACGCGGTGACCGCGGCCCGCCTTTGCGTGACGATCGACGGCAACGCCGCGGACGTCGAATCAGCGCTCGATGCGGTGCGCGAGCTGTCGCCCGACCTGCTGCAGATTCCGAACCACACCGCCGCGCGCGACGAATGGCGGGACACGATCGAGGCCGAGGGGCTGCCAGTGG
>JBOHMN010000325.1:0-5354 GCA_050730175.1 Acetobacteraceae bacterium | reverse complement strand
CTTCGGGACCGTGGATGCGACTGCCGGAAGTGGGCTCGAGCTGCACGTTATCGCAGCCTGCGTCGTGGGAGGGGTGGCCATTACGGGCGGCGTCGGCAGCGTCGAGGGCGCGGCGATCGGCGCGCTGCTGTTGGGCACGATCTCGAACGCTCTGGTCTCGCTCAGGGTGCCCGCGTTCTGGGAGCAGGCGATCGAAGGCGCGCTGTTGCTGGCCGCGATAAGTCTCGATCTGGTGATCGCGCGCCGCACGCTTGCCCTCATGCGCTCGAGCCGCCGTCATGGCTGAAACGCTGCGAACGCTCGGTCGCTGGGAAGTGGTGATCTGGCTGCTGGTCGGGCTCGCGCTGTTCCTGGGTTCGTTGTTGTCGGCGGCGTTTTTGACTCCCGACAACCTTGGTAACCTGGCGGCCAATCTTTCCGAGATCGCGCTGATGGCGTTGACCTCGACGATGGTGATTGTGACTGGTGAGATTGACCTTTCGGTTGCCTCGGCGCTCGGGATGTGCAGTTGCCTGCTCGGGCTTTTGTGGTCCTTGCACGTGCCGATGGCGCTTTGCATGCTGGCCGCGCTGGTCGCGGGAGCGGTGGCGGGTGCGTTCAACGGGGTGTTGGTGACGTGGCTTGGCCTGCCGTCGCTCGCGGTGACGATCGGCACGCTGGCCCTCTATCGGGGCCTTGCATTCGGCCTGCTCGGCGATAAGGCAGTGGCGGATTTTCCGGCCTTTTTCACCAATCTCGGCTTCGGCACGGTGCTCGGGACGGCGCTGCCGAACCCGATGGTACTGTTTTTCCTGCTGGCAGTTCTGACCATCCTGATGCTGCACGCGACCCCGTTCGGCCGTGGTTTGTATGCGATCGGTGCTAATCCGGTTGCGGCGACGTTCGCCGGCCTGCCGGTGCTTTGGCACAAGTTCCTCCTGTTTGTGCTTTCCGGAGCGATGAGCGGGCTAGCCGGGATCGTCTATACGGCGCGCTTCTCGAGCGCCCGCGGCGACAATGCGGAGGGGTTCGTGCTGCCGGTGGTGGCAGCGGTGCTGCTTGGGGGGATTTCGATTTTCGGCGGAAAAGGCAGCGTGATCGGGGTGATCGCCGCGGTTTTCCTGATCGGCATCCTGCACAATGCGTTGGCCCTGATTGACGTCTCCAACGATATCCTGACTATCGTGACGGGGTCCCTGCTGATCGCCTCGGTATTGGGACCGAACCTGGCGGCGGCAGTGGAAAGCCACCTCGCGCGGCGCAGTGCGCGAGGTGGGCCGCAACAACCGAGAAGGGAGAACGAGGCATGAAGAGACGGACACTGATGATCGGCGCTGCCGGCGCGATGCTGGCGGGCGCGCTGCCGGCGGAGGCAGCGGACATCAAGCCTGGATTGACCATCGCGTTTCTTCCGAAACAGGTGAACAATCCCTATTTCACCACGGCGGACGATGCCGGGATTGCCGCTTGCAAGGAATTCGGAGCGCACGGCAAGGAAGTCGGGCCGTCCAGCGCGGGGGCTTCGACGCAGGTTTCCTATATCAATACGCTGGTTGCACAGCGGGTCAGTGCGATCTGCATTTCGGCCAACGACCGCAATGCGCTGGTGCCCTATCTCAAGCGTGCGATGGCGCAGGGGGTCAGGGTCGTCACGTATGACAGCGACGTTGCGCCGGCGGGGCGGCAGCTTTTCTGCAGCCAGGCGGACAACGAGACGATCGGCCGTGACGAAGTCAAGCTCTTGGGGAAGATGATCGATTATACCGGGGAGATTGCGATCCTTTCTGCGACGCCGAACGCGACCAACCAGAACACCTGGATCGACTTCATGAAGGAGGAGTTGCAGAAGCCGCAGTACGCGAAGATGAAGCTGGTCAAGATTGCCTACGGCAACGACGATGACCAGAAGAGCTTCACCGAGATGCAGGGGCTGATGCAGGCATTCCCGCATCTGCGTGGAGTGATTTCGCCGACGACGGTCGGCATCAGCGCCGCGGCGCGCTACCTGTCATCGAGCCCGTACAAGGGAAAGGTGACGCTGACGGGGCTGGGGACGCCAAACCAGATGCGTGCCTACATCAAGGATGGCACGGTGCAGGCCTTCGCGCTGTGGAATCCGGGCGATCTGGGGTATCTCGCTGCCTATGCCGCCGGATCGCTGTGCTCCGGGCTGATTACGGGCAAAGCGGGAGAAAGCTTCGCCTGCGGCAAGCTCGGGCATCGAACGATTGGCGCCGACGGCGTGGTGATCCTCGGGCCGCTTACGGTGTTCGACAAATCGAACATCGACGAGTTCCATTTCTGATCTGCGGTAGGGCTGCCGCCGCCATGGTGCGGCGGCAGCGGTTGGGGCGGATCGATCTCGAGAACGTCGCCTGTGTCGGCAACGCGCCCGTCAGGGAACACCAGCTTGCGTACTGCTCCCTTCTTCCGGGTGCAATCCTAGAGTATCCGTGATGGTCAAGGGAGGGATTCTTGCCAGAGGCGATTGGCCTTGAGCAAGGCGTTGGTGATGACGATGAGTTTTCGCATGACGGCGGTGATCGCGATCTTGGCGGGTTTGCCTGCGGTGACGAGCTGGCGGTATTTGGCGTTGAGGTCGGGGTTGAAGCGCATGGCGACGAGAGCTGGCATGTAGAGGGCTTGGCGGACATTGGCTCTGCCGCCGCGGATGAAGCTTTTGCCTTTCCACTGGCCTGATTGTCGTGTGACGGGTGCGACGCCGGCCAACGATGCGGCCTGCTTGTTATCGAGGGGTCCCAGTTCGGGCATGGTGGCGATGAGCTGATTGGCGGTCAGGGCGCCCGGCCCGTTGATGCTGGTGAGGATGTGGTGGCGTCGGCCTTATGGTGGGTCTGCCGCGCGTGCAGACAGACGGAACGTGATCTGCTTCGTCTGGCTGAGGGCGTGCCGCTTCAGAGGTGCGGGCGCGATTTGACGAAAGCCTCGATCTGCCAGACTTGGTTGCCGCTCAGAATCCCTGCCCAGGCCGGCATCTCACCCCGCGCGCCGGATCTGCCACTGACAACGGTGATGTAGAACTCCTGATCGGTCAGTGTGTTCTCGAAGAGATCCGGGCCGCGGCCGCCCGATTTCCCGTGGCAGATGACACAGTGCTGTTCGTACAGCGTGCGCCCGGCAGCGATTGCCGCCTGGTTCCCCGCAACGGGGTTGGTCAGCGCTCCGCCGCCGGCGGCTGCGAACGCAGAGCAAGGGGCTGCAGAAAGCAACCCCATTGCCGCCGCTGCGATCGACCGCCGGATTTTGCGCCCGACGGAGCCGGCCGGACTCACTGCTTCGCAGGCTCGCTTGCCGGCCAGGTCGGCAGGGCCGATTTGATGACCGTCGAGTTGACCGCTTTGCTCGGAGCCTGCGTGCCGTCAACCGAGAAGACCCAGAGCATGCCACCATGCGGGCCTGAGTAGTAGAAGCTCGGATCGCCGCCAAGGCCAGAGAGGACGGCGATGTATTGATGACCGTTCAGTTCATACGTCATCGGTGGTGCATTGATTCCCGAGCCAGTCTGGAAGTGCCACAGCACCTGGCCGGTCTTCGCGTCCATCGCGAGAAGGTTGCCATCCGCGTCGCCCGTGAAGACCAGATTGCCCGCAGTTGCCAGGATCCCGGCAAACAGCGGGAGTTGGTTCGGGACGTCCCAGACGAATTTCCGGGTCTGCAAATCGAACGCCTTGGTATGCCCGATATACTTGCCGGTGCGATACATCTGATAGTTCGTGCCCATGTAGACGCTGCCGGGCTTATAGGGATATTCGGATTTCGGCATGACCGTCATCGTCATGCCCCAGTCATTGACGTTGACGAACATGTAGCCGAGTTCGGGACTGTAGGCTGGCGGGCCCCAGTTCGTTCCGCCCTCGAGACCGGGAATGATCAATCCGGTCGTCTTGCCGACTTCCGACGGCTTCGTCGCCGGATTCACCTTCGGTTCACCGGTTTTCGGATCGAGCCCGGATGCCCAGTTGATATCGGGGATCATCGGCACGGCATAAATGAAGTGGCCGTTGGTGCTGTCGATCACATAGAGGAAGCCGTTGCGGTTCGCTTCTGCGGCGACGGCGCGCTTGACCCCGTTGATGGTGATGGTGGTCAAGATCGGCGCGCCCATGCCGTCATAATCCCAGGCGCCGTTCGGCGTGTACTGGTAGCCCCACTTGATCGCTCCGGTATCCGGATCGAGTGCGAGCAGCGAATCGGTCCAGAGATTGGTTCCCGGGCGGTCCGCGGCGACCCACGGCGCCGGGTTGCCGACGCCCCAATAGAGCGTGTTGGTGGCAGGATCGTACGAGCCGGTCACCCAGGTCGGGCCGCCGCCGTGTTCCCAGGTGTCACCCGGCCAGGTATCGTTGCCGGGCTGGCCGGGACCGGGAATTGTGTACGTGGTCCATTGCAGCTTGCCGGTTTTGGTGTCGTAGGCTTTGAGATAGCCGCGCCCACCGTACTCGCCGCCGGAAATGCCAACAATCACGTGGTCGCCGACGACCAGCGGGGCCAGGGTTTCCGAGAGTCCCTTGCGCCAGTCGTCGATCGTCGTCTGCCAGACGACCTTGCCATCTGTCGCATCGAGGGCGATCAGGCGCGCATCGAGTGTTGCGACATAGACGAGGTTACCCGCGAGTGCCGCACCCCGATTGGAGGGACCGCAGCACAACACGCTGCCAATCTGCGGAATATATTTCGGAGAGTATGCCCAGATGATCTTGCCGGTGCTCGCATTCACCGCGAACACGTGCGAATAGTCGGATGTGAAGTACAACACCCCGTCGTGAAACAGCGGCGTGCCCTCGAGCCCGCCGAACTTTCCGCCCGTTGAAATTGTCCATACCGGCGTCAAATCCTGGATATTTCCGGTATTGATCTGGCCGAGCTTGCTGTATCTCCAGTTGTTGTACGTGTGGCCGTAGATCACCCACGAGCCGGGGTTGGATGCCGCGTTCACGAGATCGTTGTTCGCAACGGGCGCGGCGAACACGGGCCCAGCGCCTATAAGTGCTGAAGCGCATGCCGCGGCGAAGTAGCGCGCCATCCTGTTCATGGGCGTTATCTCCCTCGTTTGTGTATCGTTCATGAGACACCAACTGCACCCGCCCGTTGATTGATCAACGGATGAGACACGTGTTGCTTGTGAAGACTATGACGTTGCACGCGTGATGCGTCAAGCTGGCTCGACGGCATCGCGGCTCGGTTGTGGGCGACCGGATCGCGCTCTGCGGCCGGCTCGAGAGCCTTCCCGGCTGGAGCGAGATCGTGGTCAGCTCGCGCACAACCAACAGGCGATCGACCGGCGGGCCAGCCGCGTTGCGGTCGACGCGGTCGCTCCCGGCGGTACCATCGAGGTAGTCCGCGTCATCGGCAGC
>JBOHMN010000324.1:0-3664 GCA_050730175.1 Acetobacteraceae bacterium | reverse complement strand
GAGCAGCTCGCATGCAGCGTACGACAGCGGGCGCATCGAGCGGCCGGTCTTGGTGTCGGGCAACGTAGCCGTCCGGCGGGCGAGGTAGATATCCTGCCAGCGCAACGCAAGGGCTTCGCCGGAGCGCCAGCCGGTCAGGGCGAGGAAACGGGCGCAGGCTATCGCCGGGGGCCACATGCCGGCCGCTACAGCCTGGCGGAGCGCCTTCCCGAGCATTGGATACTCCGCACCGGAAAGCCGTCTCTCTCGCTTGTTCTCGGCGAATTTGCGGATGCCGTGCGCCGGATTGTCGGTCCGCATCCGGTGCTCGACCGCGTAGCTGAAGATGGCGCCGAGCAGCCCGATGGTCCGCGTTGCCACGCCACGGCCGCCCGTCACGTTCGATACCGCCCGCGGCCCTACCTTGTGACTCCGCGCGGTCTCGCCCTCGGCCACCTGATGCATGAACCGCTCGACATCCTGGCGGGTCACGGCGCCAACGGGCAACGCACCGAGCAGTGGCATGATGTGCCCCTCGATCCGGCCCCGATCAGACGCCAGCGTCAAAGGCTTCTTCGCCCGGCCGCCACGCACCAGGACGCGCCCGGCTTCGGCATCGGCGAGATAGCGCACGCAAAGCTCGGCGACCGTCACGGCGTGGCGCATTGCTTCCTTCTCCGCAGACGGGTCTTGGCCTTTGGCCACCTCGCCCAGAAGCCGCCTGGCCTCGGCTCGAGCTTCGTCCGGTGTCCATGGCGCACCAAAGCGGCCGATGGTCAGGAAGCGCTGCCGCCCGGCTTCCGTCCGGTAGAACAGGCCGAAACGGACCGCTTCGCTTTGCTGGCGCCGTGCATAGAAGCCCGTGACCGCTGCATCCCAGACGATGGCGTTGCGCGGCAGGCTGCGAACCGTGGCGAGGGTGATGCGAGTGGCCATCCGTTCGTCTCCTTGGATGAGACCAGCAAGCAGGCAGCAAGCTTGCTGGCGCAAACGATAGCAAACCAAGGGCGAGGGACGCAATCGAAATTGTAGGTAAGCAGCGGATATTAGCAATGGCAATCTGCTTGCTGCAAACCGCCGCAACCCCCTGGTCTCGCCTTCACACGGCGGGGGTCGCAGGTTCAATCCCTGCCGCACCCACCAAGCCCGACAACGCCCTCACGCCTCCGGACACGCTGGCACGATCGTGGCCGACCGGACTGCTGCGATCACCAGGGCCGCCGCACCACTGATCTCGCCGCTTCATTCCCGCTGTTTCGCCGCTGTTCGGCGCGACCCCGCCAACGGCCGGGAAGCCCGGTCCTGCGCCGAAATCCCGTCGCGCTCGGCCTCCCGCCTCGCTGTTCCGTCGCTGTTCTCAGCGGCGGCAGCGGCGGCTTTCCGGCAAATCCCGGTTGTCTCTTGCTGCAATGGCACTTTTTCGTCCATCGTCGCCGCGCGCGTGATGCTGATGCACCGCACACTCTGGGACCAGACAGCTAGCCGAACCCAGAACCGAACCACCCGGTATGCTTTCCCGCGCGGCAAGGATGCGCAGAACTCACGACGAGCCGCTTGACAAAACTGAACCGGGTAGTTTATTCGCAGATATGCCCAGGAGCGAGACAGTCGCCGATAAAGTGGATCAGACGCCCAAGCAGCGCGACATCGCCGAGGCGGCGACCCGGCTTTTCATGGCGCAGGGCTATGCCGACGTTTCAATGGACGCCATTGCGCACGCGGCCGGCGTCTCCAAGGCTACCCTCTATGCCTATTTCGCCTCGAAGGAGCGCCTGTTCGCGAGCCTCCTCGGCGAGGCTTGCCGCAGCTCTGGCCCAAGCTCCGTCGCCCTCGCCGACGACGATGCCGACGTTGGGGCAACGCTGACGACACTGGCCGACCGCACCCTGCATTTCATGCTCGAAGAAAAATCGCTGAAGATTTATCGGGTTGTAATCGCCGAGGCGGCGCGCTTTCCCGAACTCGGCCGCGTTTTTTACGAGCGCGGTCCCGCGGCTTCGCGGCGCAACCTTGGCGCCTGGATGGAACGCCAGATGGCGGCAGGTCACCTCCGCTCCGCGGACCCCGGAATGGCCGCCGAGCAGTTCAGCGGCCTGCTCAGGACACATCTGCAGCTTCGTGCGCTGCTCGGCATCAGTCCGCCGCCAACCGAGGCCGAGATCCGGAGCGCTGCTCAGGCCGCGGTCGAGACGTTTCTCCGCGCCTATGCCCCGCTGACGGTCTGGCCGGCAGGGCGGAAGACCGAGCCCCCTCCCCGCGGCACGATCGCACTCCCAATTCACTGGGGGCGGAAAAGGAGTAGGGCATCATGAACGAATCGTGCATCATCGGCTGGGCCCATAGTCCGTTCGGCAAGCTCGCAGAGGCTGACGTCGAGGACCTGATCGTCGGCGTCGCCGCGGGCGCGATCGGCGATGCCGGTATCCCGCCGGATGACATCGACGGCGTCTTTCTCGGCACCTTCAACGCCGGCTTCAGCCGGCAGAACTTTCCGTCCTCGCTGCCGATGAACGCGCTGCCCGCGCTGCGCTTCAAGCCCGCCACGCGTTACGAGAACGCCTGTGCCTCCGGCTCCGCCGCCGTGCATGGCGGGCGAGACTTCATCGCTGCCGGCCGCGGCCGTTTCGCACTCGTCATTGGCGTCGAGAAGATGACCTCGGCGACGCCAGCGGAAATCGCCGATCACCTGCTCGCTGCCTGCTATCGCCGCGAGGAGGACGACGTGCCTGGCGGGTTCGTCGGCATCTTCGCGCGCATCGCTCAGTCCTACTTCCAGCGTTACGGCGATCAATCCGACGCGCTGGCCGCAATTGCCGCCAAGAACCACAAGAACGGCGTCGATAATCCCTACGCGCAGATGCGGCGGGATCTGGGATTCGAGTTCTGTCGCACCATTTCGGAAAAGAATCCGATCGTCGTCCCCCCGCTCCGGCGCACTGACTGTTCGCTGGTGAGCGACGGCGCAGCAGCCCTCGTGCTGGCTGATGTCGAGACTGCCCGAACGCTCGCTCCTCGCCGCGCCGTACGCTTTCGCGCGGCGCTGCACGTCAACGATCTCTTGCCCCTCTCGCGACGCGATCCGACGCGCTTCGAAGCGGCGGAACTGGCCTGGGCGCGCGCTCTCGAGGAAGCCGGGATCAGCCTTGGCGATCTCTCCTTCGTCGAGACGCATGACTGTTTCACGATTGCCGAGCTGATCGAATACGAGGCGATGGGCCTCACTCCGCGCGGGCAGGGCGCGCGCGCCGTGTTCGAAGGCTGGACCGCGCCGGGTGGGCGCCTTCCGGTTAACCGCTCCGGCGGCCTCAAGGCCAAGGGCCATCCCGTCGGCGCGACCGGGGTCTCGATGCATATCATGGCCGCCATGCAGCTCACCGGGGAAGCGGGCGCGATGCAGCTTCCGCGCGCCGATCTCGGTGCGGTGTTCAACATGGGTGGCGCGGCTGTCGCAAATTATGTTTCTGTCCTAGAACGTTTGCACTGATTTGCTCCCCACGGGGTTCAGCGGGGAGCAGGACAAATGGGCTCTTGAGCACGCCCCCACGTCGTGAGCTGGCAGCGGCGGCGAGCCCTCTGCTTCCACCGCGCATCCATGCGCGATTTTTCTCGGAGCGGAAAGGTAACCGGGGCAAAAGTCCGGGGGCCTGTCTGATTTTGCATGACCCGACGCGGGGCGGTTCGATTC
>JBOHMN010000323.1:0-1713 GCA_050730175.1 Acetobacteraceae bacterium | reverse complement strand
CTCGTCATGGTCGGGCTCTACGGCGGAGCCTGCCCGATCTCGACCGTGCTCTTTCCGTTCAAGATGATGGCGATCGAGGGCTCCTACGTCGGCACTCTCGACGATCTCCGCGAGCTGCTCGCGCTCGCTCAGGCCGGTAAGGTGCCGCCGATCCCGATCGAGAGACGTCCGGCCGAAGAGGCGAGCACGGCGTTGAGCGACCTCAAAACCGGCGGCAAGGTGCCCGGCCGGGTGGTGCTGCACCATCATGCCGCGGTCGCGCAAGCTCGGACATAAGCCGTTTCCGATCGCCGCCAGCGCCAACCGCGGATCTCTGATACCGGATCTCTCTGACCAGAACTCATGGGGGTAGCTGTCATTGCGACCCCACGGGTCCGTGCGGAGCCTGTCCTCGGGTTGGCCGAAGGCCCGGTCCGTGGGCGCGGCCCGAGGATAAACTCCGCGAAGCAATCTTGGAGAACAGAATAACTTTACCTGTATCAAGATTGCCTCGTCGTTGCGCTCGCAATGACAATGAAAAGTATGAGTTCCTGTCGAAGACAGCCGGTATCAGGCGGGGCCGGGCGTCGCGCCGAGGCTGGCGAAGGTCTGATTGTTCCAGGTGGCGGTGTCGGAGAGGGCGCTGCCGGAAACATAACCGACTGGGACGTAGACTGCTTGGCCATCTATCGCCACAACGTCGCCGCCCCCGCTGCTGGCGAAAGCGACGCCGCCTGAGCCGAAGCCCGCCGGCTCCGTGAAGAACCCGAAGTAGTTGTAAGGTGTGGGGCTCGTTGGCCCAAGAATCAGTTCCTCACCTACGGGGATAATAAGGGAAGGATTCTGGTTTGTATCGAGAAAGGACAGGTCTGTCAGATCGATCGTTCCGCTTCCGGTGGCGACGACGTTACTCCCCTGTTGCGTGAGATTCACGATATGGGAAGCCTGCGCAGGGGGGATGAACAGGCCAAAAAGCAGCGCCGCGCCGAGCGCCGCCATGCCACCGATCCGTTTCAAGAATGTCATGTTCTTCGCTCCTCCCTTTAGGGCCGAACGGGCGCCGCCGTCCGCTCACGGCCGATTTTATTAAATGTAAATTAAATCAAATTTTAAGGAGATCGCGGATGCGACAAAAAGTCGTACAGGTCGGAAAGCATGCTCTCTCACGTTGAGAGGGAGCGCAGCGACGAAGCAATCCTGAGACGTGCCGCACCCGGCGCGAGATTGCTTTGCGGAGTTTATCCTCTTTCATGTGCAGCCCCTGCCTTGATCCGCGAGCAGGACGACGATCGAGCGGCCCGCCACGTCGTAGCGGGGATCGGCGCGCAAAGGCGCGGCCGAGGCTTCGAGGATATCCGAGGGAGTGGCGAGCGCGGTATCCGCGATCCGCTGCCAGGGACCCGGCGCCTGGATCGCAAAGGTCAGGTTCTGCCAGTAGGCGTTGATCATCACGTAGAGATCGGCGTCCCCGACGGGCTGGCGCCGCGCACTCTCAATCTGGCGGAATGGCGTGCTCATCTCCCCGCCCGCATGCACCGCCAGATCGAGATGACCGCCGACCCGGCCCTGCTGGCGCTGGCGGCGGAACTCGCCCGCTATCCGGCGCCGCGGCCGATGGGCCGATCCTCGCCGGTGGGCCACGAGGCCGTGGCGGTGCCATTGCGGCTGCGCGTCGGCGGGCGGGAGCTGGCGCTCTTCAGCACGGTCACGGTGTTTGGCACGCCGCTCGACATC
>JBOHMN010000322.1:0-2698 GCA_050730175.1 Acetobacteraceae bacterium | reverse complement strand
ACGGGTTGCCCGGCAAGTGCCCGGGCGATCGCCAGCATTTCCTGCTGGCCGCCACTCAGTGTGCCTCCGATTTGATGGGCGCGCTCTCTGAGAAAGGGAAAATACTGCTGTACGAGGTCTAGGCGCGGCTTGGCGCGCGCACCGCGGATGAACCCACCCATACGGAGATTGTCAACCACGCTCATCCGAGGAAAGATGTCGCGGCCCTGCGGGACGTAGCCGATGCCGAGCCGGGCCCGTTGGTTTGGCTTGAGCTGCGTTACCTCATTACCGCAAAAACGAATGGCACCGCTGCGCGCGGAGAGAAGTCCGATCAGGGTTCGCATGAGGGTGGTCTTGCCGACGCCATTCCGACCGAGCACACCGACGATTTCGGCTTCGTTTACCTCGATGCTGACACCCTGCAGCACGTCGCCGGCAGCATATCCCGCGCGCAGGTCAGTTGCGGCGATGAGTGGCACCACGGCCCCCTAGGCACGTCCGAGATAGATTTCCCGGACGTCCTCGCGCCCGGTGATCTCGGAGACGGTGCCCTCGGCGAAAATTCGCCCGTAGTGCAAAACGGTGACGCTGTCGGCGACCTCCCGAACAAAGGCGATGTCGTGCTCAACGACGACAATGGTGAGTCCCTGCGCCGCGAGCTCCCGGAGTGCCTTAGCCGTATACATCGTCTCCTCGCCTGACATGCCCGCTGTCGGTTCGTCGAGCAGGAGAATATCCGGGCCTTGCCGCAGCGCCATGCAGATCTCAAGCCACTGACGCTGATGATGCGGCAGCTCGCGAGAAGGACGCGCGAGCGCGTCCTCGAGCTGAAAGCGCGCAATGGCATGATCGAAGTGTTCGTTGGTCTGGTTGGCCCGCGTGTGCCGGGCGGCGTCGAGATTCTCGGCAACAGTGAGACTGTGAAACGTACGATTGGTCTGGAAGGTGAGGCCGATACCAAGCCGCACCCGCCGGAAAGCGGGCAGTAGCGTCACATCGGTATTCCGGAATAGGATGCGACCGCTGTCCGGCCGATGGATACCGCAGAGCAAGGCAAAAAGCGTCGACTTGCCCGCGCCGTTCGGGCCGATGATGCAGCGAAACTCTCCGGGGCGGACCGCGAAGTTGATGTTATCAGCGGCGATGACGCCGCCAAAGCGCTTGCGTAACCCCGCGGTCCGCAAGAGGCACTTTGAGGCCTCTGCATTCGGCTCTGGCGCTAGCATGGTGGCGGAGCCAGAGCCGCGCGGGTGCCGGTCCACGATCTCAGCCATGCAGCGGCTCGTCGCGAGGGCGGGTGCGGCGGTGCCAGATCCGGTGCCTCGCCACCGTGACCACGATGCCTTGCGGCGTGAACAGCATCACCCCGACAAGGATGGCACCGACGATGATGAACGCGTACCGGTTCCCTTGCGAGGAAAGCACGTAAGTCAGCTGGTTGAGGAGGAAGGTTGCAATACAAACCGCAAGGAGGCTGTCTCGCCCACCGACGGCAACCCAGATCACCGGAAGTGTCGCCGAAATAAGGCTGGCCGAGGATGGGGTGATGTAATTGCCCCACTGGACATAGAGCAATCCGCTCACTCCCGAGAGTAGGGCCGCGAAAACGAAGATACCGAGCTGCTGCAGCCGGACGTCGTAGCCGAGGAGTTCCATACGAAGGTCGTCTTCGCGCATCGCGATCACGGCTTGTCCCGAGTGCGAATTCACAAAGATGCGGAGGCCGACATAGCAGATGATCACGACGGCGACCGCGAGGTAATAGAAAGAATAGCCTTGGAAGACGAGGCTACCAACATGGAGCTGCGGAATGTTGGTCATGCCGTTGTAGCCGCCGAGCAGCACGTCGCCGATTCGCCACTGATAGCCGGCGGTCAGCCCAAGGAAGGTGGAGACCAGGAGTGTCAAGACCAGCGTGAGGATCGGCACGATCCAGGCGGCGACTCGACTGAAGAAGACGAAGTATCCGAATACCGCCGAAAGCGCCCCTGCGGCAGCAAGCCCGGCGAATGACGCGACGATGGTTCCGAGCGCGCTGTCGGTCATGTTGCCAGCGACGACTCCGTAGCCGTAGCCGGCGATCGTGAAGAAGGTGACCTGGCCGAAACTGAGCACGCCGCCATAGCCCCAGAGCAGTGCCAGCCCGAGGCCAAGCGGAATATTTAGAAGGTAGAACGAGATGTTCGTAGCAGAAAATTCGGAGCCGAAAACAGGATAGCAGAAGAATCCGAGAACAACGATGGCAAGGCCCGCCCAGAACCAACGCGAGCCACCGATGTCGTGGGGGCCGGCAAACAGCCGTAGCGTCTGCAGCATAGCGCCGGTGACCTAGCGCGTTCCCGCCAGCCGGAGGCGCTTCAGGCGAAGCGAGGAGATCCCGGCAGGGAGGATGCGGATAATGATGAGTGCCGTAAGCAGAAGTGCGACCGTGCCAGAAAACGAGCCGAGCAACCGGCCGGCAGGCGTTTGCACGAGCGACAGGAGGGCGCTCGAACCAACGGCACCGGCAATCACGTTGGCGCCACCGCCCACAACGACGGTGATGAAGGCCCGCCCGACGAATTGCTGGCCCATGAACGGGGCTATGGAGGTCGTCGGCGCAAGCAGTGCTCCGCTTAGGCCGGCAAGCCCCGCTCCTAGGCCAAAGGTCAGCGCATAGACTCGGTCGGTATCGACGCCGAGGCTCCGCGCCATCGCAGGGTTCTGCATCGTGGCC
>JBOHMN010000321.1:0-6710 GCA_050730175.1 Acetobacteraceae bacterium | reverse complement strand
GTGCACGAGCGTATACCGCTCTATACGTTCGAAGATCTGCTTTTCCATAAACAGTCCGATCACGCCGATGACGGCGATCGAGGAGAGCATGACGTCGGTGTTGAGAAATGTCTGCGCGCCTTGGATGAGCCAACCGAGTCCTTGCTGGACCGACATCACCATCTCGACCGCAATCAGCAGTCGCCAAGCGTTACCGAGGCCGAGCCGCAGCGCGACCAAGATGTACGGCAGAGAGGCCGGCAGGATTACTTTGTAAAACAGCCGGCCGCCTCTGGCGCCCATGACCTCGGCAGACCGCAACCAGATGAGCTTGACCGCCTTCACGCCCTGCCAGGTATTGAGGATCACGACGAAGGACGATGCTATTCCTATCAACAAGATGGTCGGTCCATCTCCGAGACCGAACCACAAAACGAAGAGCGGCGCATAGGCGAGACCGGGAATGGGGTAAAAGAAGCTCACGACCGGCAGCGCCGAGTCCTCGATCCAGCGGTAGCGACCCATAAGGATTCCGGCGGGAACCCCGATCGCGGCCGCCAGCGCGAATCCTAAGATCAGCCGATAGAGAGTGTCCGCCGTCGCCACCAGCAGAACGCCGTCCCGGACCAGGGAAACCAGGGTCGCGGCGATCGTCCCCAGGCCCGGAACGAGCTTGGGTGGAAACCCGCCGTACCATGCCAGAATCTGCCAAGCGAGTGCCACGCAAGCAAAGGCGAGGGCGGCAATGCTATAGGAGATCGCTCGGTTCATGGTGCCGTTCCGGCTCCTCTTCCCCCCGCTGGCGGCTCCGGCCTAGTGGACCGCCAGATGCTGCAATACGTCACGCTGCATGGCAAAGAACTGATCACTCATGGGATCTCGTGGGCGGAGCAGTTCGCAGGCGAGTTCGGTCTTTACGGTTCCGGGATGCGCACCGAGAACGAGGATCTTGTCGCCCAGGTATACGGCTTCGGCGACGTTATGCGTGATATAGACGACCGTCTTTTGCGTGCGCTCCCAGATTCCTGCCAAAAGCGACTGCATTTCTCCCCGTGTCATGGCGTCGAGGGCGGCGAATGGCTCATCCATTAGCAGGATGGAAGGGTCATAGGCGAGCGAACGTGCGATCGCAACGCGCTGCTGCATGCCGCCTGAGAGCTGATGAGGAAACACGTTGGCGAATTGTTCGAGGCCGACCAACCGCAGGTACTCGAGTGCCTTTGCCGTGCGCGGCTTCCTTGCCACGCCCCGCATCTCGAGGCCGAACTCCACGTTGCGACGAGCGGTGCGCCAAGGAAAAAGCTGGGCGAAGTCCTGGAAGACGACGCCGTAGTCAGAGCGGTCAGCATCGAGTTGCCGCCCGCCGATGTGGATTTCACCGCTGGTTGGCCGCAGGAACCCCGCGAGCATATTCAGAATGGTCGTTTTCCCGCATCCACTCGGGCCGACGATACACAGAAACTCTGACGCCTTGACCAGAAAGCTCACGTCTTCAACAGCGACAACGCGCCGACCGCCGAGATCGTACTCAAACGTCACGTTTTTGACCTCAATGGCCTCAGCCATCACGTCCCTGCGAAGCCGATGCGGGGCCGCCTCTCTCGAGAATCGTGGCGAGCGGCACGGCGACGCCGTGGCTTTTCGCGGATTCGAGCGCCGCGTAGACGGCGGCGAGGGCCATGTAGCCGTTCTTCGCCGAAAGCTCGCAGGGTCCATCCGAGAGGATGCTGTCTGCGAAAAGCTCAAGTTCCTCGCGGACCATGTTTCCCGGCGGGACAGGCTTGAGCTGCCGCCCGTCGGGACCTTTGCCGCGCGGCTGCACGTAAAGCGTCGCCCCCTGCTGCAGCACCTCTGGCGTCGACCAGCGGCTCTGGTCGATCTCGTAGAACGCGAGGGCCGCATCGCCGGTGACCCGGACATGGTAGCTGCCAGGGCTGGCCCAACTGGAAACGATACTGCCGAGCTTACCGTCGGCGAAACGAACGGTGACTATCCACTGGTCCTCGACCTCGGCACCGACGGGAGAATGGCGCGCGGCGCTTGCGGAGACTGTCGCGATGTCGCCGCCCAGGTAGCGCAGAGTGTCGAATTGGTGGATGGCGACCTGGCTCAGCGAACCGCCGGGCGCGCTCGCCTGGTACCAGCGCCAATCACTTGGGGTCAATTTCAGGGCGCGGTCGTTCGAGAAGTTTGCCTCGATTTGCGTGACGTGCCCGAACACTCCCTGATCTGCCATCTGGTGGATCAAGCGAGTTCCGGCCAGAAGGCGCGCGCAATGGCCGACCGCGATGCGGACGCCGCACGACTTCTCGAGAGCGAGGATCGCGAGCGCCTGCGGCAGCTCGTTCGCGATCGGCTTTTCGATGTAGACGTGCTTCCCCGCCTCGGCCGCAGCTTTGGCAAATGGCAAATGGAGCTCGTTCGGCACCAAGAGGAGCACCGCGTCGAGCCCGGGCTCGGCCAGCATGCCCTCGAGGCCATCGGAAAGCGGGATGCCGTTCTCGCGAGAAAACGCCTCTGCCCGCTCCGGGGATTTTCCCAACGCGCTGACGATCTGGAGCCTTGGCGATCCCTTGGCAGCCCGTGCCACAACACCGGCCCAGCGGCCGACGCCGATAATCCCTGCCCGAACCGGCGCTGTGGTCATTAGCGCTGCCTCACCTTCCTTCCTGCCTGCCGTCCATCCCGGAAGCGGTCGCCTCCCTCATTTGTCGACGATGCGCCAAGCGTTGTCCTCCGAGGACATCACGCGCTTCTCGTGTCCGACACGCCGGTCGACGTGGACCTGGCCCTCTTTCATCACCATCTGGATCCGGTCTTTCTGCGAGAGCAGCGTGATGTCCTTGAGCGGGTCACCATCGATCGCCAGAATGTCGGCGAACTTACCCCGCTCGACGGTGCCGATCTCCTTGTCGAGCTTCATCACCTGCGCCGGAGTGCGCGTGGTGGCAACGATTGCGTCCATGGGGCTCATCCCCAGGCCAGCCCAGATGGCGAGTTCACCGGCACCCATGCCCATTTCCGGGTCGTATCCCATGTCCGTGCCCATCGCGATCCTGACGCCGGCATGGTACATGCGCTGGAAGGTTTCGTAGCAGCTCGGTTGGATCGCCTTCATCTTGCGCAAGACGAACTCCGCCGTACCGATGTTGCGCCGGACCTCGATCGCATGATCGGTGCGGTGCGAAAGGGTCGGCGTAACAATTATCCCGGTATCGATGATGCGCTTGATCGCATCGTCGTCGGTGAAGACCATGTGTTCAATCGTATCGGTGCCGGCCTTGACCGCCATCCGCTGCGCATCAGGAGTGAAGCAGTGAACGGCGCACGTCTTATGAAAAGCGTGGGCTTCATCGACGATCGCGTCAAGTTCTTCCTGCGTCATATTGCGTATGTCGGGTTCTTCCTTGTCGGTACCACCACCGCCGGAGGCGCAGGTCTTGATAACGTCGCAGCCGATCCGGAGATTCGTGCGTGCCAGCTTTCTCAGTTCATAAGGTCCATCGGCCGTCTGGAAGCTTGGCCGGAGCGCGGCGCGCGGCAAGACGAGGTCGAGATGCGAGCCGGTGATCGTCGTCCAGCCAGCGACCATCAGGCGTGGGCCAGCAAAAAGCTTGGCGTTGATGGCGTCGCGCACGGCGCACATCTCCTCGGTGAGGAGACCGCGACTCGAATTGAGGCCGAGATCGCGCAACGTCGTGAATCCCATCTCGAGACAGATCTGGGCGTGGAAGAGCGCGTACATCTGCTGCAGTTCGGGCGTCACCTCCCACTGCGCAACGCGATAGTTGTTGAAGGTGAGGCAATTGAACATAGCGAGATGAATGTGGCAATCCATCAGGCCGGGAAGCAGCGTGGACCCCGAGAAGTCGAGCACCTCGGCGTCGCGAGGCTCCTCGACGGAACCGGCGCGTCCGACCGACCGGATCCGACCATCCTCTATAAGGATCACCGGATCATCGAGCACCTTGCCGCCCGTTCCGTCGATCAGCGCCCGACCTTTGAGGACCGTCGTCTTTGCCGCCATCCGATTACCTCCCGTCAAACAAGTTCCAGCTGCGCAACGCGGCGCCGCTGTTGGTCATCGCCCCGATTCAGCGGAAGCGACTGGCAAGTGCCACGAATTCCGCGAAGCGCCTGGGCTCGAGTGCCCCGGATTGAAAGCCGAACGCCGCGAAGGTGCGAGCGAGGGTGGCCTCGCCGATTCCGCGAGTAATGAAGACAAAGTGTGAGCGGCGATCGGCTGTCGGCCACGTTGGCAAGGTCTGCAGCGGGTGGAACAGGTGCTGCACAGCGTTCACTACGACGGGCTCCCCCTCGACGTTGAGAAGCCCCTTGACACGCAGGAGATCGCTGCCGCGAAACGCGGCGAGCAGGTCGATCCAGACACGAAGCCCCGAGCGCAGGATCGGAGCGTCAAAGGTGAGCGAGAAGGTCTGGATTTCCGCGTCGTGCGGACCGTGCTCGTGGTGCTCGTGTCCAGCGGGTTCCGGCGATCCTGCCCGTTGCGCAGAGATCTTCGGCGCCGAAGAGAGGCCGAGGAGCCGCTCCGGCGGGATCTCGCCAAAAGCGACCGTCGCCAGCTCGGCCTCGGGATTGAGGCGGCGCAAGCGTCCCCGCAACGCTGCCAGAGCGTCGGGCGCGACGAGGTCGCCCTTGGTGATGAGAAGGGTATCGGCGAGGGTGACCTGCTTCACCGACTCGAAATGGCGGTCGAGCGTATCATCGGCGTTCGCCGCATCAACCGTGGTGACAATACCGTCGAGGCGGAACAGGCGCGAGATCACGGCGTCGCCTACTACCGTTTGCAACACGGGCAGGGGATCAGCAAGGCCGGTCGTCTCTATTATTACACGATCAAACCCCGGGATCGTACCGTCCGCGGCACGCGCGTAGAGATCCGCGAGCGTCGCCACCAGCTCCCCGCGTACGCTGCAGCAGAGACACCCGTTCGCCAAAAGCCGGACATCTTCGACCCGTCTCGCGACGAGCAGGTGGTCAAGACCGACCTCGCCGAACTCGTTGATGATGACGGCGACACGATCCATGCCAGGATGCGCGAGCAACCGCGTCAGCAGCGTCGTCTTGCCGCTGCCAAGAAAGCCGGTGATGAGTGTGACCGGGATGCCTTCTGTCACGTGCCGTGCGATTTCATCCATCTTGATCATCCCGAGCGGGCATCCTGAATTCCGAAGCGCCGACGACCCTTGCCATCACAGGGGCGGTGTTGCGCCAAGAAGGCGCGGTCCGTATGCGCGTCTTCGGAGTCTGAGCATCATTGGTCGATGCGCGGGCCACGGGAATTCTCTGTCATGTTCGGCGGGTCGGCGCCGCGCTCGCTTCCGTCTCCGGTCTCGGCGCGAGCAACCTCTTTGACCTCTTCTGCAACTGCGAGGAGACGAGCGCGCATCGACGCGGGAGCCGCGGGCGCGTGCGCAATTATGGCCTCAGCCAGAAGACGGTTGGCCTGCAAGGAGTGCTCGAGCCCGTCCTGTCCGTGCAAGTTGATCCTGCGCAGGCGTCGGATGGGTCCGACCACGCATTCATAGAGTTGTTCGAGGCGCTCATTTCCGGAAAGGTGAACGATCAGAAGGTGGAAGGCATCGAGAGCTGCGGCAAAGCGCTCGGGGTCGTGCGCGGCGGCCGTGCCCTCGAGTTCGCCGACGATCGCGGCGATCTGCGCCTCGCCGACGCGTGTCAGACGGGTGGCCAGCAATGAAACGGCCAGCTCCTCCAGCGCCGCGCGGATCTGGTAGATATCTTCAACGTCAGTTGAGGTGATGGTCCGTACATAGGCCCCTACATGCGGAACGATCGCCACGAATCCCTCCCGTTCCAGCTGCCCGAGCGCCTCGCGTACGGGAGTGCGACTGGTGTTGAAGCGTCTGGAAAGTTGCACCTCCGAGAGCCGAACGGCAGGCGCCAACTCGCCGGAGACGATTGCCTCACGCAAGGCCGACAAGATCGCACCGGGGAGTGACGCGGGCTGTCCCGGAGCGCGCACCTTTGAACGTGAGCGCTCGATCGACATGGGAATGTCGAGCAATGGCTGCGGCATCGACGGCTCCGGAGGGTGACTGATCGCGATCGTGGCCTCCCCTTTGGTTCATTTGCGGTTCATTTGCCGGGGCATGCGCAACAGCGCGCACGAAGCGGCGTTTCTTGGGGTTCGTCCGCCGTCGATGGCGTTCGCGCCCTACCAGTCTGCGGCGACGCTACCCGCGGATCCGCGGGCCACGATCGTTGCGAAACGCGATCGTCGAACGGCTTGGCCGTGTCGATCAAGTATACCCTGTCGACAGGACGGTCAAGATCCTAGCCGCGCTACTCTTGATAACAGATTTTATCACGAATAAGCCGGTGGACTGGCCGCCGACGATCGGTTACAACGGTCTGGACAGGTAACCAGACCGGTGAGCCAAAAAGATGCGGGAAATCGGCGCCTTCGAGGCAAAGTCGAAACTCGGCCAGCTGCTCGACCGCGTCGAGGCCGGTGAGGACATCCTGATCACCCGCCGCGGCAAAGTTGTCGCCCGCCTGACCTCGCCCGGCCCGGCCGCCGACCACGAGCGCGCCCGCGGCGCCGTCTCGCGCATCCGGGCCCGCCGCCACGGCGTTCTTCTGGGCGGCCTCGAGATCAAAGACCTGATCGCCGCCGGCCGCCGGACCGCCGGACCGCCGGACCGCCGGATCGAGGGCCGCCGGTGAGCCTGGCCCGATGAGTATGGTCA
>JBOHMN010000320.1:0-2192 GCA_050730175.1 Acetobacteraceae bacterium | reverse complement strand
CTCCTGATCCAGCGGCCGCGGAACAGGAAGCGACGGGTGCTGAACCAGTGGTATTGATTCGGGAAATCGAGAATCAGCCGACGCGCGAGAATCGCCATGCCACGCGCCGTCGTGACCTGCCGTGGGTCCGGCAGGCCGGAGGGATTGGTAAAGACCGTATGCGCCATGCCGAGGGCATGCGCGCGGAGCGTCATCATCTCGGCAAAGCGGCTGATGCTGCCACCTCCGAGATACTGGCCAAGCGCGGTCGCCGCGTCGTTCGCCGAGAGCGTGACCATGCTGAGAATGGCCTGCTGCACCGTGATCGTCGAGCCGGGCGGGAGCCCGAGTTTCACCGGCTCGACCGCGGCCGCACGCTCCGAGAAGGGAATCGCCGTCGCAAGGGTAATACGCCGGTCGCGCAGCGCCTCGAACGTGAGATAAAGCGTCATCAGCTTGGTGAGGCTGGCCGGATAGCGCATCGCGTCCGGCTCGAATTCGGCCAGGACTCGCCCGTTCTCCGCATCGACGACGACATAACTCGGGTGGGGAAAGCCGATTTCCGCACTGGCCGGCAATATCGAAAGAAATATCAGCGCGATCGCAAAGAGGCCCGTCAGCACCCATGGCCGATGCGCCATCCGCATTTCGCCGCTGCTCCTTGCCAGGCTTGTCGCGGACACGCCCGGACCGTCTGGACGTCCCCTTCGTGAGATAGAGCGAACGGCGCCGCGCGGACCTTGATGACCCCCGAAGCACTTTCCGCTCCGTCGCTTCTACCTGGGAACGGTCGCTTCTGTCCAGGGGCCACAGAAATAAAAGATAAGCCAGGCAGAGGGTTAACAGCTGGCGCTCGATCGCGTCTCAGGTTACCGCCTGGCCCCTCAAAACTTTTTTTGTGCGATGCACAAACGTCCCTTGCGTAGGGTTATAGATCTCCCTATGTCAGCCTCGTGCTGCAGTGCAGCAAGACGATCGAATGCCGGGGGACGAACCTCAGGACACTGGGTCCGAAAGCGTCCAGCCCGGCGCGAAAATTCGGGAAGGACAAGTATCAATGGCAATCAAGGCGAGGATGGGCGAGTCGATGGCCGACTCAACCGCTGCGGCGGCAAGCGGCTTCGAGCAGACAGTGTCGGCCATCCAGGACGGTATGGCAACCGCCGGAGCAGGGTTCGAGAAGAGCCAGGAGCAGGTCAAGGAAGGGATGGAAAAAGCGATGAAGACTGCCGAGGAGCTGGTAGCCTTCAATCAGGGTAATTTCGAAGCTGTCGTCAAGTCGGGCAAAATTTGGTCGGCTGGCATGCAGGACCTCACCCAGCAGGTGGTCGCCTCCGCGCAGGCTTCCTTCGAAGAGACTCTTGCCACTTGTCGCGCTCTCGCCACAGTGAAGTCGTTGCGTGAAGCGGTCGACCTGCAGACCAGTCTCGCGCGCACGGCGGTCGAGAAGACGCTGTCCGAGGCCGGCCGGATCAGCGACGCCTCGGTCAAGCTGGCCGAGCAGACCTTTGCGCCGATCAGCGCTCGGTTTGCGCTGGCAGTGGAGAAGTTCGCCAAGACGGCATGACGTCTGCCGGCGGCACTCCCTCCCTCTTCTGAGGCGTCGAATCGGTCAACGGGCCCGGGGGTCTCTCTCCGGGCCCTCGTTGTGTCGTGACAAGGCCACACCCGCCAACCACGCCGCGCAAGTTGATGCGGAACTCTTTTCCCCGTGGCCCGCATTCCGATATGGTTTTGCGATGGACCGCGCGATACTCCGCTTGGCCGCAGCCTCCACTCCCGCCGCCCGCTGGGACGCGACGCCGCGGTTGGGTGGCGCAAGCGGTCTCCGGCCGGATGACCGTTCGGCCGCGGGCCGGGTGAAGGGCGGATGAGCGACAACGACAGGCAAAGCGGCAGCAATGGCCCTTCTACTGGAGTGGCCGTCCGGACGCGCCCGAAAACGCGCAAGCCGGCGATGTACAAGGTCCTGATGTTGAACGACGATTACACGCCGATGGAATTCGTCGTCCACGTGCTCGAGCGGTTCTTCCAGAAGAATCGCGACGAGGCAACGCGCATCATGCTGCATGTCCACCGGCGCGGCGTCGGCGTCTGCGGCGTCTACACCTATGAGGTCGCCGAGACCAAAGTCACACAGGTCATGGACCTCGCACGCCAGAACCAGCACCCACTGCAATGCACGATCGAGAAAGAATGACCACCTATAGTTC
>JBOHMN010000319.1:0-1609 GCA_050730175.1 Acetobacteraceae bacterium | reverse complement strand
CGTCTTGAACCACCGCGCAGATCACCATGACGGGCTTGCCGGTCACGGCGTCGGTGCATTCGAGAAGCGCTGCCGCTTCGTCCTTGAAGACGCGTTGCAGCGTTTCGAAATTCCGTTTGTAGCCTTGAGAAATAGCCATGTGCGTTCTCCTGGGAGCGGGATGCCCCCCGACGCCTTCGCCCCGTATCGCCGCAGCGATACGGGGTCCGGGCGATCACAAGGATCGACCGCAGAACGGGCATCGGCCCGTAGACCAGGACCGGCAGAAGGGACATTCGTGGCGCACAGCGCGGTAGAGGTAGCCGGCGCCGAAGCCCAGCAGCAGCAGGACGAGCCACATGGGTCAGCCGCGACGAATGCGCCGGGCCACGGCCGCGAATGCGGCGCAGCCGACGAAGGCCATCGCCTGCGCCGCGACAATGAGATGTCCAATCATGTTGAGTTCTCCTCAGGAGCGGGATGCTCCCAACGCCGTGGCCCCGCTCGCGACGCATCGCGGCGGGGCTGGCGGTCAGGCACAGACGAGACCGTCCTCGGTCCTGGCCTGACAGATATCGAAGGCGCAGCGCGGGTCGGCGCACAGGGCGCCGCCGAGCCATTCCCAGCCTTCGACGGCAACATTGTCGTCGATCCAGTCGCAGGCCGTGTCGGTCAGCGGCAGGATCGTCACGATCGAGCCGTGGTTGGTGAATTCCACGTCAATGGTTTCGGATGGCATGAATGGTCTCCGTCGGGAGCGGGATGCTCCTGGCGGCTTGACCCCGCCGCGACGCATCGCGGCAGGGAGCCCGTCTATTCCGTGGCCGGTTTGGCGCCGGCGACGATCTTCAAATCTTCCATGCCTTCCGGGATGCAGCAGTGATCGGGACCGGCATCGACGATGCTCTCGCGATCGAGGGCGAAGGTCTCGGCCTGCCGCGGCGTATCGGCTTCAATGATGTAGTCGCGCTCGACATAGCAGCGCTCCATGAAGCCGAGGCGAACGACGTATCTCATGACGTGTCTCCTTTGTTGACGGAGGAATGCTGCCAAGTCCAACCATAAGTATAGACCGGGGGTAACTCCCTCCAATGCCTCGACCCCACGCAGCCGTAGCCGGGTGGGGGCGAGGTGCCGCTTTCAGGCGGCGTCGAGATATTGCAGACCGAATTTCTCCTGCATCTCGGCCAGCGTCCCGGCAAAGATTCGCCGGATCGTCCATTTGCCGTCGCGTTCGTGGGCCGAATGGACCGTGACATGGAGGGCATCGCCCTTGACCGTGACATCGTAGAGAAACTCGATGTCGGTCGCGAACGACTTGAACGCCTCCAGGCCGGGCTGGTTGACGACCCGGAGATCGCCGCCGGTGCCGCCCTCGGCATATCTGCCGCCGGGCTTCCACTCCTCGGCCGAGCGCAGGAGACGCCTTGATGGCGACATCCCTCTCTCGCGCGGCCTTGGCGAGATACTCGGCATGGCGCTGCGCCGCGGACTTTTTGTTGGCGGCGATGAACGCCGCCGCGAACTCATCCGCTTCGAAGCGTGGCAGGAGCCAGGCGAAATCGAGTGCCTTGGTGATCCAACAGACGGCACCTTCGGGGTAACCGTCGCTGTGCTTGTAGATCGTGAC
>JBOHMN010000318.1:0-6702 GCA_050730175.1 Acetobacteraceae bacterium | reverse complement strand
CCCTCGCTCCGGTCGGGCTACGCCCTTCCTGCGCAAGGCCTACCAACGGCAACCGGCGGCAACAACCGGCAGGAGGTCCACTTATCGGCAGCGAAACGCTGTTCAAACAAAGCCGGCCACCTCTGCGACAGTGAGTTCGTTACCCGAGCCGTATCGCTCCACCAGAGCCGACCCCACAAGCGATGACTCGATTTATCGATGGATAAGCAACTTTCCCGATACCTCGATTTGCTGCGCGTGCTTGCGGCGCTCTTCGTGCTGCTGGCGCATCTTTCCGATCCGGCCATTACGGGGGGGCGCATCACCGTGCCGAGCGAGATCGGCTACAGCGCGGTGATGGTGTTTTTCGTGCTCTCCGGCTACGTCATTTGCTACGTGGCAGTCGAGCGGCAGCATGCTCTCTCGGAATTCGCCATCAGCAGAGTCGCGCGGGTTTATTCCGTCGTCCTGCCTGCTCTGGCACTTACAGTTTTTGTCGATATTCTCTTCATGCACGTCCGCCCGTTATTTCGTGCGAGGCCGCTTCTCGCTGGAATCCCCACCTATCAGTATAGAAAACTTCCCGAATACCTGATGATGCATCTCGTTTTCGGCAATCATCTGCTTGGGTTGCATGAAACCGCGTTTTCGAACGGCACCTTCTGGTCGATGTGCTTCGAGGTTTATTATTACGTTCATTTCGCGATAGCGTTCTATTTCAGGGGGCCAGCTCGCATCGCCGCGCTGCTTTGTGTCATCCCGGTGATCGGGATCGGCCCTTTGCTGCGCTTCCACTTGTGGCTGTTCGGGTGCCTTGTCTATTGGCAGCACCGTCGGGGGCGCGGTATGGCGGTTGGCACGGCGCGGGCCGTGTTCGTCGTAGCGGCAGCGCTGCTCCTCGCTGACCTCGCGACGAATCTCAATCTGCGGATCGATGTTCTGCTCAACGGGGTTACCGGGAACTGGGTGGCACGGAGTGACTGCAGACGTCTCGCCGGAGACACGCTGACCGGCGCCCTCGTTGCGCTCAACATATTCGCGGCGAGGTATGCGGCGTTCGATTTTGGCCGCGCGGGCCGCTGGTTCGCGTACTTCGCTTCGTTTACCTTTTCGCTTTATCTCATGCACGTGCCGCTTTTGAGGTTGTTCGCGGCCTATTGGAACCCCGGCCCGCTGGTGGCAGTGGCCGCAGTTTTGGCGACCGTCTGGGTGCTAGGGCAGGTGACCGAGAGGCAAAAGGAACGTCTACGGATTCTGCTGCAGCACGCGGTAGCGCGTTGGCCCGGCAGAGTCGGCGCGCCTGGCGGGTGAGGTGCGGCCGGCCGGGCCGGCCGAAGAAGATTGCGGTCCGCACGGTCGGCGGAGGCTGGTCTGGTGCATACCGGCGGGCCCAAGGCGGCTCGTGATGCCGGCCAGTTGCAGCGGCGCAATGAACATGGTTGAAGGCCGCGTCGGAGCGTGCACGCCAACCTCGGCGCCGCTTCACCCTCGGCGAGCGAGGCTCGCGACCCCAGCAAGCATTGCGCGCTTGGTAAGTCGGTTGTGTTGGTGCGCTTCCAAGCGGCCCTGGGGTTGCGTCGCAATCCAGCCGCATCCTCCGCTCCCGCACCGAGGCGCGCGAGCGGAGGATGGCTGGTGGCGAGTGCGAAGAGTGTCCGCACGGCGCTCTACCTGGCCGCCGCAAATCTCCCCAAGTTTAGCTGCGGCCCGTCACCCCGCTTCTTTGCCGCTTCCGCCGACGGTATCCGCAAGCAACTGTGCCGCGCAGGTCCGGGCATTGTCATTGGCGGCGCGAGAAAGCTCAGATATCCAGCTCGGATACCGCGGGCGCGTGCTCCTGGATGAACTGAAACCGTAGCTCGGGACGGCGCCCCATCAGGCTCTCCACGAGCGAGTCGGTCGCTGTCCTCTCAGCCGCGGCGACCGTCACTCGGAAGAGAATGCGTCGTTTCGGATCCATCGTGGTTTCGCGCAAAAGCGCGCTCGGCATCTCGCCCAATCCCTTGAAACGGCTGATCTCGATCTTGGCGCCCGGCTTGAAATCGGTCGCGATGCGCCGTTCGCGGTCGGCGTCGTCCATCGCATAGACCGACTTCGCATTTTGCGTCAGGCGATAGAGGGGCGGACGTGCGAGATAAAGATGACCGTGCGCGATCAGCCCAGGCAACTCGCGATAAAAGAATGTCATCAGAAGAGAAGCGATATGTGCGCCATCCACGTCCGCATCGGTCATGATGATGATGCGTGCGTAGCGCAGCTTCGCGCGATCAAATCGCTCGCCCACGCCGCAGCCAAGAGCCTCGACCAGATCCTTGAGCTCCTGATTCTGCCTGAGCTTTTCGACCGACGCGGAGGCAACGTTGAGCACCTTGCCGCGGAGCGGGAGCACTGCCTGCGTCTCGCGGTCACGCGCCTGTTTGGCAGAACCTCCGGCGGAATCCCCTTCGACGAGGAAGATTTCCGTCCCTTCGCGCTCGGCCCGCGTGCAGTCGGTGAGCTTTCCCGGCAGGCGAAGGCGGCGCGTCGCGCTTTTGCGGGCTGTCTCCTTCGCCTCCCGGCGGCGCAAGCGCTCTTCTGCGTGATCGATGGCAAGACCAAGCAGGCTGTCTGCCTGGGACGGATCGGCGGCGAGAAAATGCTGGAAGCGATCGCCGAGCGCTGTCTCCACCAGGCGCTGCGCCTCCGGGTTCGCGAGCTTTTCCTTGGTCTGGCCGACGAATTGGGGTTCGCGCAGGAAAATCGAGAGCTCGGCGGCGACCGGCGCCATCACGTCGTCCGCCAGCAGTTGCTGAGCACGGCGATTGCCTCGCTGCTCGCCCCAGGCGCGGATTGCCCGGAACAGCGCCTGCCGGAGTCCTTGCTCGTGCGGGCCACCCTGCGGGGTTGGCACCGTGTTGCAGTAGGAATGCAGAAACCCGCCGTCCTCAGCGAGCCAGGCTGCGGCCCATTCCAGCCGTCCTGCCTCGGCGGGTAGCGGCGCCTCCCCCGCCCACAGCGTGGGCAGGGCACGCGGCACCTCCGCGATCTCGGCGGCGAGGCTCTCGGCGAGCCCGCCCGGAAAATGGAGTACCGCTTCGGCCGGCACGTCGGTACCTGCAACGAGCGCGAGAGCGGCAGACCAGCGAATTTCGACGCCGCGGAAGAGATAGGCCTTCGAGCGGCAAAGTCGGTAGAGTCGCGCGGGCGCGAAGCTGGCTTTACCGAACACTTCGGGATCCGGGTGGAAGCGGATCATGGTGCCACGCCGGTTGGGCGCGCCACCGGCATTCAGAAGCTTACCGGCAGGCTTGCCGCGCTGGTAACGCTGGCGCCAAAGCGTACGCTCGCGCGCCACCTCGACCTCGAGCCAGTCGGAGAGCGCGTTCACGATCGAACTTCCCACGCCGTGCAGCCCGCCGGAAGTGGAATAGGCGTGACCACCGAATTTTCCACCCGAATGCAGCGTCGTCAGGATCACCTCGAGCGCGCTCAGGTGTTTGAACTTGGGATGTGGATCAACCGGAATGCCGCGCCCGTTGTCGCGCACGGAAAGCACGTTGCCCTGCTCCAGCGTGACCTCGATGAAGCTTGCGTGGCCGGCCACTGCCTCATCCATCGCGTTGTCGATCAGCTCTGCGGCGAGGTGGTGGAGGCCCGCTTCGTCGGTCCCCCCGATAAACATCCCCGGCCGCCGGCGCACCGGCTCGAGCCCTTCCAGGACCTCGATATCCTTGGCCGTGTAAGCAGCGGCGGCCCTGTCCTCGCGCCCGCGGTGGCGCGCACCGCCGCCGTGGCCCCCGCCGCCGTGACCTCCGCCGCTGTCACCTCCGCCGCTGTCACCTCCGATTGTCGAGTCGAACAGGTCGTTCATGCTGTGTTCCCGATTCGCAGGCGGAGGGTAGAGCCGATCATCTGGCATGGGAATCGCGGCATGGCGGTCTTTCCGGACTGCGTGCCATGACAGCAACATTGCCCTGACCGGAATCGCCCGATGCCGGCCAGGGCAATGAAATTGCTCGAGAAAGTAAATATGGAGCGTCTTCAGTCAACCTGAACACGCTCCAAGCGCGGCACGGCACGCCCCCTGTTCCGCTGCCGGATCGCATGGACCCGCTTGCTTGCGCCAATTGTAGCACCTCTGCCTGGTCATCGCGGCGACGGCGCCGCAACCCCGGCGCCGCTCAGCACGAAGCGCGCCAGTGCCTGGCCGATGCAGCTCTCTCTCGCCCGCGCCAGTGCCGCGACGGCGGAAGCAGGTGCGGCCTCGAGATCGAAGGAACCTTCATCGACCCAGTATCGGGTCAGTTCGAAGCGCGGAAACAAGACGACCCCAGGTTCGATCGCCGCTTCGCGGAACGCTCGCTGATAGGCATCGATATTGGTGTCGGTGCTGAGAAAGCGGCTGAAAGCCGGCTCAACCAGAATGAGTTCGGCGCCGGCGTGCAGCACGATCGAGACACCATCGGCAAGCGCAGCAAGAAAATCTTCCGGTGGGCTGTTCTCGACTGCCTCGACGGTGCCGGTTTGCCAAATCACCAGGCCAATCTTTCCGCCGCGGAGGGAGCGCCGCAGCACGGGTAGCATCTCGGCGGCGGTTAGGCCGCGACCATCCTTGATGAGCAAGGAGGTCTCTGCACCCGGCACCGCCCGCCTGAGTGCCACGAGCATGCGGGAGGGAAAGCCGAGAGCTGGGTGGCGGCCGCCCGCTCCGAACGCACTCGCCGAGCCGATGGCCAGGATGACAAGGCTGCCTCCCGCTCTGAGGTGCCCTGCGACGCCCGGCATCCTTTGCTCGCTCACGACGAAGCGCTGTGGCAACGAACAGGAGGTTCTCGCTGCGTGGCCCGCGTGCGGAACCAGAAGCGCGAGGCTCAAGGCAAGTATCGCCGCGGCCGGCACTTTCATGACGCGCCGGTTGCGGCCCGACTCTGGGTCGGGGTGCCGGGGCGGCCCGCACTCGCGCCCTTTGCGCGGTACCAGGCCGCAATTGTTGCAACAGCGATCATGCCCAGCCCACCCAGAAGGTTGACGGCAACTTGCATGGCCACCCCGTGGCCCCGCTCCATCGCCAGGCGGCCGAGAAAGGAAAGCAGGATGCCGCTGCAGAAAACCGGCAAGGAGTGCTGTCCGGCAAGAACGAAGAGGGCGGCGACGCGGTTCGAGAGCCAGGCAGCGCGCGGTGCGACCAGGCGGTACACCGCCCAGACGAGAGCTAGGATGCAGAGCAGGCGGTAGGGATGCAGCCCGGCCTTGTCGACGTCTATCAGCCAGGCGAGCAACCAGCGTGGCAGATGCGCCGCCAGCTCGGGGAACGGCCAGACTATCTGGGCAATCAGCAATCCGATCAGGAGAATGAGACCGGCCGCAATGTCGAGCACACGGGGCGGCATCGGGATCCGTGGCGGCGCGTACGCGAGGATCGCCCCGATGACGAAGAGAAGCTGCCAGGCGAGCGGATTGAAGAACCAGCGGCCGCCCCCGGCCGTCGGCAGGTTGAAATGGAGAATGCGCACCACCGCATAAACACCGAACGAAAGGGCAAGCAGCAATGCCGGCCGGCGCAACAGCGGCAGCGCCACGGCAAACATCAGAAGCAGCACGACGTAAAGCGGCAGAATGTTCAGATAGGCGGGCTGAAACAGCAGAGAGAGCGCGTCGAGCAGCGCACGGTACGGGGCGGTCGCCAGCACGTCGAGGTGGATTTCTTCCAGATACGCACCCTTGTTGAGAGCGGCCGCCGAAGCTCCGACCTGCGCTGCGAACAGCACAAAAAGGAAGATGTGGGCCACGTACAACGTCCATGCGCGACGCACCACATCGGCACCGCTGTAGAGCCAGCCTGAGCGGTCGAGGGCGCGGCCGTACGCGAGGGCGGAGCCGAAACCGGCCAAGAGGACGAACACTTCCGTCGCATCGCAGAGCGTGAAGTTGCGCAACGAAAGGTTGCCCATCACGTTGCGGGGAATATGGTCTGCGAAGATCCACCAGAGTGCGAGACCGCGGAAGAAATCCACGCGCAGGTCGCGATTGGTACGGACCAGCGTGAGATTGTTGCGGCCGATCACCATCATGCGGGCGAGCTAGAGCAATATCACCCTGACCGGAATCGCCAGGTGCCGGTCAGGGTAATGAAATTGCTCGAGAAAACGTACAGGGAGCATGTTCCGTCACCCGGAACATCCTCTAGCCGTTGCGCCGGCGGATGGAAAGCAGGCTGCGGCAAGCAGGGCGAAGGCCCGTGCGCGGTGGGTCAGCGGGCGTTTTTCCTGAGGTGCCATCTCGCCGAACGTGCGGGAGTATCCGAGTGGCTGGAACATCGGGTCGTAGCCGAATCCGTTCGTCCCGCGGGCCGGCCAGACCGCGGTGCCATCCACCCGGCCGATGAATGTTTCGGCGTGGCCGTCTGGCCAGGCCAGCGCGAGCGCTGAGATGAACCAGGCGCGCCGGTCCGGGTTGCCGCCGATTTCGCGCTCGACGCGCGCCATCGCGCGGGCAAAGTCTCGTGGCTGACCGGCCCAGCGCGCCGAGTAGATGCCCGGCGCACCGCCCAGCGCGGCCGCGCAGAATCCCGAGTCATCAGCCAGCGCGGGGAGGCCGCTCCGCGTGGCCGCAAGCGCCTTGAGGCGGGCGGGACCGGCGAAATCCGGAGCGTCTTCCTCGGGTTCGGCAAGCCCGAGTGCCGGCGCCGGACTGACCGCGAGCCCGAACGGTTGCACCAGGGCCGCGATCTCGGCGAGCTTTCCC
>JBOHMN010000317.1:0-7275 GCA_050730175.1 Acetobacteraceae bacterium | reverse complement strand
GGTGACAGATGCGCAGATATTTGCAGCCCAGCGCGACCACCGGGGCGGTGCCGAAGCCAAAGCTCTCGGCGCCCAGAATCGCCGCCTTGAGCACGTCCAGGCCGGTCTTGAGCCCGCCGTCGGTCTGCACCCGCACGCGATGGCGCAGATCGTTCGCGCGCAGCGTCTGATGGGTCTCGGCCAGCCCCAGCTCCCACGGGGTGCCGGCATACTTGATCGACGACAATGGGCTTGCGCCGGTGCCCCCGTCGTGCCCGGAGATCGTGATCAGATCGGCATAGGCCTTGGCGACGCCGGCCGCCACGGTGCCGACACCGGGCTCGGCCACCAGCTTGACCGACACCAGCGCCAGCGGATTGACCTGCTTGAGATCGAAGATCAGCTGGGCGAGATCTTCGATCGAATAGATGTCGTGATGCGGCGGCGGGGAGATCAGCCCGACTCCGGGGCGCGCAAAGCGCAGGCGCGCGATCATCTCATTGACCTTATGGCCCGGCAGCTGTCCGCCCTCGCCGGGCTTGGCACCCTGCGCGATCTTGATCTCGATTTCGCGGCAGTTGTTGAGATATTCCGCGGTGACACCGAATCGCGCCGAGGCAATCTGCTTGATCGCCGAAGAAGCATTGTCGCCATTCGCGCGTGGCCGATAACGGGCCGGATCTTCTCCGCCCTCGCCCGAATCAGAGCGCGCACCGATCCGGTTCATGGCAATCGAAAGCGTCTCATGCGCCTCCGGCGAAAGCGCACCAAGGGAGATTCCGGGTGCGACCAGGCGCTTTCTGAGCTCGGTGATGCTCTCGACCTCGTCAACTGGTACCGCTTTGCGGCCTTCGGTGCGAAAATCGAGGAGATCGCGCAGGCTGATCGGCGCAAGCCGGCGCACTCCCTCGGCATAGCGGCGATAGAGGCCGTAGCTATCGGTGCCGACAGCCGTCTGCAACATGTGGATCAGGCCGCCCTCGAAGCCGTGCGTCTCCCCGCGGCGGCGGTGCTTGTAAAAGCCGCCCACCGGCAGGCTCACGACGTTGCGTGACCACGCCGCCGCATGGCGGGCAAGCGCTTTGCGGGCAACCCCCGAAAGCCCGATCCCTGAGATGCGCGAGGGCATGCCGGGGAAAAATTCGGCAACCAGCGCCCGCGAAAGCCCAATCGCCTCGAAATTGTAACCACCACGATACGAGGAGATGACGCTGATGCCAAGCTTGGACATGATCTTGAGAAGACCCTTGTCCACGGCCTTGCGGTAACGCTGCACCGCCCCCTTGAGGGACATCTCTCCGTACAGTCCGCGGCGATGGCGCTCGGCAATCGACGCCTCGGCTAGATAAGCGTTGACCGTGGTCGCACCAACGCCGATCAGCACTCCAAAGCAGTGGACATCGAGGCATTCGGCAACACGCACGTTCAGGCTGGTGAACGTGCGCAGAGACTGGCGCACGAGATGGGTATGCACGCCAGCGGTGGCGAGGATCATCGGAATCGGCGCTCGCTCCGGGCCTTGCGACTCGTCCGTCAGAACCACATGCGTGCAGCCGGCCCGCACACCTTCCTCCGCCTCGTGCCGGATGCGCTCCAGCGCCTGATAGAGCCCGGCTTCGCCCTTTGCCGCTGGGAAGGTGCAGTCGACTGTGCACGCCGAACGGCCCATATAGGCGACCATCGCCAGAAACTCGGCAGTCGTCAGCACCGGGCTTTCAAGCTGGAGAAGGTCACACTGGCTCGCATCTTCGGCGAGTACATTGCCAAGATTGCCGAGCCTGGTGCGCAGCGTCATCACCCGCTTTTCGCGTAGTGAGTCGATCGGCGGATTGGTGACCTGGCTGAAAGATTGTCGGAAATAGTGATGCAACCCGCGATAATGCTCGGAGAGCACGGCCAGAGGCGTGTCGTCGCCCATGCTGCCGGTGGGTTCGGTGGCGTCTTCCACCATGGGGTTGAGGATCAGCTCCAGCTCCTCGACGGTGAGGCCGGCGGCAAGCTGGCGGCGGCAGAGCTCCTCCCCCGCATAGGGCGGCGGGTCCGGTGCATCGGCGCGGACAATATGGTCAATGACCGTGATACGGCGCGACCACTCGGAAAAAGGCTGGCGTGATGCGAGCAACTTTCTGATTTCGGCGTCGCCGAGGAAGCGCTTCGTCTCGAGATCGACACCGATAGTCTGGCCCGGTCCGACGCGACCCTTGGCGAGGATGTCCTGCTCGTCGCGCTTCACCATGCCGGTTTCGGAGCCGACAATGAGCAGCCCGTCGCTGGTGACACTGTAGCGGAGCGGCCGAAGGCCATTGCGGTCGAGCCCGGCGATCACCCATCGCCCATCGGTCGCGGCAATCGCCGCCGGGCCGTCCCAGGGTTCCATCACGGCATTGCAGTAGAGGAAGAAATCCTGCTCTTCCTGCACCATAGTGGTGTCGGAGGCGAAGGCGGGCGGGATCATCAGTGCCTTGGCCATCGGCGCATCGCGGCCGGCACGGACCAGAAGCTCGAAGACATTGTCGAGCACCGCTGTATCCGAACCGCCGGCCTGCACCACCGGCTTGATGTCGTCCATGAAGGGATCGAGCGCAGCACCCGCCAGGCGCGTCTCGTGGCTCTTCATCCAGTTGGTGTTGCCCGAGAGTGTGTTGATCTCCCCATTATGGGCCAGCATGCGGAACGGCTGAGCAAGCCGCCAGGTCGGGAACGTGTTGGTGGAATAGCGTTGGTGGAAGATCGCAAATCGTGAAACGAAACGTGGATCCAGCAAATCTGGATAGAATTCAGAGAGGTGTTCCGCGAGGAACATGCCCTTGTAGATGATCGAGCGGCAGGAGAGCGAGCAGAAATAGAGCTCCTGGATTTGCGCCGCGATGGCGGCGTTCTCGATCCGTCGGCGGATCACGTAGAGATCGCGCTCGAAGCTCGCCTCGTTCGCTTCACGTGCGTTCCAGACGATGATCTGCTCGATCTCGGGGCGCGTCGCATTGGCCTTCTCGCCGATGCAGGAAACGTCGATCGGCACTTGCCGCCAGCCATGGATCACATAGCCCGCGCGCAGGATTTCGGTCTCGACAATCTGCCGGCAGCGTTCCTGTGCCGCGAGATCGGTTTTCGGCAGAAACACCTGACCGACCGCAAGCCGGCCGGGGCGCAGCGCGGTGCCGCCCCGTAAGACAGCCTCGGCAAAGAAATCCTGTGGGATTTCGATATGGATGCCGGCGCCATCGCCGGTCTTGCCATCCGCATCGATCGCCCCGCGATGCCAGACTGCCCTCAGCGCGTCGATCGCCGCGGTGACGACGCAGCGACGCGGCTTGCCGTCCAGTGCCGCAATGAAGCCGACGCCGCATGAATCGTGCTCCTGTGAGGGAACATAAGCGTTGGCAAGCAACGCGGAATTGCAGGCGAAGGCAGAAACGAACTCTTCGGCGCTTTCCATTTCCCTCACTCCGCGGCAACGCTGACGAAAGCGGCGTCCGCTTCGAGATAGGCCTGAATGCCCATTGCCGCCTCGCGGCCGTCACGGATCGCCCAGACGACAAGGCTTGCACCGCGCACGATATCCCCGGCGGCAAACACACCTGGCAGGTTCGTCATGAGCGTGCGGTGGTGGGCGCGGATCGTCCCCCAGCGCGTCAGCGCCAGCTCCGGCTCGCTCAGAGCTTCGCGCAAGTCTTCGGGGTCGAACCCAAGCGCCTTGACCACGAGATCGGCCTCAAGTCGGAATGGCGGTGCATCGGCGGGCTCGACCGATTGCCGCCCGGATGCATCGGTGAGACCAAGGCGCATGCGTGCGCCTTGCACCGCGTTGACCCGCTCCGTGCCGAGAAAGGCTTTCGGCGCCGAAAGCCAGATGAACTCGACGCCCTCTTCGACTGCGTTCGAAACCTCGCGGGCCGACCCCGGCATGTTGGCCCGGTCACGACGATAGAGGCACGAGGCAGACCGCGCACCCTGGCGAACCGCCGTGCGCACGCAGTCCATCGCCGTGTCGCCGCCGCCGATCACGATGACGCGTTTGCCACGGGCATCGAGCACGCCCGACTCGAACTCGGGCACCGAATCGTCAAGCCCGACGCGATTGGCGGCGATCAGGTACTCGAGCGCGGGGACGATAGCGCCAAGACCGGACCCGGGCGCTGCAAGCTCGCGCGCCTTGTAAGCGCCCGGCGCGAGCAGCACGGCGGCATGACGCCGGCGTAGCTCGGCCAGGGAGAGGTCGCGCCCGATCGTGCAATTCAGACGAAAGCGGACTCCCTGCTCTTCGAGCAACGCGACCCGCCGGAACACGACCTTCTTCTCCAGCTTGAAGTTGGGGATGCCGTACATCATCAGCCCGCCGGGCCGGTCCCCGGATTCGTAGATGACGACCGAATAGCCCTCGGCACGCAGTTCCTCGGCCGCGGTGAGACCAGCCGGACCGGAGCCGACGATGCCGACCGAGAGACCACGCTCGCCGTGCGGCCGGCGGGGCTTGATCCAGCCTTGCGCGAACGCGTTCTCGGTGATGAAGGTCTCGACGGCGCCGATGGTCACGGCCCCGTGCCCCTTTTCGATCACGCAGTTGCCCTCGCACAGTCGGTCCTGCGGACAGATGCGGCCGCAAATTTCGGGGAAGTTGTTGGTGGCGGAGGCGAGTTCATACGCCTCGTCCAGGCGGCCTTCGGCAGTGAGCTTGAGCCAGTCAGGGATGTTGTTGCCGAGCGGGCAGTGCACCGAGCAGTAGGGCACGCCGCATTGCTCGCAGCGGCTGGACTGCTCCGCCGCTTCATGCGGCTCGAAGCGGCGATACACCTCGGCGAAGTCCGCCCGGCGCTCGGCGGCGGCGCGCCTGTCCGGCTGCCGCTGCGGCACGCTGACATACTGCATCATGCGATCGGGCATGACTTCCCCCCTTGGGCCGCTGCCAGCCCGCCGCATAGGCGCGAAGTCCACTGGCTAACTTAGGACAGTAATTCTGCTACGAATATTCCTGAAATCACGAATCCGTGATATCCGTGCTCCGATCGCTTCAATAATTAGGACCGTATCGGTTCTTCTTGGACGATCCGGAAGCCACTCATCACAGCGCGAAACCAGATAACTTGACATCCCCGCCCGGGAGCTTAAGCGGGGTGGCATTGACGATGCGCCATTTCTTTTGTGGCCGGAGGCGGGCATCAGAGCCTCTTGCGCGTATGGAGGGACGGAAGAGTTTCTGTGCCTCCTGCGACAATGGTACTGACGATAGCATCCACCCGGCCTGCCTTGACGCTGCCAGCGCTGCGGCGGCGCGGGCCTCTTGTCGGTGCCAGGTGCCTGGCTCCCTCCGCGGGCGGGCGGCGCCTGCCCATCGCGCAATGCACTTCGTGCCAGAAGGCCGCCATATGACAGGCTTGGCGCGATCGGTATCGGAAGCACGCAATGCGTAGTGGTGAGACGAGAATGAACGATCGGGGTAGCAGTTCGCAAAACCTTCTTCCGCGGCGAATACTTTTATTGACCGGACTGGGCAGCCTCACGCTGTTGGTTGCGCTGCCGAAGCGCGTGGCGCACGCTGCCGGACTGGGCATCGTCGACATCGGCCGCTGGGACTTGCCGGACCTCGCCTTCACCATGACCGACGCCGATACGGGGCACGAGGTCACGGCAGAGAGGTTCCGCGGCAAGGTCGCGCTTCTCTATTTCGGCTATACCAACTGCCCTGATGTCTGCCCGATGACGTTGCACAATATCGCCGTTGCTCTCGGCAAGCTCGGCAAGAATGCAGACCGGGTACGGGCCCTGTTCGTCACGGTTGATCCGCATCGCGACACGCTCGCAGTGCTGCGCAAATACACGCATCTCTTCGCGCCCGAGATCATCGGGCTGCGCGGAACTGCCGATCAGCTTGCAGCACTCGCCAGCCGCTATCACATCGGCTACTCGGTTTCGCCGGCAACCGGTTCGCATCCCTACGAAGTCAATCACTCCGCAGGAATCTATGTCTTCGATGCGCGCGGCCGGGCGCGCCTCTTGATTCCTTCGCTCGACAGCAGCACTTCGAATGTCGCCGGCACTGCGAGAGCGCTCGCGCAGTTGCTCGGCGTGCCGGTCCGGCAGGCCGCAGTTCTCCGCCACCTCTCCTGACACGGGAATCGAGCATGGCGCGTTCCCATGCAATGCAAGATATTGCGGTCCCAGCCGCTATCGTCGTGCTCGGAGCGATCGTTGGATGGGCCTCCACTTCCCATCCCGCCGCAATGCCAATCTGGATGCCCTATGACTTTTCCTGGTTTGCCTGGCTCGGCACCTGGCTGTTCGTTTGGTGGTATTTCCGCGGCGTGGCTTTATTGCCGAGATCCGAACGTCCGAGCCTGTGGCAGCAGGCATCCTTCACGCTCGGTATGCTGCTGATCTACGCGGTGCTGCAGACGCGTTACCTCTATCTCGCGGAGCACGAGTTCTTCCTCAGTCGCTTCCAGCATATCGCAATGCATCATCTCGGGCCGTTCCTGGTTGCGCTCGGCGTCGCGCGTGCCCCGCTGCGGAAGGGAACACCGGCGCCACTCGCGCGCGTCGTGTTTTCCGACCGTGCACAGAAGCTGATCGCACCGATTCAACAGCCTGTCGCAGCGTGCATACTGTTCGCCGGACTGGTCGTCTTCTGGCTGGTCCCGGTCGTTCATCTCCGGGCGATGCTGAGCGAGCGGCTGCTCTGGATCATGAATTGGACCATGGTGCTGGACGGGCTGCTGTTCTGGTGCATCGTGCTCGATCGTCGCCCGTTCCCGCTGGCGCGGGTCGGCTACGGCGTGCGTGCCGCGATGGCGTTCGCTGTGATCTTCCCGCAGATAGCAGCCGGTGCGCTGATCGTCTTTTCCCGCCACGAAATCTACCCCTACTACAATATTTGCGGCCGATTCCTGGCTTCGGTCAGCCCGCTTTATGACCAGCTGGTTGGCGGGATGATCATCTGGATCCCACCGGTGATGATGAGCGGGATCGCCGTGGTGCTGGTGGTCAACAATCTCCGGCTGCACGAGGAAAGATCGCCACCGCCGACCGATCCCGCCGCCGCGCGGATCAGCGCGATGGCGGCAAGCTGGACCGGCAGGCCTTAAGACGAAACTCAGCACTGGCCGCGGCATCGCTGTCACTGCGAGGAGCAACGCGACGAAGCAGTCGAGGGCGTGCGGCACGGTGCCGCGGGCCTGGGGTCGCCACTCCGGCCAAGCGGCCGCCTCGCGATGACGGAGCCCGATTGGCACCCGTTTCACGCCCACCGGGTCGGCCCTGCCGGTGGCGAACTAGAGCGCGTTCAGGCTGGTTGAACACGCT
>JBOHMN010000316.1:0-9174 GCA_050730175.1 Acetobacteraceae bacterium | reverse complement strand
GTTGTAGAGGTGCCCGGTGTCGTAGCATTCGAATTCAAAGCGCGTGCCGTGACCCTTGCCCATCACTTCGACGATGCGGGCAATGTCGCGGAAGGTGTTGCGGAGAATGTGATCGTCCGTGCGGTCGAGATAGGGCTTTTCCCAGGCGTGCTTCCAGTGCTGTACGCGATCGCCGGCGCGCGAGATGTTGAAATTCATGCTGCCCATGTTGAGGCTGCACATTTCCGGTTTGGCGCGCATCGGAGCGGCGAGACGTTCATCCACCGTCATCTTGAGACCGCCGCCGGTGGTGATGTTCACCACTGCGTCGGTCGATTGCTTGATCACCGGCAGGAACTTCATGAAGACGGCCGGATCGGGCGTTGGCTCGCCGGTTTCGGGGTCTCGGGCGTGCAGATGGATGATCGCCGCGCCGGCGTCGGCGGCGTCGATCGCCGAGCGGGCGATTTCTTCCGGTGTGATCGGCAGCGCGTCCGACATGCTCGGCGTGTGGATGGAACCGGTGATCGCGCAACTGATGATGACCTTTCCCGCCATGGCCGTTTCTCCGCAAGTACTTCACCCTGCCCGAGACGGCGGGCGCGGGCCAGCCCGGCCGGCTGCAGGCCTGGCCGGCTGCAGGCCCGGCTGACCGCCGGCGCGCCGCGGGCTATGGTGCCTCGCCAGTCCCCGTAGCTCAGCCGGATAGAGCACAGGATTCCTAATCCTGGGGCCGTGGGTTCGAATCCCGCCGGGGACGCCATCTTTTCAATGGCTTACGACATGCGCCCGGATAGGCCCGTGATCCGTGTCAGCGCCGTGTCAGCACGCGGGGCAAAGTCGAACCCTTGCGAAGCCCGGTTGTCCGGGTTCATGTTCGGTTCGGGATGACACCGAGATTGAATTGGCGGCGTGGGGCGTTCCGAGCTTGGATCGTGTTCTCAGTCGGATGGCTTGTTGTCTTCGGCGGAATGACCGCGGTCGACTGGGCCAACCTCACCACGTTGACCAAAGGGCCGTTTGCCCAGGCAGCCGCCGTCGCAGCGCTCGGTGCAGAGATGCACGCGGCTGAAGAGCGCACCGCGCCATCGACGGCGCGAAGTGGGATGCAGCAGGGTGGAGCGAAGGCAGCGGGCTCGCCCTCGGATTCCTGTATCCCGTACATTCCGCCGCCCGTCACTCGGACCTCGCACGTCAGTTGGTGCAGCCCGGATATCGTACGCAAAGCGTATGCCGAGCATAGTCCTACCGCGCTCACCGTACTTCTCTCGAAGGAACAGGGGCAGATCCTCCTCGGGACCGCTTTCGGCATTCCCGTTCTCATCCTAGTTGCAGGATTCGGCATCGGATGGGCGATCGAGGGCTTCAGCACGGAGCAATAGGGCGCAATGGCGTAGAGCGATCCGGCCGAGGAGCCCGACCGGGAATCAGTGACCGGGCACCATCGACCATGTCAGCGGTCACCATGGGACCGTGGTGACGATTTCGCGCCACGCCCCGGTGTCTTTCCCCCAGGAAAAATCACACGGTTCGCCGCTTGGCCCACTCGCGCTAGTACGCGAGACGCGCAAGCGGGCTACGCTATTCCCGCGAGAGCTTACGCCCGGTGAAGTGCAGGGTTTGTATCGCATCCTGGCCGACGACCGGATCGACCAAATCGGGGTAGACGCGGCCGACAAGGACTCCGAAGTAGACGCGGGTCCTAACGTACGTCTGGGCGCCCGCAGGGCACTCGAAAGTCAGCGTCTTCGTTGCCTCCGTCGAAGTACTAACCTCGCACGTCCCCGGCTTCGTATCCGCGAAGAAGAAGCCACCGGGCACTGAGTATCCGACAGCCTTTCCGTTCAAATAGATGGTTGGCTGAATAGCCGAGCCTAAGTACGACGCGCTGCGGTAGAACCATACTCTGCTGAAGCTCGGCGCAAGCGCCGGAATTCCGCTTTCAACCGCCGTAAACCGTGGTCCAGTCGCACAGCCCCCGAGGAGCGCTGTTGCGAAAACAACGGCCAGAAAAGATCGCCTGTTCATTGCTGCCTCTCCAATGCAACCGGGACAACGGACTTGAGAGGCGAGAACGTCTGCTGGACGGGAAGATAGAACCCGACCCAATCACCATTTTTGACGACCGCGTACGCTTCCGAAAGATTGTCCCCGACAACCGTGAGAACGTGATTAATGGGCTCAAGCACCATGCCCTGCGGAACGCTGCCTACCTTCGCGAGAACCGTTCCGCTTTGTATCGTCGAACTGTAGCCGGCAGTAGAGGTTCCCGTCACTCCGTCTGTTAGGACATAACGAACGCGAGGCTCGTCCGTCGTGCGAAGTGCCGCCGGAGATGTAACTATGCTCGGCGCACAGGCCGCGAGGAGGGCGCACCAAACTACCGAGTATAGAGCGCGCCGCATGGCAGTTACCCTCCCATCTCGTTACGGCCGCCGTAGCTACTCTTGGTTGAGGACCGAATCAACCCAACTCATGCTCGCTCGATACGGCTTCGGCCCTTCATCGGAGCGGAGACACCCGGTAGCGCGCGGCCCTGGCGTGCGCGCGGGCGCACTTGGGCACCGCGATCGCCGCCTTCCTCGCGATCGCGCGCCGCTTTCGCTGTGCCACCCTCCGGCGGCCCCGCTTCCGCTTCTCAGCCGCCATCAGCATCCGCATGCTCGCTCGCCGCACCGAGGGGTCCTCGACGGGGTAGTGCAGCGGGTTCCTCCGATCGAGCTGGTAGGGCTCCGGCACATTTATGCCGCCTCGACGCTGCCAGTCGCGCAAGCCGTCAGGCTGGTCGGCAGGGTCGGGCAGCAACGGCACCCGTAGTCGCTTTAAAACCTGCAAAACAGCCTGGACGCTGTAGCAGCAGAACCATCGGCCGCGAGCGTCCAGGATCTCTTCACGCATCGCCCGCTGTGACTGGCTCGGCCGGTTGCCTGGCACCTTCAATTCGATGCCCGTAAGCTTGCCCCGCCAGAGCAACAGCAAGTCGGGCGCCCCAGCGCGGCAGCCCCTCTCGCGACGCGCCTTCGCGATCCACGGCCTACGCAGGCCGCCCTCATCAACGGCGGTCCACCAGCATCCGGGCGGCAACCGTCGCGCAAGCACCTCGGCCAGCTCCTTCTGAAAAAGATGCTCACGTTGCATCGGAGTCCGGTGCCGCCTCCGGAACGGATGCACTGCGTAGATACTGCGCCGCTTCGAGCACCGCAGCTGCGCACCGCGCCCGGACGTACGGGCTCGCCGCCTTCAGCCCGCCTCCGCGCGCAATCTCGGTCAAGACCCCGATCATCTCGGCGCTGGCAGCACGCGCCGCGTCAACTGTTGCATCACCTGTCCTCGGCGCAGACGGTACGCCTTCGGCGATACCGTCCGCGCCTCGCGCCCGTTCACCCGCGATCAATTTCGACACCCTTTAAACCTCCATCATGTTTGGACCCACATTCCACCATGCGCGCCCCGCCCCGGGCCGATGGGTAGCAGCGCGCGCACTTCCAGCGCCGCAGCCGTGGCCCAACCGTTCCCGGCGCCGGGGCAGGACGCCAATGCGATGGCCTCCGGCACACAGAGCAAATCGCTACGCCGGCCTCATCCCACCCGCCCCATACGGCCCAGAAGTTTGGCGCGCGCATTCTGATTACGTCGGGCGGTAGCTCGCCCTCGGTCATAATGGCCGCGCTTTCCTCGGCAGCGAACGCGGCATCCTCGGGGTCGGCAAGCGGCATCGTGGCAGCTTTGGCCCGGCGGGCCGTATCCTCGACCAGGGCCACAAGGGCGGCCTCGGCAGGGTGCTTTGCCGGAAATGTCTTAATGTCAATTGCGCCAATTGTGCCAATTGCCTCTGGTTGGGGCAGCGGCGGAGAGCAATCGGCAGAAACGGCACAATTGGCATCAGGGCAGGAATTGGCAGAAACCTTCTTCACGCGGTCACGCCAGGCCATAGCGAGCCTCCCGCAGGGCAGGATTGATCGACCAATCCGCCCGGCTCCGGCCCCCCAAGCCTGCCCGGCTCAATGGCGCGCGCCGCACCCATCCGGCGCCCGCCAGCTCGACCAGGGCCGCCTCGGTCCGCGCCGCGTCGGCTATCCCAGGGCCGTCAGCCATCCGGCGCAGCTCGCGGGCGTTGATGGCCTCCGGCATCGGCTGCCGATGTACGAGCCATCGCGCAATGCGCCGCGCGTCCCGTTCAGGCTCGGGTAGGGCCGCCGCCCCGAAGGCCCGGCGCGCCATCGGCACCGCGTAGCCTTCGAGGAGGTCCGCCGCGGCGGATATCGCCGCCTCGCCTATCTCTGCCGGCGGGTCGGCTTCCTCGCGCTCGGTCCAGGCGAGGTGTTCGAGGGTAACGGCAAGTCGGAGTGCCATGCCGGGCAGCTTCCCGAGCCAAGATAAGAAGAGGCCGAACGTGCCTTCTTCCTTGGCCGCGACTTCCTCCCGCCACGCTTGCAGGCAGTTGGCCGCTGCTCGGCTGAATGGCAGCACGATCGGCTCGGGCGCTTGCCACGGCAGGCGCCGCAGCCGATGCAGGGCGTCACGTGCCCACTCTGGCGAAGGTGCCACGTTCGGCCGCGTCGGCTTCCGGCCGGCGGGCCAAAAGTAGAGGAATCGTGCCGCAAGGCCGTCGTCATCGCCTTTCAGAAGCAGGGATGCCAGCCGGTCGGGCTGGATGCCGCCAAGGACTGACCAGAGCAAGTGCGGCACACTGATTTCCGCGTCGCCATCCTTTACCCGGTCGGGGGTCCATGGCCGGCCGCCATGGCTCTGGGTCCAGAAGGCGCGGTCGCCTCCGGCAGCGGATGAATAACGATCCATCGAGCCTACCCAACCGGCTAATTCGTCCCTCACGAGCAGCAGCCCATGAGGGTTCAAGGCGGACAGCCGCGCGGCTTTCTCGGTTGTCGGCTCGGTGGAAAAGACGCGCCGGCGTCCGATTGCGTCCGGCTCCTGAGCCTTCGCGGGCATTTCCGGCGGGGGCAGCCCGTCCTTCGCAGCGGTCTTCATTTCGCGTTCCCACAGGGAACGGTGCTCTCTCGCCTCGGCCACCTCCGCCGCATGCTTCCGGCAGCGCTCGCGCCAGTCGAGATTCAGGCCGGTTTCGATCCAAGTGAGGTCCGCAATCGGCGTATCCATGGCGGGGCTCTTGCCGCTCGACGGCGGCCCGACCAGCGCAACATTCAGCGCCGGTGGTTCCGCCCATCCCCGCCACGGCGAGCCCCACCGGGCGTTGCCGATCAGGCTTGCGGCTCCGGCCAGCAGGGCGCCCAGCACATAATCGGGCGCGGCCCCGGCGCACTCGGCTGTTGTGGCCAGCCACGCGCTCCATCGTGGCGGCAGAAAGTTCGGCAGCGGGGGTGGGGGCGTCAGCTCGGCCCGCATCAGGCACATATCCGGCACCGACCAGGGAGCATCAGCGCTTTCGGCAGCGCGCGCCACCGCCTCGAACGCTATGACGGCCGCCGAGTCGGGCGGGTTCACGATGCACCTCCCGCGCGCAAGGCGCTGGCAATGGTCGCCTCAGTTTCCCGCGCACCGAGGCCGGCAGAGAGACCGGCAAAGGCGAGGGCATCGGCGATCTCGCTCGCGCCGAGCACACCATCGCGGCTCAGCCGCGTCAGCGAGTACGCCTCGCGATTCAGGGCCGCGTTGCGCGCGCCCTCGCCCGCCGATGCCAGCCGCTCGACCGCGCGCCGAAGGGCTCCGAGCGCGTACCGTCGTGCGCGATCGCCCGTCAGCACGACGGCCGGTCGCTCCGGCAGGGATGGAGGAGCCGGCGGGAACGCCGGATCAACGAGCCATTGCTGCCATGGTGCGATTGGTCCCTCGCAAAGCGCCGGCAGGCCAACTGCTGGCCACCAAATCGCAGCGCCGCCTTCGGCTTTAACGTCGATGCCGCGAGCGATCCGCGAAATCGAGCACCGCAAACCCTCTCGATACCGCAACAAGAGATGCAAGCCACCGGAACGGCTTCGATGCGCGCGCGTCGGCAGCAACCGCCCGCGGTGCAGGAGCCACCAGTCGCGGGCTTCGAGATGTCCGGCGTCGATATCGAGCACGGCCAAGTTCCTCGCGTGGCCGCACGCCACACCGATCAGCGGGCCAGGATGTCGGCGCCACAGTTCGACGATCCGCGCGGCGCTTCGACTCGCGTCCTTGCAACCGTGCGGGCAAGTCGGTCGCTTGTCGTCACGGCACGGAAACACGGAAAACCCGAAGTCTGTCGCTACGCTTTCCGCGATCTTGGCGGCACTCACTTCACGGCGCTTTCTTCGGAGGTCGAGTCGGCAGTGTGTGCGGCAAGCCACGCTGCGAGGTCATCGGGTCGATAAAGCGGCCGTTTTCCGACCCGAACGAAGCGCGGCCCTGTTCCCGTGACGCGCCAGCGCTCGAGTGTTCGCTGCGTAATGTGCAGGATCTCGCGGACGCGCTTTTGATCGAGCAAATCGAAGTCGTGCGTAGCCATAGCGGTCTCCGGCAGCCGATGCCGGAAGGGTACGTGCCTTGTCGCCGCAAAACTAATCCGCAAAAGGGGCAAAACCTTCGGCAAAACCTCCGCAAAAGGGGCAAAACCGGTTTTGCGGTTTTGCGGTTTTGCGGTCGGGCGTTCAGCCCGGAGGGTGACGTAGCTTCCCGATTTCCTCACGGATCACGTCGTCGCTTAGACCGGGGCCGTTGCCGAGCTTCTCATGCACCAGCGCGATGAGCACTTTGTCTGGTTGGTTCAGGTCAGCATTGCGAAGTACGTCACCAATCTCGTGCCCCCGGCTTGGCCGGCCGCCCTTTGAACCGGGGCTCTCCGGTTTCGCTAGAGGAACAACCTTCGGCTCTCCGCCCCAAATCCGGAACACGGTCTCGCGAAGCAGCAGCACCACAAGCCTTTCCTCCGCCTCGGGGAACTTACCGGCGGCGAGCAGCTCACGTCCTTTCTGTGTGAGCGACGCTTCGTCGATCGCGGGCAGCTCGAAAGTTCCTGATTGAACGTGGTGCTCATCCAGGGCCAGCAACGGGCGCCTATACAGCGGGCGCGGTGCCCTCCTGGAGCCCGATATCATGGGCGTTTGGGGCAATGGGCGCCCTTCTGAATCCTCATAAACCGCCCCCACCGCATGATCGTTCACTGCTGAAGCGATCTGGCGTAAGGCTTCTTTGGCGCTGCACTTTTCGATCGCGCGCACGTGCTCGACAGCCTCGCGCAGCGTCATCCACTGCGCACGCTCGCGATCGGCCTTCGATACGTATGGCATCGGCGCCTCCGCTGGCGCTCCGCAAGGAAGGACGGCGTGGCGGGGATGGTGCGGAAACCATCCGTTCGGGGATCAGCCTAGCCGCGCCAGGGGTGATGCTACTCGGCCGGCGGTGGCGCCGGAAGCGGGTCTTTCAGCGCCTCGCCATCGGCGAGCAGGAGCAAGATTTCGGTCAGTCGATCGGCTTGCGCTTGCCGCCCGGAGCGTTTCAGGTCGGCAAGGATTCCCTCGGCAATGCGATGCGCAGTGTGGGCCGCCTCGGCTTCGGCCTCGGGCGCGTCGTGTTCGCTTCTGGTAGGGTCGTTCTCAGCCGTCATGGAGCCTGTTCTCCTTGATGGTCAGGGACGGGCGATGGTTCGCGCCATTGCCCGTCCCGCTTGCCCGGGGCCGCCGGGCGCGGATCGTTCAGGCGCGCTTGGCCGGCAGCTCGATCAGCTCGCCCTTCGGCTTGCGCTGCATCGCAGCCTCGATGCGCTTGCCGATCGCTTCCGCCGCCTGGCGCACCGGATCGGCGCTCAGGTGCGCGTAGCGGGCCGTCGTTGCCGCTTGGTGGTGGCCGAGGAGCGCGCCGATTACCAAGAGAGAATCGCCGCTCGCTGCGCCGACGCTCGCGAAGCTATGGCGCAGGTCATGCAGGCGAACGTCTTGCAATCCAGCCGCTTTCCGCACGCGCTTCCAAATCTTATCCAGCCCGACGAGAGGTTCGCCCGCGTGATGCCCGCAGATGACGTAGGGGTTGCCTTCCTGGCGCGGCAGGCTGCCCAGTACGCCGAGCGCCGGCGCGCTCAAATAGATTGGCCTCCGTCCCGTCTTGGAGTTTGGCAACGTGACCATGGCGCGCTCGAAGTCGATCCATGACCATTGCAGCCCGAGGATTTCGGAGCGCCGGCAGCCGGTGAAGAGCAGCAGCCTGATTGCAGCCACAGAATAGGGATCATGGGTGCGAGCGGCCTCGCCATCGAGCCCTTCGGCGAGCCGCGCAATCTCAGCATCAGACAGGAAGCGTTCCATCTTGCGGATCGGCGGCTTCTTCACCCCGCGCGCCACGTTCGTTCCCAGCAGCCCGCGCGCAACCGCGAAGCTCAGCATCGCACTCAGCACCGCAAGAGCCTGTCCGGCGGTGCCACGCCCGCCCGCGGCCAGCTTGCCGACCGGATGCTTGCCTTCCTTCGGCTCCGGCGCTGCCGTTTTTCCCGCCGTCACGTCGCGCACCATGCGCTCGGCATCGGTGCGCGTAAGCTTGTCGATGCGAAGGTGCCCGAGCAACGGCTTGACGTGATTCTCGATCCGCCCGCGATCGCCCTGAATTGTGAGCGGCTTCTTGTGAGCCACGCCCTCGGACAGATAGAGGTCGGCCAGTTCCGCGAAGGTCATCGTCCGTGCGGCGGCCAAGCGCTCCTCGGCGGGGTCTTCGCCATGGGCAACCTCCCCAAGCAATCGCAACGCTTCCTTGCGCGCCGTGTCTGGAGTCCAAGGCGAGCCATGCTTGCCAATGGTGACGCGCCGCATCGGGGCATTCCTGCCGCGCCCGGCCCGGTAATTCAGGATGTAGCTCTTGGCGCCGTTGGGCGTGACGCGCAGCCCGAACCCCTTGACCTCGGCATCCCAGATGATCGCCGTGACGGCGCCAGGGTCGGCCGCATCAACAACCCGTTTCGTGATCCTCTGTCCTGCCATCATCCGAGTCCTTTGATCCCCCGTGTCAGCACCATGTCAGCACGCGAGCGAGTATCAGTGTCAGCGAATGTCGGACTCGTTCGGGAAGAAGTCAAGGTAATAGGCGGATTTTCGGTGCTGACATTGTAACAGCGTCGGGGTTTGTCAGGGCCGGTTATAGGATTCCTAATCCTGGGGCCGTGGGTTCGAATCCCGCCGGGGACGCAATTTCGGAACAGAGCGGCGAACCGCGTGCGTGATCCCTTTAGCTCCTGCGCCGGCGGCGAGGAAGCGCGGCCAGCCTCAGCTC
>JBOHMN010000315.1:0-10333 GCA_050730175.1 Acetobacteraceae bacterium | reverse complement strand
CCGGCCGGATCCAGGATCTCGATCGCGAACCGGTTGACCTTGGGGACGTCGTCGCCGTCCCGCAGCGGGACATCGGACAGCCAGCGATAGCGGTGACGGCCCGACGTGCCACGGAGCTTGGCCCGGGCGGTCAACTCCGCAAGTTCGATGCCGGTGCGGTATTCCTCGATGGTCGGATGTGATGCGGGCTTGCAGACGAAGATGAAATGCGCCGCCGCATCGAGTACCGGTTGGCAGGTTGGCTCGCGCCAGTACAGGTCGTCGCCCAGATACACCGGCCTGAGCCGGGCACAGCGGGCACCATGGGCCGCCAGCCAGCGCTGCATGGCGCGGCTCTCGCAGTCCTGCTTCTCGTGGCCGTCTTGCGGAACGATGAACTCCGGTTCCAGCGGCACCGCGTGGTTGTGGCCGGGGTAGACCAGCGTCGCGGCGAGCAAGGAGTGATGGTACTCTACTTGGCCATTGCTGCGTTTGCGGACCGAGCACTGCAGACAGTGGTGCTGGTTCGAGCAGTAATACTCCGTCCCATCGAGCGCGATCAGTAGGTGGCCGCTGAGGACGCGCGGTTGGTCGGGCGCGCCGGACTGCTCCAGTTCGCCGAGCGCGGCGGTGAACGCGGGATGGAATTGCGTCGGCTCGGCCGGGTCGGGCACGGCGCGGATCTGATTGTCGCATGGGATCCTGATTGTCGCAGGGGATTCTGATTGTCGCAGGGGATCCGGTCCATCGCGAACACGGTTTGGCAGTTGGATCGCCCTTGGCCCGCCGCCAGATGCCGCTGGTGTGCCAGAAAGGACGGGCTCTGCATGAAGAACGCGGAGAACGCGGCCGTGCCAAAGTCTGCCATGCCGTAGGTGGCGTTCCGCCCCTGCCGCCGGTCGGGAACCGCCAGGCAACAGCTCCGAACAGCGGCGATCGGGCGATCCGTGGTGCGCACCGCGCCATCGAATCGACAAAGCCGTCGCGCCGAAAGCCGCCATCTGCCTATCGCAGCCGATTTGCCCCGGACCGTTGCAATCCAGACTCACCGGGCAGACCCAACCAAGCAGGGCGAACACTCCAATGCCCCTATCGGGCATCCCGATCGGCCACCGCCGGACAAAATGAGAAGTGCTGTGCTATGATGCTGCGATGGCGATGGATGTCGCGACAGCGGCCGATTTCTATGCGACTCGGCAGGGCACCGTCACCGCGCGACTTATCCGCCAGCGGCTCTCGGCGCTGTGGCCGGATCTGACGGGTCAGGAGTTGCTCGGACTAGGCTACGCAACACCTTATCTTCGCCTTTGGCGGGAAGGCGCGCGGCGCTGCATCGCGCTGAGCCCCGCGCAGGCCGGCGCGGCGCGCTGGCCTGCCGGCCTTGCCAATCTGTCCTGCACGGCGGAGGAGGACGCGCTTCCCTTCCCCGATCTATCGTTCGACCGCATCCTGGTGATACACGGGCTCGAAGGGGCGGAGAACGCGCGGCGGATGCTGCGCGAGCTCTGGCGTGTGCTCAGGGATGATGGTCGCCTGCTGCTGATTGTCCCGAATCGGCGGAGCCCTTGGGCCTATGTGGAGGCAACCCCGTTCGGCCAAGGCCAACCCTACTCGCCGGGCCAGCTTGGGGTGCTGCTGGCTGCGTCACTGTTCCGCGTCGAACGGCGCGATACCGCGCTCTATCTCCCGCCCCTCAAACGGCGGCTCATCCTGCGCAGCGCCCCGCTCTGGGAGCGAAGTGGACGACGTCTCGCTCCACAGTTCGCCGGCGTCACCATCAGCGAGGCAGTAAAGGACTGCTTTGCCGCAGTGCCGGCGCGCCCGATCACCCGCCGGCGCCGCCTGATACTTACCGAGACCGTCTGAAGCCCGCGAACATGCCGCGGGAGCAATCAGAGTCGCAGAACACGAGTAGCGGTAGTTTTGTCCTTGCCAAGCCTGACGACGGCTTGCCCGATCGCGGATCGACCACGGTTGCGGCCGCGCTCCAGAAATTCGATCAGTGGGTGGCTCCTGGGCTCGGCGGGGCCTTGCCCAATTCCTCTGCGACGCTGTCTGCGCGAGTCACACATGAGCGGCGCGAACGGCAAAACGCCAGCGAGTCCCCCGGTCCTCACCGTGAGGTTCACTTCACTCGGTGACGAAAAGTAGCGAACTTTCCGCCGTCATTTTCGATTCACGCGGGTTTCCTCCGCGCAGAACGCAACGAGGTGCCTTTCACAATGGAGCGAGCCCAGACGCACCGACAATAAACACTGCAGTGTGATGGCGCGACGCGCCGTAACAGCGGCGACTCGTTCTGATGCTGAAATTCCCCCGCACGGTATTCCGTGCGGCTACCCGGACGCCCGTGGCAAGCGCGCTCAAGCCGGCTGATCGAGGGGTCATTTGCACTATTCCAAGCCGGCATCCTTGGCAGCAAGTCTGCCGATCGCTGCCCAATCGAGATTGTCCCCACCGTGGGCGAGTAAGGTCAGGAATCGATCTCGTATGAGGCTTGCGAATGGGAGCGGAACCTGGAGCTCTTCAGCTGCCTGGAGGGCGAGCCGTATGTCCTTGTGTCCAAGCGAAGCCGTGAAGCCGGCATGATTGAAATTTCCGGTGGCGAGCAGCTCGCCGTATGTCTTGTAGATCGGTGCGGGGAACAACGTCGAAGTCAGGATATCGACATACCGCCCGCGATCGACGCCACCCTTGGCGGCCAGGGCCATCGCCTCGCCCAGCGATTCGATCACCGTGGCAATCAGGAAATTTCCGCTGAGTTTGACGAGATTGGCAATTTTTGGAGTTTCAGAGACGATAAAGGTCTTCTGGCCGATCGCAGCCAAAAGAGGGGCCGCCATCTCGAGCGCATCCTTCTCACCGGCCGCGATCACAGAGAGTTTCCCTTGGGTGGCAACATCAGGTCGCCCGAAGACCGGAGCAGCAACGAAGCGCTGGCCGGCGTTCGCATGCGCCTTGGTAAGCATTGCTGAAAGGCGGACACTGATTGTGCTGGACGAAACGTGCAGTCCCCCCGGCCGCAGGCTTTCGACGATACCACCCTCTCCAAGGGCGACGCTTTGTACCGCCGCGTCGTCGGCGAGCATGGTAACAACGGCCTGGCCAGTTGAGGCTTCGGAAATGCTGGCCGCCACGCTCGCGCCCTGATCGAGCAGCGATGCGGCCTTCCCCGGCGTCCGGTTATAGACTGCCACATGATGTTCCGCTCGAAGAAGACTCGCCGCCATTCCCACGCCCATCTGGCCGAGCCCGATAAAGCCTATTCTCATGCATTTACCTCCGCTGATGTGCCCTAAACGGCTGAACCACGCCGGGTTCCTGGGAGGCGGTCGCGCTTGAGGCACGCCGCGGCGGTGGGACTTCCCGCTTGCGCATGGTAGCCGTTACTCCCGGGTCAGAGGAAGGGCGGCTCACGGGCCCGCGTCGGCGATCACGCGGCCCTGCATTATCGCTCGCCAGAAGTTTGCGGCCAGCGGCGCTGCGTCGTCGCGATTGCACTGCGAGTGTGCACTGCCCGTCCGCGTTCGGCTGGCTCAAAGGCAGCGATGGGCGCGAGACATCCCCTCTGTGAGCTCAGCAAGGTTCGGCGGTGAACTTGCGGGTTGGATGGATGAATTCCTCCTGTGCCGCGACCATCGCGAGTTCGTTGCCGCCTTGCTTCACGGTGCAGCGGATCACACCGAACAGCGAGGAGCAGGCGCGTTCGAGCGCAGCGCGCGCGTCGGCATTCGCGAGCCGGTGATAGAGGAAGAGTGCGGCCAGCATGTCGCCTGCACCGTTCAGCTTGGCCGGCAACAGTGGTGTACGCAGAACGTGAAATGTGCCGTCCTCGCCAACCAGCAGATCGAGCGCATCCGGCGGCGTTTCTTCGGTACGCAGGCCGCTGACCAAAACGGTGCGCGGCCCGACTGAATGCAACCGCGTGACGGCCTGTTTCGCCGCTGAGCGCGTCGTGCATGTGCCGCCGGTGAGGAGGGAAAGCTCGAAGCTATTCGGAGTCGCGATGTCAGAAACAGGCAACAGCTTGGCGCGCAAGAATTCCGGAATGCCGTCCCGGACATACACCGTGCCTGCATCCCCGATCACCGGATCGCAGCAGTAGAGGGCACGCGCATTGGCTTGCTTGACATCCCGGACCGCCTCCAGGACGGCGCTCGCGGTATCCGTTCCGCCGAGATAGCCAGACAGCGCGGCATCGCAAGCGGACAACACGCCACGGCGGGCAATTCCGGCAATCAGCGCGGAGATCGCCGCTCCTTCGAATACCTCACCTGTCCAATCCCCATACCCGGTATGGTTCGAGAACTGCACGGTATGCACTGCCCACACCTCAGCACCGAGTCTTTGCAGAGGGAACATGGCGGCTGCGTTTCCGACGTGCCCATAACTGACCCAAGATTGCAGTGAGAGGATGTTCACTCCGCAAGCCTCGCGAATGCCGCCCGCTGCTCTGGCGATCGCGGCCGCCCGGCCAAGCGGCGGCGCGAGGCGCCCGATGCATAGGCAAGCGGCGCAGACTGCCCGCGCTGCCGGACCTTGCCAAGGCACAGATGCCGCCCTATCGGCGGCATACCGCTGCTTCGATCGCGAAGGTCTCTGCCCCCATGGCCGACCCGCCACTTCTTTTTCAGCCTGTCAGTTTCCGCGCGATGACGGCCCGCAACCGCATCGTTGTTTCGCCGATGTGCCAGTACAGTGCCGTCGACGGCTTGGGAGACGACTGGCACGTGCAGCATCTTGGCGCCAAGGCTATGGGCGGCGCCGGGATAGTGTTCACCGAGGCGACGCACGTCTCGGCACGCGGTCGGATAACCGCGCACTGTCTCGGCCTCTGGAAGGAGGAACATGCCGCGTTTCTAAAGCGCGTGGTTTCCATAATCCTCCGCGGTGGCGCGGTTCCGGGCATCCAGCTTGCGCATGCCGGGCGCAAAGCGAGCGTGGCGCGGCCGTGGGAAGGCGGCAAACCGATTCCGCAGGAGGCGGGCGGATGGATCGGCGTCGGCCCGAGCGCCGTTGCTTTCGATACCGGCTACAGCGTGCCCGAGGCGCTGAGCCACCCGCGGATCGCTGAGATCGCCGATCAGTTCGCGACCAGCGCCGCAATGGCGCGTAATGCAGGATTCCAAGTTCTGGAGATCCACGCCGCCCACGGCTACTTGCTGAGCTCGTTTCTCTCGCCGATCGCGAACCGCCGCAACGATGCTTACGGAGGAGACCTCAGGGGCCGGTCGCGCTTCCTGATGGAGACCGTCGATGCGGTACGCGGCGCATGGCCGGCTGAGCTGCCATTGTTCGTTCGCATTTCCTGCTCCGACTGGGTCGCTGGGGGATTCACTCCTGACGAGGCGGTCGTCGTTGCGAAGTGGCTTGCCGAGCGCGGTGACGTCGATCTGATTGACTGCTCCTCCGGCGGGAACTCACCGGCGCAGGCAGTCCCGGTTCATCCCGGGTACCAAGTCCCCTTCGCCGAGCGCGTGCGCCGCGAGGCCGGAATCGCGACCGGTGCGGTGGGGATGATCCGTACAGCCGATCATGCAGCTGAGATTCTCGCTAACGGTCGGGCCGATCTCGTCCTGCTCGCCCGCGCCTTGCTTGCGGATCCGGCCTGGCCGATACGGGCTGCCAAGGTGCTTGGTGTCGTGCTTCCCTGGCCACCGCAATACGCCCGCGGCACGCTGGCATGACCGCGTCTTGCCGGCGGCGGCCGGCACCGCTAAAGACCCGTCATCTCTCCGGAGCCACGCCATGAAGCCGGGCATTCATCCCGAATATCACGATATCACCGTCGTTATGACCGATGGCACGAACTTCACCACGCGATCATGCTGGGGGAGCGCTGGTGATACGTTGCGGCTTGACGTCGATCCGAAATCGCACCCGGCCTGGACGGGCCAGCATCGGATCATCGATTCTGGCGGGCAGGTTGCGAAGTTCAATCGGCGCTTCGCCGGCCTCGGGATCACCCGCCCGCAGGGCTCTTGAAGGCCCAGCTTCGCGTCTCCACTTTCTTCCTGTGCACGGTGCCCATCGGGGCCGCGCTTGGCATCTGGGGCCGGCCCATGACGGGCAGCCCTGAACCTTGCTTTTGTTCAGGAGGTTTGTATGACTGGCTTCGACTTCGCTCCCTTGTTCCGTACTGCGATCGGGTTCGATCGGCTGGCGAGGCTAATGGATAGCGTCTCGTCCGAAGGCCCAACCTATCCACCCTACAACATCGAGAAGACGGGAGAAGATTCGTACTGCCTGACGATGGCGGTGGCAGGCTTCGCGCCGTCCGACCTAGAGGTTACCGCGCAGGACAACACGCTCCTCGTCACTGGTCGCGCCAACAATGGGAGTCAGGGTGAGCTGCTGTATCGTGGCATCGCGGGCCGGGCGTTCGAGCGCCGTTTCGTGCTGGCCGACCACATGGTGGTCGAAGGCGCAGAGCTGGCGAACGGTTTGCTGCATGTTGGGCTGAAGCGGATCGTGCCCGAGCAGCTCAAGCCGCGTCGTATCGTAATCGGCAGCGCGGCTGAGGAAGTTGCTAACGACACCGCAAAGCAGGCAGCTGCTGCGTGACGATTGGGCGCGAGCGTACGCTCGCCTGATGTCGCATCCATGGTCCGGGCGGAACGGTTCGCTGTTCCGGCCGGACCAAGCAGAGTCGGCATAGCGGAGGGCACACCTTGGTACCAGAAATCAGACTTGGGTGATACGGGGCGACGGCTATTCGTGAGACGCCGGGGAGCTTAGGCGGTCCCAGGCGATGGCTGAACTCGCTTCGCTTTTCCGCTCTACGCTCTGCTATCACGCGAATCGCGCGCGATAGGGAGTATTAGGGTTGATTGTTTCCAGTCGTCGACGGTCACGGGAATCCGCCGCTTTTGACGGGTTTGCTTCGGGCTGCTTTGACCTCGCCGTCAGCATAATTCGCAATTAGTGTCCTCACCTCGTTGAGGTCGGCTGCGATGCATACGCAAAGTGCGCGAATTTCCTCAGTCGGAGTAAGCAGATCTGGGACCATGATAGGCATCATCCCAGCAGCATGGGCAGCGCGAATGCCGTTGAAGGAGTCCTCGATGGCAAGGCATTTATGGGGTGGCACGCCGAGTAAGCTCGCTGCGTGCAGGAAAAGGTCAGGGTGAGGCTTACCGTAGGCGACATCGTCCCGCGTGACGACGACACGCAGCAGGCGACGCAAGCCGGAACGGGCGAGGTCACGCTCGGCGGCGCGACGACCCGCCGAGGTGGCTACGGCCGCACGAAGGTCGTGTTCTGCGAGAGATTGCAGGAGCTCTCTTGCGCCTGTCTTGAGAGGGATCTCCCGCGCGAGCCTTGACGCGACATATCGCTCATAGAGTCGGTCGTATTCGGCGAACGGAAAGGCGGGGCCGAGATGTGCTCGTAGCATCGCGTCGGACTCTGGGCCGGGAATCCCGATAAGAGAATGGCAGAAGGCCTCTGTGACAGTGAATCCCACGGCTTCGACCGCAGTTTTGATGGCAGCGTGGTAGGCGACCTCGGTATCATGCAGCGTGCCGTCCATATCGAGCACCACGGCGTTGATAGGGTTCGAGAAAATCATTCTGCACAGTCCGGCCAGTCCCGTCCGCATCGTAAAGCCGATATGATGGATCGTCTCCTCCCACCCGGCCAACCCCAAGGCCGGTCGGCACTTTCCATATCAGACGCGGGCACTAACTCACGCATTGCGTGCCACCGATAACGGCGGTCGCGGTGCCACATCGGCAGCGCCTGCCAGAGAGCCATGCACGCTGGCTGTGTGTCGACCCCCGGCCGGTGCGGCCTTTTCGCCGGCGCAGCCCACGCGTGCTACACACTCAGGCCGCGCAGCCAGCTTCGTGAGGTCGGCCGAGCGGGCAACCAAAAGCATTCGGGCTGCGCGGTGTTGCCGCCGTCCGAGCGGTGCAGTGTCACGCTCGCACTTGCTGCGCGACAATCAAGATGAGAGTCCAGCGACAATCAGGATGAGAGTCCGGCTGGGTGCGGGGCGGCTGAGGGCGTAGCCCGGAGCCGCCACAATCCCAGCCGGGGGCACGCCGTTTCGAGGGTGTGTCACTGGTGGTCGGACTGGCCGGGTATCGAAGGTTTCTCAAGTTGAAGAGGAACCCGCGGTGCCCGGCCGACACGTCAACGACCAGCAGATGAGGCTGTTCATGAATTACCGACGGAACGAGGAGGTGCCGCGGGCGGCGGCCAAGGCCGGGTTCGGCACGGCGACCGGCTATCGGCTGGCGCGAGACCCGCGGCTGCCTTCCCAGAAGGGACCGCTGCGTGAGCGGCGCCGAGCGGACCCACTGGCAGCTATCTTCGAGGGCGAGATCGTGCCGCTTCTGCAAGCGGCCCCTGGCTTGCGGGCGGTCGCAGTGTTCGAGGAGATGCGACGGCGTCACCCCGATCTCGGCCTCGGTGTGCGGCGGACGATGGAGCGGCGCATCCGTACCTGGCGCGCGATTAACGGCCCCGAGCAGGAAGTGATCTTCCGCCAGATCCACGAGCCGGGCCGGATGGGACTGTCAGACTTCACCGACATGGCCGATCTCGGCGTCACCGTCGCCGGCGAGCGGCTCGACCATCGCCTCTACCACTTCCGGCTGCTCTGGTCGGGCTTCGAGCACGCGCATGTCGTCCTGGGTGGCGAGAGCTACGTCGCCCTCGCTGCCGGCTTGCAGAATGCCCTCTGGGTTCTGGGCGGCAGCCCGCGCGAGCATCGCAGTGACAGCCTCTCGGCGGCTTTCCGCAACCTCGATGCCGATGCTCGGGCGGATCTGACCCGGCGCTACGAAGCGCTATGCGCCCACTATGGCATGGCGCCGAGCCGGAACAATCGCGGCATCGCCCACGAGAACGGCGCGATCGAGAGCGCGCACGGCCATCTGAAGCAGGCGGTCCGCGACGCTCTGCTCCTACGCACCAGCAGCGACTTCGCCGATCTCGGCGGCTATCGCCGCTTCATCGACGAGATCGTCAGCCGCAAGAACCGCCGCAACGCCGCGCGCATCGACGTCGAGCGCGCCAAACTGCAGCCGCTCCCCGGGCGGCGCACCGCCGATTACGAGGAGACCGTCGTCGCCGTCACCTCTACCGGCGGCTTCACCTTGCGCAAGGTATTCTACACCGTTCCTTCGCGGTTGATCGGCCACCGGATGCGGGTTCGCCTCTACGACGACCGCCTGGAGCTGTTCGTCGGCGGTACTCCTCTCATGGCGTTGCCGCGCGGGCGGGCCCAGCCCAACGGCAAGCATGGCCACGTCGTCGACTATCACCACGTCATCCATAGCCTGCGACAAAAGCCGATGGCTTTGCTCAACTTGGCCTATCGCGCCCAGCTCTTCCCGCGCGAGGCCTATCGCCGAACCTTCGAGCGGCTGCTCGATCAGATGCCGGACAGAAATGCTTGCCGCGTCATGGTCGAGCTGCTCGCGCTTGCCCACGAGAGGGCCTGCGAAGCCGAGCTCGCCAGTATCCTGGCCGCGGATCTCGAAGCCGGGCGCCTGCCCGACATGCCGGCACTACGCGCGCGTTTCTCGCCTAACCCGGCGGCTCTGCCCACGGTCGTCGTCCGGCCTGCATCCCTGGCCGCCTACGATACCCTGCTGACGGGAGCCGCGGCATGACCCAGACCACGCGGCCGATCGATGAGGAACGGCTGACCCTCATTCTCCATGACCTTCGTCTGCCGGCGATCAAACAGGCCTGGCCCGACTTCACCGCGCGCGCCGATAAGGAGAAATGGCCCGGCGCGCGCTTGCTCGCTGCCCTGGCCGAGCACGAGATCGCCGAACGTGGCCGCCGGCGGATCGAACGCCATCTCGCCGAGGCCCGCCTGCCTCCGGGAAAGACCCTCGATAGCTTCGCCTTCGAGGCCGTCCCCATGATCTCAAAGGCCCAGGTGAACGCCCTCTGCTCCGGCGATGCGTGGCTCGAGAACGGCGCCAATCTCCTCCTCATCGGCCCGCCGGGTGGCGGCAAATCCCACCTCGCCGCTGCCATCGGTCTCGCCCTGATCGAGAATGGCTGGCGGGTGCTGTTCACCCGTACTACCGACCTCGTCCAGAAGCTCCAGCTCGCTCGTCGCGAACTGACCCTCGAGGCAGCCATTGGCAAGCTCGACAAATATCATCTCCTCATCCTCGACGACCTCGCCTACGTCACCAAGGATCAGGCCGAGACCTCTGTGCTCTTCGAGCTGATCGGTGCACGCTACGAACGCCGCTCTATGCTCATCACCGCCAACCAGCCCTTCGGCGCCTGGAGCAAGGTCTTCCCGGATCCTGCCATGACGCTCGCCGCGGTCGATCGTCTCGTCCATCACGCCACCATCTTCGAAATGAACGTCGAAAGTTAC
>JBOHMN010000314.1:0-6664 GCA_050730175.1 Acetobacteraceae bacterium | reverse complement strand
GTTGTAGAGTGCGGTTGGCCCAGTGGTTCCCGCAGCCGACGACCGGCTTCGCCGCATTGGACTCGCGTTGACGCCTAACACTGAAACGGGACCTGTAGTTGTGGGCAGAGGAGAAAGTCTGCCGATGTCGCCACATGACAAGATGATCGTGAACCGGGAAGCCAGCCTATGCAGGAGCCGCGGGCCGGCGATAGGTGCGGCGTCGTTGATTGAGCGGCCCAAGCCACTGCATGGACAGATATACGAGATCCTCTGGGAGAAGATCCTCTCTGGGGACATCCTTCCAGGCCAGCGGCTTAGCGATGTGGAGTGGAGCGCACGCCTGAACATCAGCCGCACGCCAACTCGCGAAGCGATGCGCAAGCTTGAGCAGGACGGCATCCTGGCCCCGCTCGCCGGCGGCGGCTACAAGCTGCGCCGAATCGAAGCGAGAGAGTTACGTAACCTCTACCGATGCCGGGCTGTATTGGAAGCGCTTGCGATCCGCGATGCCGCCCCGTACTTTTCGGCTCTCGATGCCGAACGGATGCGCGGCCTAATCGCCCACACCGAGGAATTTATTCTGCACTACGACTTCGACGCTGCTTTCGAGTTGAATACCCTATTCCATGAACAGATCATCGATCTGACAAAGAACCCTTGCCTTATCCGACTGACCCGGAACTTGGGCCGATTGATCTTGTTCGCACGCTCGTCGTTACGCAACGCTATTAGCCACAGTCGGGAGCTGCGGGAGGTCTATGCGCGATACATGACCGAGCGGCAGAACGATCACCGGCAGATCGTCGATCTGTTGGTCGGTGGTCGCGTGGACGAGGCCGCCGCCGCCATGGAGCGCCACCTATTCATGACAGCGGAAGACATGCTGAGGATATCCGAACAACTCCCAGTGCACTCTCAAGGGAAGCACCAGAAAGTGTGGGGTGGCAGGGATAGGCGGCAGAGTAAGCTGTAGCCCGGACGGATGAGGCGTCGGCCTGTGCATGTAGGTGTAGACGCTCGATCATCTCTGGGCGCCGGATTTACGCGGTTCCTGACCGCCGCTGACACCAGCCGCTCGGCATAGTTCGGAGGGCGGCATAAACGGCAAAGCGCAACCCTCGATCCGGAGGGTTATCTCCATCAGGTTCTCGAACGCATCGCCGCGCCTCCGGTCAAGCGTGTGCATGAACTGCTACGCTGGAACCTTGCTGCCATCCCCAGAAAACTCGGTCAGCGCAACGCTGCCTGAGCGGGCATCGTACCCCCCCTTGCACCCGATCGTAAACGTAGTGCGGCGGGCAACGTGGCGTTCGACACGTAGCCAGTAAGGGATGGTTTATACGGTGCAAGAGAGCGGTCAGACCTCAGCTTAAGCTGCCGGGATAATCTTGCCAGATGCTGGGTTCCAGATGGAGATACTTGCGTGGCGGATAGGCATCGAGCCAGTAGCGTGCACACTGCATCCCCGTGGGATTCCAGAGATCCGCGAAGTTGCCGAGTTCAGCAAGGAATTCCGTGAGTAATCGCAGGCGGTTGCACCAGCCGATGTGCTGCGGATGCAGGGTCATATGGAAATAGCGTCCGCGCTCATACTGGGCCCGGAACTCACACCGCCAGTTACGCAGCAAAACGTCGGGGCGTTCAAGGCCCGTACCACGACGCGGAAACATCAGAAAAAATTGGTCGTCGAAGTGATAGTAGTAAGGCAACGCCAGCAGTGCCCGTTGCTTGACGAAATCCGTCACGCAGTAATGTGGAATGTCGTCAGCCAAGCCGTTCCCGAGATAATTATAACCGGCTTCGAGCAGCAAGCCGAGTGCACGCTCAGAGATAGTACCCACAGCAAAATGGTCTCCCTGGCGCGGTAGTGAGAACCAGCCGAGCGGGCGGCGGCGCGTGACATCTACCAGAATCTCGGTGGTGCGATTGATGCGCTCTGCCTCGGCCTCGGGCGTCAGACCGCTCGTATCCTCGTGCTTGAAGCCGTGGGCGGCGATCTCGTGTCCCTCTGCGACGAGGGCACGAAGTACATCGCCATTCTGGTACGCGATGACGGCCGGGACCGCGAAGGTCGCGCGAAGGTGATAGCGGGCAAGCGCCGAGCGCAGGGCCGACAGCCCTTGAGTGGCTCCGAATAGCGCTTCCTCGGTCACGAGATTGGCAGCTCGGATACCTTCCGCCCCGACTGCAACACTGAGATCGACGGTAATTCCGAGGCAGCACTGTGCGGCGCCCGGCCATCGGATTTCATCGTCGCCGAGGCCCTTTTCATCGGAAAGGGTATAGCCTTTCTTCCACGGCATCATGCGCACTCCTCAGTGCCATTTATCGGTCGGCGGGAATTTCTCCAGGCAATAGCGGGCCACCTGTTCGCACGTAGGAAACCACACCCCAGGAAGAGCCTTCATTTCTGTGATCAGTCGATCGAGCATAGCGATCCGCAGGGCGCGACCCGACACGAACGGGTGCAGAACTATATTAAGATAACTGCCCTCATGGTACTGCTGGCGGAAAGCCGCCCACCAGATGTCGAACACGTGCTCGGGGTCGGCGATGCGCTGTGCCTCGCTGCTGCTGGCGAACCAGTTGGCGTTGAAGTACATTGCGTCGTCGAGGACGTAGTGGTACGGTAGATTGACGAGGCCGTTTTTGCCGTTCTCATCAAACAGGTAATGCGGTCGCTGGTCGGCTGAGCCCTCCGAGCGGTAAAGATAGCCATGTTTGCGCAGCAGAGCAGCCGTGTGGCTGCTGCGTGTACCTAGTGGGGGGTGACCGCTCACCTGTTCGAGGGCAACGATGGTCTTGGACAGATGGTCCTCTTCGAGCGCGATTTCCTGCGGCACGCGATGCTCCCACATGTGATCGGCGATCTCGTGTCCGCTTCGTATCAGGGCGTGCAGCGCCTTTGGGTAGAGCTCGCAGATTCGACCAGGGGTGAAGATCGTCGCCTTGACACCGTGCGCGTTGAACAGTTCGAGCAGCCTCCAGATACCGACGCGGCCACCGAATTCACCGTTCGCCAGCTGCATCAGGGGCTCACCTTGCAGCCGGCGCAGCAGCATCGCATCAAAGTCGACCGTGAAGTTGACCGCGATCCTTATTCCCTCGGGGCAGGCGAAATCAGAGAGTACTTGGTGGCGGGCGGCATGGGCCTCGGCCGCCGCCTGCAGTTCCGCGAGTTCCGTGTCGAGAGGAGTCATCATACGAACACGCCTGCGTTGGGTCTTAAGAAACAATCTAATCCGAATTCGCCCGGGTTAAAATACGGCTTGGCCTCGTATGCTGCGCCGCTCGCGGTCTGATTGACAATCTCGGTTCCTTCAGTCCGATCGGTGACGTAGAACCCAACGCGGCCCGCGGGAGCTCACGGTCAGCGTCCGCGTTGTGGTAGAGGGCCGGTCGCGCCAGCGGTGTAGGGCGGGGTGGCTGACGCGGCCATCGGGCTCGGTGGCTGAAGTCGGGCGGCAGCGCCTCTTTCCGAGCCGGGAGAGGCCCTGACGACCGACGAGAGGCGGTACGAACGGAGCGGCGGGCGCCAAGCCTGGCGGAATGACCACCGCGACCGCACTCTTGGTACGCGCCCCGGATCTCTACCCCATTGGTGCCGAAGCGGTACCGGAACTGCTTTTTTCGTCCGTTCCCTGAGGCCCGAAAGAGCTCGGGAAGGCGCCGGGAACGATGATCGCGGGGAAGCCTGGGTCAGCGGCGGTTCGACCCGCCGCGCGGACGAGCTCATGCAGGCCATGGGGCTGAGCCTGATCCGCAAGTCGCCGATTTCCAAGCCGGGCGAGGACATCGGCGAGAGTGACCGATGGGCTCGAAGAGCCTGGAGCTTAAGTCACGTTCTCACCGTTCTCGCACCTGCGGTTCATTCGCGCGGCGGATGTCGCGCCACCGCCCAGCCGCCATCCACGGCTACCACCTGCCCGGCGACGAACGACGCGTCTGTTGAGGCGAGGAATGCGATCACCGCTGCAACTTCTTCCGGTTGGCCGGGCCGACGAGCAGGTGTCGCTCTCAGCATGGCCTTCTGATAATAGGGATCTCCATGGAGGCGGTCCGATGTCATCGCCGTTTCGATCAAACCGGGCGCTACCGCGTTTACCATGATACCCTCCTGCGAGAGGTCTGCCGCGAGCTGCCGCGTTAGTTGCGCCACTCCTGCCTTCGCAACTGCATAGGACGTCGAGGCGGGATACCCGGCCAGACCAAAAACGGAGGCGACGTTGACGATCCGTCCGCCTGGTCGTGTGAGATGAGGCAGCGCCGCTCGGGTAATGCGGAGGACCGCGACGAGGTTCGTGCCGATAATAAGATCGATCGTCGCATCGTCACACTCAGCGAGGGCACGGGAGCCCGAAATCCCCGCATTGTTGATCAGGACGTCGAGCCGCCCGAAGGCGTCCCGTACCGCAGCTACCACCCGCTCGCCTGCCCCGGGAGCTGCGATGTCCTCAATGAGCGCTTGGCCGCCAACGGCTTTTGCCTGCGCCACGACTTCGGACTCGCGGTCTACCAAGAGTAAGCGCGCCCCTTCCTTCGCAAGCCGCGTGGCGGTGGCGGCGCCGATGCCGCGTGCTGCCCCGGTGATGACGGCGACACGCCCTGTGAATCGGTCCTGCATAATCAGGCCTCCTGAGCAACCCGCTGACCGGGCGCCAGCTTCAACATATTGGCGACAGCCGGACGACGTCTACGCGGCCAGTGCTCAGACTCATACGGACGGTGCAGGCAGCCTGTCGAGCTTAGCGAGGATCGAGGCGGCCGATGCTTTCCAGACGAATGGCTTCGGCTTGGCGTTGTGTTCGGCGAGGTAGCGCTTGATGGCCGCTTGCAGGTCGGCGATCGAGTGGAAGCTGCCGCGACGGATGCGCTGGCGCGTCAGCACGGCGAAGAAGTCTTCGGCGGCGTTCAGCCACAACCCGAAGGTTGGCGTGAAGTGGAAGGTCCATCGCGGATGCCGTCCGAGCCACGCCTTGACTTTGGGATGCTTGTGAGTGGCGTAGTTGTCAATCACCGCCTCCACCCACTTGCCGGTCGGAACCGCGCGCTCGACTTGGTTGAGGAAACGGATGAACTGCACGTGCCTGTGCTGCTAGATCCCGCGATCTGGCCCGGGGGAACGAGCACCCCAGGCTGTGCTTCTCCCGCGTCGGACGCGCAGTCCGTCAGCATTGAAAGTTCGGTTGGCCGGCGGAACGGCTCAATCGCTGGTCGTGATCGACCGGGTCACGCCGACGCCGGTACGGCCTTACCCATCCGGCAGGACCAGCTTCGCCAGGGTCCCGAGAGTGCCACCAGAGCCACCGCCGCTGCGGTCGGGCGGCTACGAGCGGCTGGCGGCCCGGGCTTAAGGCTCCGCTATTGACGCCGACGTTGTGACTGGCACACTCGCACGAGGATGCTGCGTAGGACCATATATTTGAAACCCGAATCGCTTCTTAGCGTGACAGAGGTGGTCTCCAGGAAACCGCGTCCAACCCGCTGCAGGCACCCGACAAGTCCGGAACAGATCGGGACGGCCGCAAGGGGATCGTGGTGCTGCTGCTAAAAGCAATCTTCGACCGTCTCGTGCATACCGTCATCCTCGTCGTAGCCGTTATCGTCTTCAATTTCGGATTGATCCACCTCGCGCCTGGAGGCCCTATCCAAGCCATTGTCGGCGAGATGGGTGGCGTGACACCACAAATCCTTGCCCAGCTCCGCCACGCTTACGGCCTCGACAAGACCTTACCTCAGCAGCTCTGGATCTATCTTTCCAGGGTGCTGAGAGGCGACCTGGGCGTATCGTATTATTTCAACAAGCCGGTGACATCGCTGATCGCAGAGCGCCTACCGGCGACACTTCTGCTTGTCATCACCGCGCTTATCCTGGCAATTGTGGTTGGTACCTTGCTCGGCATTATCGCAGCGCGGCGACCGAACGGGATCGGAAGTCATATCATTACGATTTTCTCCTTGGCCGGTTATTCGGCGCCGATCTTCTGGACCGGACTCCTTGCGATTCTGCTCTTCGCCGCGGTTGTGCCGATTTTCCCGGTCGGAGGCATGCGCAGCGTAACCGCCATCGGCTTCAGTCCGCTCGATGTAGCGCGGCATCTTGTCTTGCCGGCTCTGACGTTGGCAATCGTGTACCTCGCGCAGTATAGCCGACTCGCGCGGGCGAGCATGCTTGAAGTGCTCACGGCCGACTATGTACGCACGGCGCGAGCTAAAGGGCTTCCGGAGTGGGTCGTCATCTACAAGCACGCGCTCAGGAACGCGGTGCTTCCTGTCGTCACCGTAGGCGGTCTCCAGTTCAGCCAGGTTCTGGCCGGTGCGGTGTTGACCGAAACAGTCTTTAATTGGCCAGGGATGGGGCGTCTTGCTTACGACTCGATCCTGCGCCGCGACACGCCGACCATCCTTGGCATTTTGATCTTTTCCTCAATCGTCGTCATCGTCGTCAACATACTGACCGACCTCGCCTATCGCCTCATCGACCCGCGCATCGGGACTTCGGCATGAGTCTCGCCACCTCGCCCACCGACGAAGAGATCCATGCGGCGATATCGAGCCCGGCACGCGACACGTGGCGAATGTTCCGGAGAAACACCGCCGCGGTTACCGGGCTCGTAGTCTTCCTGGTGATTGTGGTGGCGACTCTGATCGGACCATATCTCTATCGAGTCGACCCCTTTGC
>JBOHMN010000313.1:0-4335 GCA_050730175.1 Acetobacteraceae bacterium | reverse complement strand
AGCACATCCTCCATGCCGGCTACGAAGGCTGCGTTGGCATCCGGCGGAATAACCCACTGCTTTTGCCGGTGAGGCTTGAGCGTGTTTTTTTTAGCGTCCGCCCGATCGTGTTATCGCTGGCGCGGTCAACGATGTTCAGTTCTACGACCGCCGTTTCCAGCAGCGCCAGTGTCCACCGCACGCGCCCTTTGGGTGGTTTGGAGCAGGCCAGGGCGACCAGCTTGGCCTCGGCGGCTCCGTCGAAGATGCGCGGTCTGGCCGAAGCAGGAGAATGCTTGTGGGTCAGGGCCGCCTCGAACCCTTCTTCCACCAATCGCTGGCGGGTCCGGGCAACCGTGTTGACGGTGGTAGCCAGAGCAGCGGCGATTTGGCTGTCACTCCAGCCTTCGCCCGCCTCGGAGGCATCCGCCTTCAGCAGGACACGCGCCTTCAGCAACTGGCGCGCGCGGTGTTTGCCGCTACGGATCAGTCTGTTGAGTTGTTCGCGCTCCTCATCGCTGAGCTTCACGACGTACTTCTTTACGGCGGTCTGTTTCGCGGTCACGACTTATCTCCGGTGGTTCCGGAGACATCGATTCAGGGATTCACCATGAAATCAACGACGAAAGGTACTAGGACCTGAAAGCCGATTTCCTCCGATAAGGAAAGTCTGGGTTTGATCCATTCGCATTTTTTGGCACAAGCTGTCATGTGTGCCCGGATAGCCGGGTCAGTGCATCGGGCCTGGATCGCTGCCCAATCCGAGACGACGTTCGACTGGGCGACCGTGTTTATATGATCTGGACAGACCGATAGCTCTGGTTCGGCAGCGAGAAGCTTGAGCAGAATCCAGAGTGCTTCATCCCCAAGGTCGTTGAAGAGAACATCCTCGGTCGCTTTGCCGTTCTCCCAGCGGAGCACTTTGACGCCTTGGCTCTCGATCGCCGGGAGGATCGTCGCATCGTCCGGCTCCTTGTCACTGTCTAGGAACAGCGCAACTCGAAAGTGAAGATGGGCGAAGTGCTGAGCGGCCAACGGTGCCTTATCCTTGCCCCCACCATCGGCCGGCGCGACCCCGAGTGCGGCGAAGGGGTCGATGTCGCCGTCGCTCCAATACCTATCAAGGCCACGAACCAAGCCGACCTCTGTCTTGCCTTCGCACACAAGGACAGAGCGGGCGAGATATGCGGCCGGTGTCGTCCGGAGCTGTGCCTGTGAATTTGGTGCCGAGAGACCCGCCTCGGCCGAAAAGATATCAACCCTGCCAGTAGATGAGTGTCGCCGCACGACCGCAAGATCTCCAATCGCCAGCTCCTGCAACACCACTGGAGAATGGGTTGTGAGAAAAAGCTGCGGCCGCGCACCATCCCGGTGCGATCTGAGGTAGCGCAAAAGCCGTGAGATACGATGTGGCTCAAGCCCATGCTCTACCTCATCTATCAGTGCAACCGCGGCACTGTCGGCGATATCTGCTTGCAGGGCAGCGACAAGAAGCCGTGAAGAACCTTCGCCAAGGAGACGTAAGGGCAGTTCGCCTTCATGCAGCGAAATTCCGGCAGCCGACAGGGCGACGCTGGCTACATCTAGCCGCGCGGCGACGTTCCCGCCGATCTTTACGCCAGCCTTCCCCGCTTGGGTTGGTATCTTGTCGATCACCTCCTTGAATAGGATCTCGCCGCTGGCAGTAAAATGACGTCGCGCTGCGCGCGAGGCTTCGGCGAGCACATCCATTCCCACGCGGCCTTTGCCGGTTAAACGAGTCAGGATTGAATTGCGGCCCCAGGTCAGATGACGGTCGGCGTAAACGCCAAGCCTTGTCGGGGCGATGAGTGGGCGGTCGTCGAAACGAATTGTGCGTTCGGGCGCGCCGTCGTCCAGGCTACGGTTTCTAAAGATGCGCCACCGTGGCTCAAGCGTCCTGTCAACCACTAGGCTAATGGTCAGGACTGATTCCAGTCCGGCGGCTTCATTCGGCTCCTCGATGATTGATTGGGCAGCGCAATCCCACGCGCGCAAGTGGGAGCCATACACCGCGAGCGCCTTGAATGCTTCGGGCAACTCGCCCAGAGTAACAAAAATGCTGATGCTATTGTTATAGTCCAGATTGAAAAAATGAGAGTCATCGAACGTAATCTGCGCCCGTGGGGTCAATGCAAATTCGATGGCATCAAGGATCGCTGTCTTGCCAGCATCCCCTGGCCCTATAAGACAATTGACATGCGGGGACGGTGCCCACTTGAGACACTTGATCCCGCGGAAGTTGTGTATCTCGATGAAGCGAATCCGCATTGCTATGTCTGCGCCAATGCCGTTTATCTCTTTTCAGTTCCGTACCCAAGCGTCTGCTTGGAGATCCGGATATCCTGACCCCTAAGTCCGGGGGCAGGCAGCAGCCCTACAACCTGATCCGCTCCACCTCGGCCTGCGTCAATCGCTCGCGTGTGCGGTCATACAGCTTCGTCGTGCGCGGGCTCTCATGTGCCGCCATGGCCTGCGCGTGCTCAAGCGCCCCGCCGTTCTCGAGATAGGCGTTGATCCCTGTTGCTCTGAATGTGTGATTGCCGATCGGCGCCATGATCCCGGCCGCGGCCGCGCGGCGGCGGATCATGCGCCAGGCGTCGGGTTGCGTCATCGGCTGGGGAGAGAGGGCCGTGCCCTTGTGCCCGGGCGCGGTGCGGAACAGCCAGCCCTTGCGGTCCTCGGCGATGCGGTCCTCGGCGATGCGGGCCGCCTCGATGTAAGCGCGCAGCGCCTCGGCGAGCGCATGATGGCAAGGCATCACGTGGTGCTTGCCGCCTTTCTCGTGCAGGCGAAGTTGCCAGCCGGCGCCGTGTGGTCGCAGATCTTCGACCTTCATCTTCAGCGCCGCCGTAACGCGGGCGAAGGAGTAGGTGAGGGTGGCGATGAGCGCCCGATCCCGTAAATCGCGCACGGTGTCGGTCGGAATGGCGTCGATCAGCTTGCGCCATTCCTTGCCGTCGAGCACCGGCGTCGTGCCGGTCTTGACCACGTGCTTCGGCCCGCGCACCGCGGATGCCGGGTTGGCCGGCACCACCTGGCCGGTGATGAGCCAGTCGAATAGCATGCGCACGGCGGCGAGCTGCTGCTTCACGCCCGGCGCCGTGTGCTCCTGCTGCAACTGCTCGACCCAAGCCGCGACGTCGAATGGCCGGATGGCCGGGAGCGTAAGGCCGCGATCCTCGCACCAGGCGAAGAACCGGCCGCACGCGCGGGCATAGGCGCGGCGCGTGTGCGGGTTGCGGATGTTGGCGGTGAAGAATTCCACATAGCGCCAGCCGGCCTGTTCGCCAGCGTCGGCGATGAGCGCCGGCACAAGACGGCCGGCCGGCCGGGTCGCGAGCTCGCCGGACTGGATGATCGAAGGAAGCTGGTCGGTCATCCGGATCCTCCGCGAATGGCGGCAAGTGCCTCGTCAATGACCGCCTCCGGCTTGTCGGGCGGCATATCGGTAAATCGGCCGCGGATTTCGGCTATGGTCTCATCGAACGCCCGCCATTTGGCTGCGTCCGCTGAGCGTTTGGGCTGATGGTTCGGCGTGATCACGGGAACGCTCCGCGTTCCGCGAGAGCCGCCAGGTCGCGCGCTCCGTGGACGACGCGGACGATCACCACCGCGTCCGGCCCGGGCATGTAGTAGATGGCATAAGGGCTGCGGAACGTGACCCGAAGACCGGGCGCAAGCTGCTCGCGCGCGGGACCGAAAAGCGGGAAGTGCCGCAACGGCTCGAAGGCGGCCTCGATCGCCTCGACGAAGCGCGTCGCAATCTCCTCCGATGCCTCGGTCGCGAGGGTCGCCCAGATTTCGGCGAGGTCGGCCTCGGCCGCATCGGTCAGGCGGAGCTCGAGCGGCCGGCTAATAGCTTCCTCCCTCGTTCGATAATCCGCGACGCGTCAAAGCCCTGCACCCGGCCTTCGGCCAGGTCCGTGAGCCCGCGCTCGATGTCGGCCTTCAGCGCGGCGATCTCGTGAAGCTGAAGCGCGCGCTTCGTCTTCCAATCACGCAGCGCCTCGCGTACCACCTCGCTGCTGGACGCGTAATCGCCGCCCTCGACCGCGCCCTTGACGACGGCGGCCATGTCGGACGGCAGAGTGATCGTCATACGCTCGATTTCGGCCATGGCTGGGCTCCTGCAAACAGCATCTGCATACTACATCATACTTATGATGATTTTCAACCAGGACCCTCCCCCTCGATACCATCGATCCCCCGTATGATAAAGGACGTTATCATTCACAAGATTTGCCAGGACGGGGCAGGGGGATGTCATTTTGATCATTAAGTGGCGTAGATTTTGAGGATTAATTGGCGCGGCCCGCAGCTGGCGTGGGATGGTAG
>JBOHMN010000312.1:0-2336 GCA_050730175.1 Acetobacteraceae bacterium | reverse complement strand
CGACCGAACTGCGCGCCATGAAGAACTATGCCGGGAGCCGGCTCAGCCCCTGGCTGGGGCACTTGATGATCTCGCGCCAGGAAACCGCGCGGCCGCTGCTCACACCCGGCGAGATCATGCAGCTCCCACCGGACGATGAGCTGGTGATGGTGTCGGGCTGCCCCCCGATCCGGGCGAAGAAAGCGCGCTACTACGAAGATCCCGAGCTGGCGGTGCGCATCCTGCCGCCGCCGATCCTGACCAAGAACAAGCCAACGACCACCGACGAAGATCCTGACGCTCCACAAAACGGCGATTGGTCGGACACGGTAATCGCAGCGGAGTCCGGCTCGGACACCGAAGATACCGCCAATGCCGGCATTCGGCGCGAACCCGAATTGCCCGAGCATGAGGAGGTCGCGCCCGAGCCGAGAAAGTCTGTTCAGGAATTCGAGCCGATCGAGGACGAGCCTGACGACGAAGTTCAGCGCCAGCGCGTCATGCAGCGGACCTTCAACACCGTTGCGCGGCAGGTTCCGCTCGATCCGGCCGACGACATGCAGATGTAGCCATGCGAACCAAGCACACCTTTCGCCTGCCTCCCGATCTTGCGGCGAAGCTTGCGGACTATGCCGCTCGCAAGCGAGTGCCGCAGGCCCTGATCGTTGAGGCGGCGCTTGCGTCTCACCTGTCGCCCGACGGCGCTGATCGCCTGGAAGCGGCGCTGGCGCGCCGGCTCGACCGCATGGTCCGGCAGATGGAGCTCATCGAGCGCCATGTGACCATCTCCAACGAGGCCCTGGCGGTGTTCGTGCGCTTCTGGCTGACCAGCACGCCGGCGCTACCGGACACTGCGCTCGCGGCAGCACAGACCAAGGGGCGCGAGCGCTACGACGGATTCGTTGAAGCACTCGGCCGAAGATTGGCGCGCGGGCGCAAGCTCGCCGACGAGGTTAGCCACGATATTGAAGGAGTCGACCGATCGAACAACGATTGAGATCGTAGATTTCCTGACGTTTTGCATCAGTTCAGAACTCCATTTCGGGCCGCGGCAGCGCTGTTCTCAAAACGGCTTTCGTGCTGTACCAAGACGTGATGCGTGCTGGTGGTGCGGCTGACGGACAGGCCAACGGCACCACGACAGTCATAAGCGGGTTCCGAAGCCATGGCACTGGTTATCGCACTTCTGGCTGCATTCGCGGCAATAGTCGCTGCAACAATCGCGCCTTGGATATCGCACTCAATCAAGATTTCGGAATTCCGACAGGCGTGGGTCAATGATCTGCGCAGAGATATTGCGGATTACTTGGGCGCAGCAGATAGGTGGTTCCGAAAATACGAAGAGATCAATGACATAAATGCGAGCGATCCGAATAAGGAGAGTCGGGAGCGCAACGAGCTCTTTCCAGTCGCCAATGAGGCTAAGGTGATCCTGCGTAGGATCAGGTTGCGGTTCAATCCAAAAGACAACCCTCACAAAACCGAGGACGACGCCTTCCTACGAAGGCTCGACGACATGTTGAATCCGGGAAAGTGCGCGCCGCCACAGCCTAATGTGTCCTGGGAAAAGCTTGCCAATGAGGCGGTTGAGCAGGCGAGGCATATCTTGAAGAGGGAGTGGGAAGTGACGAAGGAGCTTCCAGTCCCGTGGGCACGCCGGAGCAAAACCGACCTCGTTTAGCTAAAACGACCTTCGCATTCTGAGTGCCACAATCCCGTCCGCTTGTCTTTCTATCCCAGAGCCCTCCTGACTCATCGCCGTTGTTGCATCGGCCCAGTGCCGGCTCTTTCTAATCAACCCCGCTGACATCTCCGCCTCCGTGTGAGGCAACTTGCGGGGTTCATGTGACGACGATCTCACTCCGGTCTGAAGCTTTCGCCCGCGGCGCGCGCATGCTCCGCACGGCGCTCGGCCCCGCAATCGCCGGCTACCTCGAAGACCCCAGCATCGTCGAAGTCATGCTGAACCCCGACGGCCGGCTCTGGATCGACAGGCTGTCCGGGGGCCTCGAAGACACCGGCTGCCGCGTCACACCCGCCGACGCGGAACGCATCGTGCGCCTGGTCGCGCATCATGTGGGCGTCGAAATTCACGCAGGCAGTCCACGCGTCTCGGCGGAGCTGCCGGAAAGTGGGGAGCGGTTTGAGGGCCTGGTGCCGCCGGTGGCGGCGGCGCCGTGTTTCGCCATCCGCCGACCGGCGGTCGCCGTGTTCACCCTCGGCGACTACGTCGATGCCGGTATCATGTCGGACGTTCAGGCGGAGCTGCTGCGCGTCGCGGTTCGCGAGCGCAGGAACATTCTCGTCGCCGGCGGCACCTCGACCGGCAAGACCACGCTCGTCAATGCACTGCTCGC
>JBOHMN010000311.1:0-5032 GCA_050730175.1 Acetobacteraceae bacterium | reverse complement strand
GGGGCACGGAAAGGCTCGGGATGATGGTGGCGGGGATGCTGCGCAGGAACAGGAAGATCACCAGAACGACCAGCCCGACCGCGAGTGTGAGCTCGAATTCGACGTCGCGGACGGAAGCGCGGATGGTGGTGGTCTGATCCGAGATCGTCGCGACCTGGATCGAAGACGGCAACGCTGCGGTGAGCGTGGGCAGCAGTTCCTTCACGCGGTTTGCAACTGCGATGACATTCGCCCCGGGCTGCCGCTGGATATTCAGGATGACGGCGGGCGTGGTGTCAGACCAGGCGCCGATTTCAGCATCCTCGGGTCCCTGCACGACCGAAGCGACGTTGGAGAGGCGTACCGCCGCGCCGTTACGATAGGCGATCACCGCATCTGCGTACTGGGCGGGGCTTTCGAGCTGATCGTTCGCGTTGATCGTATAGGAGCGCGCGGGGCCGTCGAAATTTCCTTTGGGCAGGTTGACATTCAGATTGCCGATGGTGGTGCGCAGGTCGTCGATGTTAAGGCCGTAGCCGGCAAGCTTCTGGAGATTGACCTCGACCCGGACCGCGGGGGCGGTGCCACCGCTGATGGCGACGAGGCCGACGCCGGGGAGCTGCGACATTTTCTGCGCGAGCACCGTGTTGGCATAGTTCTCGACGGCGGTGAGCGGCAGGATGGCGGAGGTCGCGGCAAGCGTGAGAACGGGTGCGTCGGCCGGATTGTATTTGGCGTAGACCGGCGGTGCCGGCAGGCCGGACGGCAGGAGGCTGGCGGCGGCGTTGATGGCGGCCTGCACCTCCTGCTCGGCGATGTCGATCGAGAGAGAGAGGTCGAACTGCAAGGTAATGACGGAGGCGCCGGCCGAGGAGACGGAGGACATCTGGTTCAGCCCCGGCATCTCGCCGAATTGGACTTCGAGCGGCGCGGTGACTGACGTTGCCATCACGTCGGGGCTCGCGCCGGGATAGAAGGTGGTGACCTGGATGGTCGGGTAATCGACTTCCGGCAGCGCGGAGATCGGCAGGAGGCGGTAGGCAAGCAGCCCGGCGAGCAGGATCGCCAGCATCAGAAGCGATGTGCCGACCGGGCGGAGGATGAAAAGGCGCGAAGGATTCATGGCGGCTTGCTCACGCCGGAAGAATGCCACTCACGGTCGTGGTTTGGCCGGTGGAGGCGGCTGAGCGGCGGCGGCGTGCGGTGGCTGCGGCGCGGCGTTGTGCGCGCTCCTGCCCGCGGCTGGCCGGGATGCGCCGGTCGGGGCCGCGCCACCGGCTTGCGGTACCGCGGGTGTAACGATCGTGACTTTGGCGCCGGGGTGCAGGCGGTCGGCGCCGTCGGTTACCACTTTCGTGCCGGCTGACAGGCCCGAGATGATGGCGGTCTCGGAGGCGTTGCTCGGGCCGAGTGTCACCTTCTGCACGGCCACCGTGTCGTCGGGTTTGACGACGTAGACGAAGGTGCCCGGAGCGCCGCGCTCGATTGCCTCACTCGGCACCAGCACCGCGTTCTTCAGCGTTTTGACGAGGAGGTCGACGTTGACGAACTCGTTGGGGAAGAGCGTGTTCTTCGGGTTGGCGAAGCTCGCGCGAAGCGCGACGGTGCCGGTCGAGACGTTGATCTGGTTGTCGATCGAGTAGAGCGTGCCGGTCGCAAGCTTTTCCGTGTTGCTGCTGTCATAGAGGGTGGCAGGAAGCTTCGGGTTGGACTGCATCGCCTCCGTCACTGCGGCGATGTCGTTCTGCGGCAACGTGAAGATCACGCTGATCGGATCGAGCTGAGTGATGACGACAATGCCGGTTGTGCTGGTGTTCTGGACGTAATTGCCGGGATCGATCTGAAGCAGGCCGACGCGGCCGGTGATCGGCGCGGTGATGTGGGCATAGGCGAGGTTGACTTTGTCGCTTGCGATCGTTCCCTGGTCGCTCCTGACGGTGCCCTCGTACTGCTGCACGAGAAACTGCTGGTCGGAGACCTGCTGGGCGGCGATCGAGTTTTGTTTCAGGAGTTTCTCGTAGCGCGCGAGGTCGCTTTGCGCCTGGTGAAGAAGGCCGGTGTCGTGGGCGAGCTGACCCTCGGCCTGCTCGAGCGCCGCCTCGTACGAGCGCGGGTCGATCTGGGCCAGGAACTGGCCCTTCTGGACCATCTGGCCTTCCTTGAAGCCGATGCTCATCAGCATGCCGCTGATTTGCGGCACTACCGTCACGGTATTGAACGGTGTGACAGTGCCGAGCGCGTTCAGGATCACCGGCATGTTGCCGGTTGTGGCAGTGGCGACGCCGACCGGCTGTGGCGGAGGCGCGAACGAGGCTTTGTTCGCCGGCCCGCCGGTCCAGGGGTGGGCCCAGAAGATGGCGGCAACAATGAGCGCCAGGACGACGAAGAGCGGGAGGAGGCGATGCCGGCGGCGGAGGCGCGGCGGCTCGGTGAGCTCGCGGCTGGCCGGTGGGGGAGCATAGCGTTGCGCCGTCGCGGGATCGGTCTGTTCGTCCATCGGTACCCTCGCAGGCAGCGGCGGTGCGCCGCGGAAGCGGAGATGATGTGCCGGGAGGGCAAAACCATGGCAGTTTTGCTGCGATCCGCGGGCGGGCAACTGCCCGGATAAGCGGATCACATAGTCTTGTTACAGCCGTGTGTCGCCGTTTTCGTCGCGCGCCAGCGGTGCGCACGCCAACGTCTGTGACCCACCATGCGCATGCCTCGTCGGCACACCTTTGTTTTCAGTAGCCTGCTTGGCCCTTTTTGCTTGCTGCCGGGGGCAGCAAGCAAAAAGGGCGGGACATTCGGCGAGATGGCGATTCCTTAACGCGGTGAAGCGAGCTCCGGCACGCTACTCGACGACCGCTTCTTGCTCACGTTCGCCGTCCTCCTCGCCTTCGGGCCGCGGCAGGGCGGGCAGCGCCGCCGCGATGCACTCGAAGGCGAGCTGTCCGTCCTTGAGCGTGACCTTGACGGCGCCGCCGCGGACGAGCTTGCCGAACAGGAGTTCCTCAGCCAGCGGCTTCTTGATGTGCTCCTGGATGACGCGGGCGAGCGGGCGGGCACCGTAGAGCCGGTCATAGCCCTTTTCGGCGAGCCACTCCTTGGCGGCGGAGGAGAGCTCGATCGTCACGTTGCGGTCGGCGAGCTGAGCCTCGAGCTGCATGACGAACTTTTCCACCACGCGCGCGACGATCTCCGGCGTCAGCCCGGCGAAGCCGATCACCGCGTCGAGGCGGTTGCGGAACTCGGGCGTGAACATGCGCTTGATGGCTTCGTCGTCCTCGCCGAGGCGGACTTCGCGCTCGAAGCCTATCGCGGGCTTGGCCATGTCCTGCGCGCCGGCGTTGGTGGTCATGATGAGGATGACGTTGCGGAAATCGACGGTCTTGCCGTTGTGGTCGGTGAGCTTGCCGTGGTCCATTACCTGCAAGAGGATATTGAAGAGATCGGGATGCGCTTTCTCGATCTCATCGAGCAGCAGGACGCAGTGCGGGTGCTGGTCGATCGCATCGGTGAGCAGCCCGCCTTGATCGAAGCCGACATAGCCGGGCGGTGCACCGATCAGCCGGGAGATCGAGTGGCGTTCCATGTACTCGCTCATGTCGAAGCGCACGATATGGATGCCGAGGGTCGCCGCGAGCTGGCGCGCGACCTCGGTTTTGCCGACCCCGGTCGGGCCGCTGAAGAGGTAGTTGCCGATCGGCTTCTCGGGTTCCCGCAATCCGGCGCGGGAGAGCTTGATCGCGGCGGCAAGCGCTTCGATCGCCTTGTCTTGGCCGAACACCATGGATTTCAGGTTGCGGTCGAGATTGCGCAGCGTCTCCTTGTCGTCGGCGGAGACGGATTTCGGCGGGATGCGGGCGATCTTGGCGACCATTTCTTCGACGTCGCGGAGGGTCACGGTTTTCCGCCGCTTGTGCTCCGGCAGCAGCATGCGCGAGGCGCCGACCTCGTCGATCACGTCGATTGCCTTGTCGGGCAGCTTGCGGTCGTGGATGTATTTCGCGGAGAGCTCGACGGCGGCGCGAATCGCCTCGTCCGTGTAGCGGACCTTGTGGTGCTTTTCGTAGTTGCCCTTGAGGCCGCGCAGGATCTTGACCGAGTCTTCGAGCGACGGCTCGTTGACGTCGATCTTCTGGAAGCGGCGGACCAGCGCGCGGTCTTTTTCGAAGTAGTTGCGGAACTCCTTGTAGGTGGTCGATCCGATGCAACGCAGCGTGCCGGAAGCGAGTGCGGGCTTGAGGAGGTTTGAGGCGTCCATCGCGCCGCCGGAGGTAGCCCCGGCACCGATCACGGTGTGGATTTCATCGATGAACAGGATGGCTCCTTGCTGACTCTCGAGCTCGGAAACGACGGCCTTCAGCCGTTCCTCGAAATCGCCGCGGTAACGGGTGCCGGCGAGCAGCGTGCCCATATCGAGGGCATAGATGGTGGAGTGCGCGAGGACTTCCGGCACCGTTCCTTCGACGATGCGCTTGGCGAGCCCCTCGGCGATAGCGGTCTTGCCGACGCCGGGATCGCCGACATAGAGCGGGTTGTTCTTGTTGCGCCGGCACAGGATCTGGATGGTCCGCTCGATCTCGATCTCGCGGCCGATCAGGGGATCGATCCGTCCGGCGAGCGCCTTCTTGTTAAGGTTGACGCAATAATTGGAGAGCGCGTCCTGGCCACGGCGGGAGGGTTTTTCATCCCGTTCGGCTTCGCCGCTGCCCTCCGCCCCGCCATTGCCGTGGGCCGGGCGCGAGGCCGAGCGGCCGGGCGCCTTGGCGATGCCGTGACTGATAAAATTCACGGCATCGAGCCGCGTCATGTCCTGGAGCTGCAGGAAATAGACGGCATGGCTTTCGCGTTCGGAGAAGAGGGCGACCAGGACGTTGGCGCCGCTCACCTCCTCGCGACCGGACGACTGCACGTGGATCGCCGCCCGCTGCACGACGCGCTGGAAGCCGGCGGTCGGCTGCGGGTCGGAGACGCTGTCGGTCGCCAGGCCCTTGAGCTCCTCCTCGATGTAGCGCGACAGCTCGCGGCGCAACTTGTCGAGGTCGACGGAGCAGGCCTTGAGCACGGC
>JBOHMN010000310.1:0-5265 GCA_050730175.1 Acetobacteraceae bacterium | reverse complement strand
ACTCTGGACCGAGTAGCGGGCCATAAAAGAGCCCGCCACCCTCTCGGGCAGCGGGCCATTGGCTGGCGGCCGGCAGCCCGGCCCGACCGCTACTGTCCTCGCCTCGGCACCGTGGCCGCTCGCCCCTCCGGCACTCCGCCAGGCCCGAACACGGCCCACCCGTCCGGCACCCGCCTGTACGTCCGCTCGGTCCGCCCGTTCGGCGCGTAGAGCGTGGCGCTCCTGCCGTCGGGGGTCTCGACGAGCCGCCCCTGCGGCTGCCCTCCCGGACCATAGAAGAGCGTCTCTGGCGCTCCCGCCGCTCGCGCAGCCCCGGCGCCCGCGAGCAGGAGCACCGAGGCCAGTGCGAAGAGGCAGAGGCACGCTGGCCCCCGGTTCCGGCCTTCCGGCTCAGCCTCGGCCACCACCTCGCCGTCGATCACGAGCCTGTGCCGATATTGCAGGCAGTACTCCGGCAGCCGCGCGATCAAGGCCTCGAGGGTGACGTCACCCCCGATCTCGCCCTCGGCGCGCGAGGTCCAGCAGCCGAAGCGGTCGACCTCGATCGTGAAGCGAAATGCCGGAGCGATCATGCGGCCGGGTCCGGTTCGCGGCGGGGGCGGCGGCGCTCCGGTTTCGGGCGCCCCGGTACCTTCAGCGGGTCGATCAGACCGAGCCGGCCGCATAGGTCCTCGATCTCACGGACGAGGTCGCGCATATTGATCACCCGCGGGCCGAGCACGTCCCGGCAGAGCAGATCGACGGGCGCGGGCGTCGGCGTCCGGAAGCGTCGCGGGAACGGAATAACCTCGGCGGTCACGTTCCGCACTCCTCCGCCTTCCCCCTGTCAACCGCGTCCTCCAGCTTGCCCGCCATCTCGCGGGCGAGCCGCTCAAGAACTCGCAGGCCGAACGCGCCCGAAGCGTAACTCGTAACAGCATCGGCGGCGCCCGACAGGAGATCGGCCATACCGACAAGATCGGCTGCGACCTCATCAATGGAGTCCCGATCGATCCGCTTGTTCCTGGCCTCCAGATTCGCCTCGACCGCCGCACGCGTCTGGATCACGTTCTGGACGGTGCGCCGCTCGACCGCCTCGACGATCGCCGTTAGCGCGGCACCAACGGCATCAGGCACGCGCGGTATTTCGCTCCAACCGGCCGCGTCCGCAGCTGCCTTGGATTCGAACGCGGGTATGGTAGTGCTAGCTTTAGCCTTCATGGGATTGTGCTCCCTTGATGGTCAGGCCGGGCGGCGGTGTTGTCAGCACCCCGTTCGGCCGCTCGGCCTTGCCGAGCAGGGCCACGCTGCGCCAGAAGGCGGACGGGCGTCAAGGTGTTCCGTGGGCGATCCGAGGGCGGTATCTCTCTGACGCCATGGACGAGACTGAAATCTGGCGGGCTGCAAAGCTCCTCCTCGACCAGTACGGCATCTTCGCCGAGGACAAGGCCCGGGGTCGGCAGCTCGATCTGCTGTCCCGCAATGATTCGGACGGCCCCGCAGTCTGGGGGCGAATCCGCCATGCGATCGGCGAGCTGCAACGTGCTGAGCGGCGGGAGGGGAAATCGGTGCAGTAGGGAGCGCCAATCAACAGTCGTCGCGACCACCTTTGGCGCAGGACCAACGCAAAAAGCCCCGCACGGAGAAAAGGCGGTCATCAATCCAAGTCATGGGGCTTCGGTGACTGCGCCCACTCCCTCCGAGTTGGCTAATGGAAATGCGCTCGTCCCATGATGCCGCTCTGGCACCCCATCACGATCTTGATCTTTAATCACTCAAAGAATTGAAAAGACGATCAGTTCGACAGCGCCTATCACCGCCAGCGCTGCACCGGCACCATAAAAGATCTGACTATATGGCGAGGGTAAAGTCCGCCCAGTGAGCGCGATTGGGGCCGCCCACGCCAGTAAGAAGCTCACTTTGATAAATGATCGCAGCTTTAGCTTTACGGCGGCACTGATTAGTGCCGTGATTATCCCAGTTGGATTGACATCAGCCACGTCACTTGTCGGCGCTTCGTTCGGCGGACCGCAGGAGAAAATAGATCGCAGTCACGCCAATCGGAATCAGGTAGCTCCCAGCCAGCGCGGTGATCGAGAAGCCTGCCACAACGATATAGATCGCGGAAAATAGTCCTAACACAGTCGCAGCCAGTGAAACTGGGAAAGTTGCGACCAGCCAACGAGGGTATTTCACGTCAGCGAAGTCCGCTGCCATGTCCGACTCCTTTTCCGCGATAGCCGCGTCGGTGATAACAGTCATCTTCACTACATCCGCAGTGGCCCACTGCCCGCCGCCTATCATCTCAACGTACGTCGCGGGACCACTGGTAATGGTCGCTGAATAGCTTTGCGGCAGGGTCGATGCTGTTACTGTGAACCCAATCGCCAGCACCGCAGAGTAGATGACTACAGTTGCCGCTAAGTCCGTCATTGTCGTCATCCCGCTATCGGGACGATTGGGCTGATGTTTGCCGGAATATTATATTTTCTCTTCCTATCTGCGGACAGCTTGCTGAGGGCACCGAGAATTGCGTTCACAATCACCAACCCTTGATCGGGTCTCATTTCGGCCGTGAATTCTATTACCCTCTCCTTGCGAGATTCCGGGACTTTACCCGGCTGCACCGCCACACCGCCCTCGGGTGTCTCTGTTATCTCCTCACCGGTAGTTACTAAGTCCATTCTTGTGAGCGACAAACTAAGGCGGTCTCCGATCGCATCGCCGAGCATAACTGACAGGACGTTGTCTATGACACACGTCCGATGGAGGGGCGACCGAACATGGGGTAGGATTGGCATGACTTGCACCTTCGTCTGGCCGAGACCGCGCGTGACGATCCATGCTATCACCCCACTCGGTCAAGAACTACCTGGGCCATGTTGCAGCCTGCGCCGCCGTCGTGATGCCGAATGTGCTCGGATTCGCCCGATACGCATGGCGCACCGCGAGCACGATCTGATCGGCGAGCTGCGCCGGAGTGTCGGCTCTCGCTTGTGACAACGGGATGCCAAGCTGCGCAAGCTGGCCGGCCGCGCCTTGGCAAATTCATTTTCGCGCTTGCCGCACCCTGCAGAACGCCGCCGCCGATGTAGGGAGAAAGCAACGTGTTGTAAGCCGCTAGTTGCCCCGTCGTGAGCCCGAGCCCGCGTGCTGCCCGCGCACACTGCGCTCTGCGGCCCATGCATCCGCGGGCTCGGCCTCGCTCACGCCCGCCTCCGGCCATCCATGTCGTGCACCGTCGCACTCGGCTTTCTCGTCCCGGCAATGACGGCCCCGGCCCGCTCCGTTGCGGCCCGCAGAGGATCGTCCAGCAGGTGAGCATACCTCTGCGTTGTGCTGGCCTGGGTGTGCCCGAGCAGCGCTCCTATGACGGGCAGGCTCAGGCCCGACGCCGCCAGGATGCTCGCGTATGTATGCCTGAGATCATGGACGCGAACGCCCGGCAGATCGGCCTTGCGGATCACGGCCGCCCAGAAATGTTTGAGATCACCGAGCGGTTTGCCGTCTGTCGACGGAAATAGATACGGGATCGGCGGCAGGCTGATCCGCGCGCGCCGCCCGGTCTCCTTGTCCGCCTCGGCCTTCATCCCGGTGAGCAGTTCCAACGCTGGTGCGGAGAGCGGGATTCGGTGCAGCCTCGCGGTTTTCGTGGTGGCGGCCGGCTTCGACCAGACTCCCGCTTCCATATCTATGTCCGCCCACTTCGCTGCCAGAGCCTCGCCCTTGCGCGCGCCGGTGAGGAGCATCAGTCTAACCGCGTTGGCGCTGCTCTTCTCGGGGTGGCCGGCCAGCACCTCCCCGAGTCTGGCGATCTCGGCCGGGACCAGATAGCGTTCTCGCTTCTCTTCGGGCGCACGCTCGATGCCGTGGGCGGGGTTGTCCGGCCGCATCTCCCAGCGGACGCCCAGGCTCAGCATCTTGCTCAGCACTGCTATGGCACGGTTTGCCCGGTAAGGCGCCCGGGTCGCGACCCCATGGTGCATCTTCTCCACGTCCGCATGGCGCAGCTCGGCGACGCGCTTCTTGCCGATTGCGGGCCGGATGATCTGGTCGAGAATCTTGCGATACTCGCTCGCCGTCGCCGGACGCTTCCGCGGCAGGTGCTCGGCTTCGAATCGATCAGCGAGATCGTTGACGGTCGGGGCCGTGCGCTCGGCGTGGCGCTCGCCGAGAGGGTCGGCGCCTTGGTCGATTTCTCGCCGAAGCTCCCGAGCCCGCTTCCGCGCCTTGGGGACCGGCCAATCGGCCACGTCGCCGATCGTGAGGCGGTGCGATGCGCCCGACCGGTCGCGGTAGGCCAGCGTCCACGCCTTGTGCCCGGCAGCCGTCGTGCGGATTGCAAGCCCGGGCACTGTGCCATCGGCGACGATCCGGTTTCCCGGCCCGCTGATTCCGCGATTCCGGACGCCCCCCTCGGTTTTCAGCGCCCCTGCCGGCTGATCGTTCTGCATGTCCAACGTATCCCGTGTCCGCAAAAGGTCCGCAGAGAATATGCTCTCGCGTTCCCTGACAGTCAACAGAAATCACCAGGACGTATTGAGAGGCAGCGATTTACTAGGCGTTCTCAGTGCTGATGCCTGCGGACACGGAGTCCACCTAGATACTTGGGGGTAGTTCGTAATCAGTAGGTCCTCGGTTCAAGTCCGAGCGTCGGCACCAGCAAAATCAACGGATTACCAATCCAGTCCGGAAGCGGAACAGACAGCGGCGGACCCCAAGCTGACCCGCGGGAATGGCAGTGCGTGGCGTCGCACGGCATCGTTACCCCGCCGCATACCGGCGCGACATCAGCATTGGCATACCGCAACCAGTGCCCGGGGCGTGAGCGGTGCCGATCGGGCGCGTGGTCGGGAACGGATTGCTCAACCGCGCTGCCGCCAGTCGTTCGGCACTTCCCCCCCACCGTCCTTGCCCACGCTGCCTTTGAACCGTTTGCGGCTCCGCCAGAACGCGAGCAACAGGGCCCAGACCACCACCGCCCCGGGAACGCCGCGCCCCATCGTCGGGAGGAGCGCAATCCAATCAACCGCGTGGCCGGTCTCGCGAACCGCTTTCTCTGCACCGGAGATCTTGCGAAGCTATAGCGCGACAATCTGGGGTGAGAGAGCGTGTTGCCTCACTCCGGAATGTTCCCCGGGATAGCGGCCGTTGCCTCCCCCAGATGCTCCCGAGGCATCCCGTTCTTTGTTCGGCTGAAAGCAAGCGCCTGTTCTTCGTCCCGGCCTGCTTTCCTGCGATCGCCGCGCGCAAGCGGCAGAGATTTTGGTTGGGCGCGGCCGGCCG
>JBOHMN010000309.1:0-2291 GCA_050730175.1 Acetobacteraceae bacterium | reverse complement strand
ACCCCGAAACGTTCGAGCACGAACAGCCAGTAGCTGTGCACGAAGGCCTGCGGGAGTGTTGCTACCGCGCAGCCGGCCAGGCAGATCAAGAGGACGCGGCGGTAACCGATGACGTCGCTTCGCTTGCCAAGGAAGGGCGATGCGATCACGTCCGCCAATCCGGTGATCGAGAACGCGATGCCGGCCAGCATGGCCAGCGCGCTGACGTTGCCGATCAGCTCCTGCACGAACAACGTCACTACGGGCTGCACGGTCGTCACGCCGAACTGCGCCAGCAGCAGCACCAGGAAAATCGGCCCGAGCGCCGGCGAGCGTGCCAGCATCTTGAGACTCGTCAGCACCGAGGCCCGGCGCTCTCTCTTGCGCGGTGGCGTGAACGTCTCGCGCACGAATCGCGTCACCAGTATCAGAACCACGAACGTGATCGCAGCGGTGGCGAAGAACGGCACCCGATAGCTGTGGCTGGCATCCGCGATCGCACCACCGACTACCGGCCCGAGCAGGCTGCCGACAAGCTGGCCCGTGCTCAGCCAGCCAAGCGCATAGCCGAGGCGCCGTTCCGGCACCTGGCTTGCCACGAGCGCAATCGCCGCCGCCGAGAAGCCGGCAAACGCGCCCATCAGGCAGCGCGCCGCCAGGAACTGCCAGACATTGCGCGAGAGACCCATCATCACCGTGAACACGCCGATCGCAAAACTCGAACGCAGCAGCATCAGCTTGCGTCCCTTCATGTCGGCGAGCCGGCCCCAGAACGGCGAGACGAAAGCAGCGACAAGCGACGTTACGCCCATCAAAATGCCCGACCACAAATCGATCGCGCTCGGGTTTTTGACGCCAAGGTCCGGCAGGAAGAGTGGCATGATCGGCGTCAGAATGCTGAAGGAGAACGTCATGACGAGCTGGATGCCGACCATCCACCACATCGTCGACTGCCAGCCCGGCGGCCCGTCCTGATCCGATACGGAAATCTGTTTCGCACCAACCTTGTCGGGTTGCTCGTCCATTCCGGAGCGTTACTCCTCGTTCGCCGCCGTTCAGCTTTCGACCGTTCGCGCGCCCTGTAAACCCGCCGGCCTCACCCCTCCTGCCTTGGGCGGCCAGCGCCCGCTATCCTCAGCATGTGTTCCTGCTGCTGTGCGGATAGCTCTTGGTCCTCTCGCCCTCGTGCGTGCCTGCATCCCGCCTCCGCACGTCCGTCGCGCCATCCCCGTGAAAGGCTGATCATGCTGCAAGCCCCACCGGCAACCCCTGGCATGCGCGAGGAAGAGATCGACACGCCGGCGCTCCTGATCGACCTCGATTCCTTCGAGGCCAATCTCGACCGCATACAGGTCATCCTCGCTCCGACCGGCGCACGGCTGCGCGGCCACGCCAAGACGCACAAATGCCCGGTGATCGCGCATCTGCAAATGCGCCGTGGTGCCGTCGGGCAATGCGTGCAGAAGGTTACCGAGGCCGAGGCGCTCGCCTGGGCTGGCGTGCCCGACATCCTGGTCAGCAATGAGGTGATCGGGCGCGGCAAGCTCGCCCGGCTCGCAGCGCTCGCGAGGATTTCGGAAATCGCCCTCTGCACGGACGATGCGTCAGAGGTCGCCACCCTCGAAGAAGCGGCCTCGGCGGCTGGCACGCGCCTTCGCGTGCTGGTCGAAATCGATGTCGGAGCGGGCCGCTGCGGCGTTGCCCCCGGCCCGGATGCAGTCGCTCTCGCCCGACGCGTGGCCGCTTCGCCGCATCTCCGTTTCGCCGGCCTGCAGGCCTATCACGGCGGCGCGCAGCACATCCGGAAGGAGGGCGAACGCAGAGCCGCAATCGCGTCTGCCGTGATCTTGACCCGCCGCACGGTCGAGCAGCTCCGCCAGCAAGGGCTCGACTGTCCGATCGTCGGCGGCGGCGGCACCGGCAGCTTTGCATACGAAGCAGGCTCCGGCGTCTTCACCGAGATCCAGGCCGGCAGCTACTGCTTCATGGACGCCGACTACGCCCGGAACCTCGACGAATCCGATTTACCCGTCTCCACCTTCCGCCAATCGCTGTTCGTGCTCGCAACCGTGATGAGCCGCCCGCGCCCGTATGTCGCGGTCCTCGATGTCGGCCATAAGGCGGTCGCCGTCGATTGCGGGCTGCCACTGGTCTGGCAGCAGCCCGCAATGCGCTATGTCTCCGCTTCCGACGAACACGGCAAGATCACGATCGGCGCCGCCACAACGCCGCCGGCACTCGGCCAGAAGCTTCGCCTCGTGCCCGGTCATTGCGACCCGACGGTCGATCGGTACGACTGGTATGTCTGCATG
>JBOHMN010000308.1:0-10204 GCA_050730175.1 Acetobacteraceae bacterium | reverse complement strand
CTTACACCTTTTCCGCCGCACGATCGCCGCCGTCAAGCCCTCGACCGTGACGTGTTGCGCGATACGGGTTATTCGCTGTATCAGGCATAGGAAAGGACGCTCATGCAGCGGGACAGGGGCCGCAACTCATGCGTAAGACAGACGAGCAGAAGAAGGCCGCATACCAGCAGCGGATCGCGGCGCTGAGAACGAAGGTGAGGCGAATCGCGAAGCGGGAGGCCGACGCCGATCGCCGGGCTCGTACCCGCCGGCTAATCGTATCCGGTGCGATTGTCGAGGAACTGCTGCCGAATTTTCGGGACGCGGATTTTGCAGGCGCCTTCATCGCCGCCGTGCGGGAGCACCTTGCCGCGCACCCGGCCGATGCCGACAGCTTCGCCGAGTTGCTCGAGCGGCTGACCGTGCCGGCTGAGCAGCGGGAGGCGGCGGAATGAGCGAGCCGAGCTTCGACGCGTCCGAGGCATCGTATGCGATGGCGAAGATCGTTCGACGGCGCACCGGTCTGCCGATGGTCGTATGGATCACTCCGAACGAAGGCTATCCGCACGACTGCCGTATCAAAGTCGCCCGCCAGCACGGCGATCGCGGGCGCTGGGCTGACAGCGCATCGATCACCGTGCGCCCGGATCAACGCCTTATCGGCCAACTGAGCGCGGAGGATTTTCGCGTCGCGGCGGCGTGGGTTCGCCTGAACCAGGACGTTATCCTTGATTATTGGGATGGGCGCCTCGACGACATCGGCGATGTGCTGACGCTCTTGAAGAGATTGCCTTGACCGCGCGCCGAGGCCCGCTCCGGTAGGGAGAGCCATTCGGGCTGCTTATACCGACCTGAATTGGCGCTGACCTGTGAGGCGGGCTTTGGAGGTAGGTGTTCCCGATCAGGCAGCTCGTACCCCTGCCAAGGACAGGTTGGTGATTAATCAGGCTGGTATTAGTCGGTGCGGCCGACAACGTGCGCGCGGGCCAGCTTGCGGATATAGGCGAGTTCTTCACGCGACAGCGGCCGGCCGAGCTCGTCGGCCTTCTGCCGCGCAACCTCGCCGACGACACGCTCGATCCGCTCGGCGCGATCGTCCGCCGCCGCATGCCGCAGCTCGGCGAACCGGGCGCACAAGGCATCGGTGAGCTTCTCGGGATCCGCGCCTCGCAGGGCCGTCAAGTCCTCGCCCTCGGCAGCGAAGGCAAAGGCGATGCTGTCGGCATCCCATTCAGTCAGAAAGATTTTCCGCTCATCACCCTCGATGACGAGCGTGTTCTCGTCGCGCCAGAAGATCAAGACCGTCTTACCGTGCCAATTGACCTCGATCGTTTGCCCTTCCGCGAAAGTCGGCGGGGTCAAGATCAGGTCGGGCATTTTGTTTCCTCCCTATGCGATCGGCGGTTTGCCGTGCTTTCGGAACAGGTCGTTCAAGGCCTCGGTCAGTAATCCCTGCTGTGTCGTGTCGTGCTCGGCCGCCATCATGCGAAGCTGCCGTCTCGCTGCCTCGGTGGTCCAGAATGGCAAGGTCACACGTCCGACCCGATCAGGCCGCGGGGGGTTCGGTGCCTGCGTGGCTTCCGATGCGGACGGCGCTTCTGCAAATACGCCCGTCGAGCCGAGCTTCGCGCGCTTCTGCGTCCCGCTTCTCATGCCGCTGTTCTCTTCCGCGTCTTATCACCAAGTAACCGGGTGATATGGTGATATAGGTTTTCGACTTCCAGTGCCGCCTGACCGCCCGGTTCGTATTCATGGACGGCGCGACCGTCGATTACGGCATGGGCATAAGCAACGCGCTGGTACAGAACCGGCTCGACAACCCTGATCCCACGTCCGTCCAGCGTCGCACGCGCCTCGTCGGCCAGGCGGCCCCGCGGCGCGGCATTCAGAACCACGGCGGCAGGCTTCCGCGCGGCCGTCGTGATGGCGATCGTCGAGGCGATCGCGTCGAGGTCGAAGCGAGCCGGCCGGCATGGAACCAGAACCAAGTCCGCCGCCGCCGCAGCGAGCGCCGCCGCCTCATCGCTGTGCGGAGCGGTGTCGATGATGACGAGCTCGATCTTGGCGCCTTTCGCCTTGTCGAGCAGCGCCGCAAGCTGGCGCGCCTCGGCCGCAATCGTATCGATTTGACGATCGGCGGCACGGCTGTCATTCCAGCCGGCCGCACTGCGCTGCGGGTCGAGATCGATCAGAGCCACCCGCCGGCCGCGCAACGCGGCGCAGACGGCGAGATGGACCGCGATCGTGGTTTTCCCGCTGCCGCCCTTCTGCGAAATGATGGCGATGGTCTGCACAATATCACCTTATGACCGGGTGAGATGGTTATATGGTGATATTAGGGCATGTCAAGACGCAAGTCTGGCAGCCGAAGAGGACCCCGAGAGAACTCACGCGCCGCGCCTCGGCGTGCCGCACGCCGGCGCTGGGCGGCCATGCCGAGCCGTGTGCCGACTGCGGATTTGGGGAGGCAGAACTGGTAGAGATGAATGCCTTCCCAGCCCATCGCGCCTGGATGACGCCGTGCAGCTCGCGCAGGGTGCATGTACTTGGCACCAGCAGGCGCCGCCAGATCATCGGACTGATCCCGAGCAGCCATACCTTGAGCTGCACCACGCCGTTCTCTTCCGGCGGCGGCCGAAGCGGCGGTTTCTTCCGCGATGACCGCTGCGGAGGCGTCATCCGGCCGGTCTATCGCCCTGCTCCGCCGCGGGCACCCCACGGACTTTTATGCTCCCCTGAGAGGATCTTCTTTTAACATCACAATTGCGTTCTTAACCCCTCATTCCCCTTGAAATCTACGATCGAAAATGCCACATGAAATGTGAGGAGAGAGTTTGCCGCACATAATTCTGAATCGTGGAAACGTGCGCGATTGATCCGGTGTAGTCCTAGGTTACCCGTCGGATAGCAAACCAACTCTCTTGCTGTGATCGCGACATGTTGCCGGGATCTTAGTAAGAATTGGTTTCTTCTAGCGAGCGTGGCAACAAATCTTCGCCCACAGCGACATCGGTGGTCGCGTTCTGATCGATAGGTTGGATGCTGGGCGACACGGCCGGCTGAGAGCGTGGAGGCGAGGGCGAGTTGGCGAAGGATCAATGCGATGTCGAATTCAACCGAATTACATTTCCCGTCATAGGTGGAATCTTCGGTACCGGTCGGCTTGCGGTCAAGCTGAACGAGCTCCTGAACACGGATCAGATCGGCCCTTGGCATGTAGGCCAATGGATTGACTTCACGCATCCCGCGATCCGGATAGAATTCGGCGCCGCCGCTGATGGTCGACTGGCGAGGCGTGCCTTCATCGAATTAATGAGCTGAGCGCAATTCCGGAACCGCGGCGAGCGAATAAAGAAACGATCGCGCCGGCGAGCCCATCGCGCTCGGCCGGCTCGTTTCATATCGATCCGAGCCGACCCCGTCGATGTCGCTGCCGATGGAAATCGTGACAAGAAAAATTCGAGAGCATTTATTTTTTGAATAGGGCTGGTTGGGTGTTTTTTCCTTTTCGACAACCTGAAAATCTTATCATTCTATTGTACCTATTGGCCCGCCGCACCATGTAGGGCGTGCGTGTTAGCACTCTCTATCCGAGAGTGCCAGACCCTCGCACGGGTCCGAGGAGGCCATCAATGAAACTGCGTCCCTTGCAGGACCGCGTCCTGATCCGGCGCGTCGCGCCCGAGGCGAAAACCTCCGGCGGGATCTTTATTCCCGACACGGCGCAAGAAAAGCCGATGGAGGGCGAAGTCGTCGCCGTCGGCCCCGGCGCGCGCGACGCGGACGGCGAGCTGCACCCGCCCGAGGTCAAGACCGGTGACCGGGTGCTGTTCGGGAAGTGGTCGGGCGCCGAGGTCAAGCTCGATGGCGAGGACCTCATCATCATGAAGGAATCCGACATCATGGGCATTCTCGATCAGACCGCCGCCATGAACAGAGCCGCTTAACCACAGGAGACGGAACATGGCTGCCAAGGAAGTCCGATTTAATGGCGACGCACGCGACCGCATGCTGCGCGGCATCAACGTTCTCGCCAACGCGGTCAAGGTGACGCTGGGTCCGAGGGGCCGCAACGTCGTCCTCGACAAATCCTACGGTGCGCCGCGCATCACCAAGGATGGGGTGACGGTGGCGAAGGAGATCGAGCTCTCCGACAGGTTCGAGAATATGGGCGCCCAGATGGCAAGGGAGGTCGCCACCCGGACCAGCGATCTTGCCGGCGACGGCACGACGACCGCGACGGTGCTCGCCCAGGCGATCGTGCGCGAGGGCGCCAAGGCGGTCGCCGCCGGCATGAACCCGATGGATATGAAGCGCGGCATCGACATGGCCGTCGCAGCGGTCGTCGGTGACATCAAGAAGCGCTCGAAAATGGTCTCGACCAACGCCGAGATCGCTCAGATCGGGACCATTTCGGCCAATTGCGACCCCGAGATCGGCGAGATAATCGCGCAAGCGATGCAGAAAGTCGGCAACGAAGGCGTCATCACGGTCGAGGAGGCGAAGGGCCTCGAGACCGAGCTCGACGTTGTCGAGGGCATGCAGTTCGACCGTGGCTACATCTCGCCGTACTTCGTCACCAACACCGAGAAGATGTTCGCCGAGCTGGAAGATCCCTACATCCTGTTGCACGAGCAGAAGCTGCCCGGGCTCCAAGCAATTCTCCCCTTGCTCGAGGCCGGGGTGCAGAGTGGCAAGCCTCTGCTGATCGTCGCCGAGGACATCGAGGGCGAGGCATTGGCGACGCTCGTCGTCAACAAATTGCGCGGCGGTCTCAAGGTCGCGGCGGTCAAGGCTCCGGGCTTCGGCGACCGCCGCAAGGCGATGATTGAAGACATCGCAATCCTGACCGGCGGCCAGGTCGTCAGCGAGGATCTCGGCATCAAGCTCGAGACCGTCACCCTCAATATGCTCGGCCGGGCCAGGAGGGTGCGCATCGAAAAGGAAACCACGACGATCATCGACGGCGCCGGCAAGAAGACGGATATCGAGGGCCGCTGCACGCAGCTGCGCGCGCAGATCGAGGAGACGACCTCGGATTATGACAAGGAGAAATTGCAGGAGCGCCTGGCCAAACTGGCCGGCGGCGTTGCCATTATCCGTGTCGGCGGCGCGACCGAAGTCGAGGTCAAGGAACGCAAGGACCGCGTCGACGACGCGATGCATGCGACCCGCGCCGCGGTCGAGGAAGGCGTTGTCGCTGGTGGCGGCGTTACGCTTCTCTATGCGAGCCAAGGGCTCGGCCGGCTGAACCCGGAGAACGACGATCAGAAGGTCGGGATCGATATTGTCCGTCGCGCATTGCTGGCGCCGGCGAGGCAGATTCTTGCGAACGCCGGAGAAGATGGCTCGGTCATCGTGGGCAAGCTGCTGGAGAAGGGCGATGCCGATCACGGCTTCGACGCCCAGAGCGGCACCTATGTCGACATGATCAAGGCCGGCATCATCGATCCGACCAAGGTCGTGCGCCTGGCCTTGCAGGGCGCCGCTTCCATAGCCGGACTGCTCGTCACCACCGAGGCGATGGTTGCCGACAAGCCGCAGAAAGGCGCGCCGGCCATGCCCGGCGGCGGCATGGATGGTATGGAGGGCATGGATTTCTGAAAGCCTCCAACCGCGCCGACACCCGAAAAGGGCATTGCCTCTCCCCGACGGCGGGGAGAGGCGTTGCCTTGTCCACAAGGTCAGGCACGCGAGACCCTGGATATCGAGGAGCGACGGGCATGAAAAAACATCTGCTTCAAGCCGCCGAACGCGGCGATGCCGAGGCGCAATTCAATCTCGGGATCATGTACGAAAACGGATTGGAAGATAGCCGGTACGCCCTCGACGGGAGAAATCGGCCCGAGGCAGTGCGCTGGCTGCTGGCGGCCGCCAAACAGGGGTTGCCCCGAGCGCAGTTCAAACTCGCAGAAATGTACGCCGGCGAGCTTGAGATACCAGGGAATTCGGTAAAGGCCTGCGGGTGGTACCTGTTGGCGATGACGAGCCTGCGTGGCGCCCATCTCCAAAAGGCTCAGTCCGCCTATCAGCGCGCCTCTTTCGGCTTGACGCCGTCTCAAATGGCAGACGCCAGACGTTTTGCGCAAGACTGGAAGCCGAAGGCGCCGACCATCGCGGCACTGTCGGATCAGCCGGAAATGCCCGAGGGAGGACGAGCGTGATGAGAGCCTGGATCACTCCGCCAATTGTCATTCCGATCCTGATCGGGCTGGTCTTGGCGGCATTCATCATGCTTCGAGGGTTCCAATGAGTTCACCTGGGAGAAAGGCGCCTCGCCGGACGCGGCAATCGACGAGATGATGATCATCCCCGATGGCGCCGACGAGCTGTCGCTCGCCCGCGACATGATCGAGGTGCATGGAGCGCAGGCAGCCACCGTCGCGCGGGATAACGCCCGTACTGCGGCGCTCGGTGGGCAGGCGCTCCGGACGAAATCCTGGATCAGAGTGCTCGGGATGATCCAAAGACAGCAGACGGCCAAGGCTTCGCCGGTCCGGGCGGCTGGCGACCCCTCTCCTATCGGCGGGTGATCCCGCGTCTGTTGCCGGCCAGCGTTCGAACGAGAGCCGGTGATATCGCTACCTTGCGGGTGGTGGCAAAGAAAGGCGTGCAAGCGACCATGACAAACGAACCGATAGAACTCGATGAGCACCGTGGTATGAATGCTCAGAAGGATACCGAAATCCGTCGCCGACTCCATGAGGTCCAAGTCGACCAAGCGGCCCTGCAAGAGCGTCAAGCGGAGCTGGAGAGGTTTCTCGTCGCTGCTCCAGCGACGACCTGGGCCGAGGCTGCAGCAAAGGCGCGGTATCTCCTTCAACTCTTCTCCGGCACCGCGGAGGCTCGGGATGCGCGCCGCCACAAGCTCATCTCAGATGTCCTCGATGAACTCACCAGATTGACCGAGTGAGGTTGCGCCACTTGCGCACTGTCTTGGGCGTGACGCCGAACGCTTCGGCCACCGCCAAGACGGAGCAATCGCCCGCCAAGCGTTGCACCATCAGCATTCGCGACTCCGAGGCCTGGCGGCGGCGCGAGGGGGTGAGGGATTTGATCGGGGTTCGCGGTCGCCCGGAAATCTCGGCGATCTTCTGATCCTGGGCCTCGAGATAGGGCTTCGCCAGCAAGTCCCCATCGATGCCATTGAGTTCCGAACTCGGCACCTTGCGGTTCGAGGTTCTTGTCCCGTCCTCATAGAGGACATCGAAGAGCACGAAGTCCCCGATGTGGCGCCCCTTCTCACGTCTGCCCATAGTCCAGTCCCGAAGTGTCGCAGAGACGGCGCTCATACCTGACCGGTGGCGAAGCAAAACGGCAGCATGGACCGCACATCGTCATTTACCGGACAACGTCCAGGCGAGCCGCAGTGGGGGAACCCCGGCGTCCGCCGGAGCGGAATGCCGATGCGGGTTTTGCCGGCACCCGACGCTGCAGAAATGCCGGAGGCGAACCGGTGGTGACGCCCGCTTTATCGCGCCGTGCGTCGGCGCCGGAGGACCGCGCCGAGTGCTGCGGCGGGGTGGGTCGGCCGCTCGCGGACGGGGACCCAGACGTCAGGCGGCTTTCCCGCAGCGCGGCTCCTTCCGCCGGCCGCTCTGTTGAACTGCTGCGGGCGGCCGGAATTGCCGGACGGGCGGGGATCACTCGAATGGACCGTCGTGTCAGCTTTTCGATGTCGCGCAGATAAGCTCTCTCTTCGTCGCTGCAAAAGGCGATCGCGATCCCTGCGGCACCGGCCCGCGCCGTCCGGCCGATGCGGTGCACATAGTCTTCGGGCACGTTCGGCAGCTCGAAATTGATGACGTGCGACACGCCATCGACATCGATGCCGCGGGCGGCGATATCGGTGGCGACGAGCACTCGGGCGTGGCCGGCGCGAAAGCCGGCAAGCGCGCGCTCACGCTGCGGCTGGGATTTGTTGCCGTGGATGGCCGCCGCCTCGATGCCGGCGCCGAGCAGATGGCGCATGACGCGGTCGGCTCCATGTCTCGTCCGGGTAAACACGAGCACGCGCTCGAAAGCCGGATCGCGCAGCAGAGTCGCGAGCAAATCCCGCTTCTGCTCGCCCGATACAAAGATGACGCCCTGCTCGACCTGCTCCACGGTCGTCGCCGCCGGCGTGACGACCACTTTGACCGGGTCGTGGAGATAATCCTCTGCCAGAGCAGCGATCGTTCGCGGCATCGTCGCCGAGAACAGCAACGTCTGTCGCCGGTGCGGCAGCAGCCTCACGATGCGCTTGAGCGCATGGATAAAGCCGAGGTCGAGCATGCGATCGGCCTCGTCAAGAACCAGAACCTGGACGCTCGACAGGGCAAGCGACCGGGTGTCGATCAGATCGAGCAGGCGCCCCGGCGTGGCGACGAGGATGTCGACGCCGCGCGCCAGTTGACGCCGCCGCTGCCCGATCGCGACGCCGCCGAAAACCACGGCGGTCGAAAGGGCTGTCCGGGCGCCGTAAGCGCGAAAGCTCTCGGCGATTTGGCTGGCCAGCTCTCGGGTGGGACTGAGGACGAGCGCGCGGCACGTCTGCGGTGTCGGTCGTTGCGCAAGGGCGGACAGGCGCTGGAGGATCGGCAGGGCAAACGCGGCGGTCTTGCCGGTCCCGGTCTGTGCGATGCCGCACAAGTCGCGTCCGCCGAGCACCGGCGGGATGGCCTGCGCTTGGATCGGGGTGGGAGCCGTATAACCTTCGGCGGCGAGGGCGCTGAGAAGAGGCGCGCAAAGTCCAAGGTCGGAGAAGCTGAGCAAGGTGATGATAGCCCTTCGGGTTCGAGATTCCGTTCGGGCGCGTTCGCCTGAACGCGCCACTCGGGTCGGAGACGACCCGCGCGATTAGGGCTGTCCAAGTGTCAGGAGGGGATAAAGATCAGGCCAGCTTCCACCGCATCGGGGGATCGCTCACGCAGGCCCGGTCACGTGCCTCAACCGAGGAGCACGGACACTGCCCTCCCTATATACTGGTGCGATCCGCCGCGATCAAGTGTCTGCGGCATTCTCGGCGGCACGGGAGCGAACGGTCGCTGCGACTCTCAAATCCGGCAGGTGCATTGAACAGAATAAGAATATCTAAGGAATCTTCAAATTGAAGGCCAGCAGTCTCCTGATTTTATTTCATGCGATCCCAGAGCGGCGTAATTGCAAAATTCAAAATCGGACCTATCTGTGGATGACGGCGAGGAATCTTTGCGATGACGCCGCGACGCTGATCATCTTTGATAAGCAGCGAGGGCCACTGGGCCGGACAAGGCCGGGTTCTTCATTTTCTAGTGGTTTCAGAGCACGGTCTCCGCAACAGCAATGGGGTCGGTTATGGCGAAGGAGCACAGACGGTCGAACCGCGAAGCGAAGAAGCCGAAGCAATCGAAACGGAAAATGGACACAGCCTTTCCTTTGACGCTCGCACCCGAGCGCCCTGATGGGGGTATCGGGGATCACAACGGCGCACTGGCTGGGTCGCGTGGCCTGACGGGCTCGCGAAATGCCCGGAGATGAGTCACGCCGCCGGCTCGCGGAGGAGCAGTTCAGGATGAAGGCGACATCAAGCCAGCCAGTTGTACAGCCCCAAGAGGAGCGCAAGGCCGAGGCCGCAAAAACCGCGCGTCTCCGGGCGCTTCGGCTGGCCAAGGAAGCTGCCGATCGCGATGCAGAGCAGAGCGCCAAGGCGGCCGCCTCTTCACCATCAAACTCGTCGCCGAGAGCGAGAATGCTTCGCGCAGCGCGAGCGAAATCGCATTCCTAGAGCGCATTGCGCTTGGCGGGATCGATACGCCGCCCGGCCTCAGGCGCGACGAAGCCAAGTCGATACCCGTAGTGCTGCCGGTGTCGATCGGCAGCCCGGTTGCGCGCAGCCGGCCGCCTTCAGTGCGGCCTACTGGATCGCGAGGTCCTGGTCGAGCAGCAGCACGGCATGAGCGCCCGGGGCCACGGCTCGGGAGAGTTCGGCCAGAAACAGGGTCATCGCCGCGGTGGTGCAGCGGGGCAGGACGAGAGCCGCCCCCTTGCCCTGTTGGGGACAGATCGCGCCGAAAATGTAGGCCGAGGCGGTGCGCGCCTCGTCCTGGAACCACAGCTCTATCGGCCGGCCTGCCGCATCGGCCTTGTCGTAACCCTCGTGCCAAAAGTGCCGATCTGAAAAACCTTTCATTTCAAGGAGATATTCCAGACGTGGGTAAGAGGGGCAAAAGGCCGGGCGGGCTGAGCGCGGCAAATCGGCTCGCCT
>JBOHMN010000307.1:0-11178 GCA_050730175.1 Acetobacteraceae bacterium | reverse complement strand
ATCCTCGCCGCGCTCAGGCAGAAAATCCACTTATCGCACTGTCCAGATTCCCCCGGCCACCTCTTCTTCCCTCCTGACCTGCGGCATCCTCGCCGCGCTCAGGCAGAAAATCCACTTATCGCACTGTCCAGATTCCCCCGGCCACCTCTGTCAGCCGGGCTGGCCGAACGCGGCTCTGTCGGGCAGAGTGGGCCGATCAAGGTGGGAGAAAAGCCATGGCGGGCAAAGTCATTGTAAGCTGTGCAATCACGGGCGCCATCCATACGCCGAGCATGTCGGACGCGCTGCCGGTGACACCGGAAGAGATCGCGCGCTCCGCGATTGAAGCGGCGGAAGCCGGGGCCGCCATCGTCCATCTGCACGCCCGCAACCCGGAGACCGGCGAACCCACTCCCGACCCCAACGTCTTCATGCGCTTTTTGCCGGTGATCAAACAGTCGACCAAGGCAGTGATCAACATCACGACCGGCGGCGGACTCAATATGACGGTGGACGACAGATTGGCTGCACCGATGCGCGCCAAGCCGGAAATGTGCAGCCTCAACATGGGAAGCATGAACTTCAACATTTCCCGCGCCGGCGATCGGGTGAAACACTGGAAGCACACCTGGGAAAAGCCATACCTCGACCGGACCGACGATCATATCTTCCGCAACACCTTCCGCGACATTGCCCGCATCGTCGAAGTGATGGGCAAGGGTCACGGCACGCGCTTTGAATTCGAATGCTACGACACCGGGCACCTCTACAACCTCGCCTATTGCCTGGATCGCAAGATTGTCGAGCCGCCACTGTTCGTGCAAACGATCTTCGGCATCCTCGGCGGCATCGGCGCCGAGCCGCGCAATCTGCTCTTTATGAAGGAGACCGCAGACCGGTTGTTCGGCGATGCCTACGTGTGGTCGGTGCTGGCGGCCGGGCGCCACCAGATGAGCTTCACGACGATGGCCGGCGTTCTCGGCGGCAACGTGCGCGTCGGGCTGGAGGACAGCCTTTATATCGGCCGCGGCAAGTTCGCCCGCTCGAATGCCGAGCAGGTGAGCAAAATCCGCCACATCCTCGAAGAACTGAGCCTCGAGATCGCGAGCCCTGATGAAGCACGGGAGAGGCTGAAACTGAAAGGTGCGGATCGGGTGGGATTCTGAGCGGAGGCTCGGCCCTCACCCGGCGCGCCGTTCGGTGCCGGGTGGAGAGCGCAAGCGGCTCAGTGGACGAGGGCAGGCTCCATCCCGTTCTGGCGGATGGCCGCCATCGCGACTTTCTCGTCTGCCGCAATGCCGATCGGCGAACCGTCTGCGGCGTGGATAGCGATCGCAGCCGCGCCATTGATCAGCACCAGCTTGACGTATGCGATCTCCGAGACGCCGAGCGCCGCGAGCTGGCCCTCCGAGAGGTGGCGGATGTCGACACTGACCGCCGCTCTGCCGCTCTCTTCTTTCCGCTCTCCGTTGCTGTGCATATCCATGGTTTTCTCCTCAGCCGCGGTCCGGCGCCCCATCGAGCGCGCCAGACTGCGCGTTTTCGACCTTCTGCCCGATCGGGATCGTGCGGACGCGCGCCCCAACTTCCGGCCGCACCAAGTCGATATGCAGCAGACCGTTGTCCAGCCAGGCATGCATTACGGCGATCCCCTCGGCGAGAACGAAAGCGCGCTGGAACTGCCGCGCAGCGATGCCGCGATGCAGGAAGACCCGGCCGGCCGCCTCTTCGGACTGGCGGCCGCGGATCACGAGCTGGTTCTCTTCTTCCGTGATCTGCAGCTCTTCCATGGTGAAACCGGCCACCGCGAGCGTAATCGTGAGCGCGTTCGGGCCAGTCTGCTCGATATTGTAGGGCGGGTAGCCATCGCTCGCGGTCTTCGACGCGCGCTCGAGCATCTGCTCGAGATGATCGAAGCCGAGAAATAAAGGCGAGCCGAATAACCGGGTGCTCATTCTTGCCGGGCCTCCTCCGTTGAGCGAAGCGTCCGCCGGGGCCCATCGTGGCACCCCTTCGGCCGAGGATGTTGGCAGCCGGAAGCGGGCTTGCAAGGGCTGCCGATTGATCACGCGCGGCCGCGCGGCTACATGCGCGGCATGAGCCCAGCAAACGGGAAAATCCTGCCGATCGTGATGGCTCCGGCGCGCATCCTGAAGACCAGGACGCGGCAGGTGCGGCCGGAGGATCGGAGTAAAGTGGCGGCGCTCGTTCCGCACCTGTTCGCGACCATGTACCACGCGCCGGGGATCGGGCTCGCTGCGCCGCAAGTGGGCGTCGGGCTCGCGGTGACGGTGATCGACCTGATGCCGGAGAACAAGCCTGCACCCCTCATTCTCATCAATCCGAAGGTCGTTTCCGCCAGCAGCGAGGTGGTGACCCGAGAGGAGGGCTGCCTCTCTTTGCCTGGACAGTATGCCGAGGTCACGCGCCCGGCCCGGGTCACGGTCGGCTATCAGGACCTCTCGGGAGCGGAGCGACGGATCACCGCGGAGGACTTGCTTGCGAGGTGCCTGCAGCATGAGATCGACCATCTGAACGGCGTGCTGTTCGTCGATCATCTCTCGGCGCTGAAGCGCAACATCATCCTCCGCAAGCTGGCCAAGGAGCGGCGGCAGAAAGAAACCCAGCCGGCATGAGGCTTGCCTTCATGGGCAGCCCTGAGTTTGCGGTTCCTGCACTGGATGCGCTGCTGGCGGCCGGGCATGAAATTGTCATGGTCTATACCCAGCCGGCTCGCCCGGCGGGGCGGGGAGCGCAGTACAAAGCATCGCGGGTGGCGGAGTGCGCGACGGCGCGCGGGCTGAACGTAGCGACTCCGGCACGCCTCAAGGGAAACCACGACGAGTGCGCGCGGTTTGGCGCACTCGATCTCGATGGTGCGGTGGTTGCGGCGTACGGGCTCATTCTGCCGCCTGAGATTTTGCGCGTACCGCGCCGCGGCTGCCTGAACATCCACGCGAGCCTGCTGCCGCGCTGGCGCGGTGCAGCGCCGGTTGCGGCGGCGATTCTGGCGGGCGATCGTGCGACAGGCATCACGATCATGCAGATGGATGCCGGGCTCGATACGGGGCCAATCCTCCTGCAAGAAGCGGTGCCCATTCCGTCCGACGCAACCGCCGGGACGCTGACGGCGACGCTCGCCGGGATCGGAGCACGGCTGATCGTGCGGGCCCTGGCGGAATTCTCCCCGCCCCGGCCGCAACCCGCCGATGGCGCGAGCTATGCGCCGCGGCTTTCCCGTGCCGACGGCAAACTTGACTGGAGCCGCGCGGCCGTCGCGCTAGAGAGGCAGGTGCGCGCGTTCGATCCCTGGCCCGGCAGCTTCTGCGAGGTCGGCGATGTCCGCCTCAAGGTCCTGAAGGCCGCAGTCGCGGCCGGAAGCGGGGCGGCCGGAACTCTGCTCGATGCCGGGTTCACAGTCGCATGCGGCGAGGGCGCACTCCGGCTTCTCGAAGTGCAGCCGGCCGGCAAGCCGAGAATGGGTGGCGCGGCCTTTCTGCGCGGGCACCACCTGGCCGCGGGAAGCCGGCTTCGCTGATGGCGCGTTACGCGCTCCTTCTCGAATATGACGGGAGCCCCTTCCGCGGCTGGCAGCGGCAGGCGGGCGGAGTATCGGTACAGGGAGTGCTCGAGGATGCTGCGGGAAAACTCCAACGCGGCACGGTCGCGACGACGGTCGCCGGGCGGACGGATGCGGGGGTGCACGCGGCAGGGCAAACGGTGACGCTCGAGCTCGGGGCGGCGTTTCCGACCGAGCAGCTCGCGCCCGCGCTCAACTATCACTTGCGGCCGCATCCCGTTTCGGTGCTGCGCGCGGCCGCCGCGCCCGCGGGCTGGAATGCGCGTTTTTCGGCCATCCGGCGGACCTACCGCTATGTTATTCTGAACCGGCCGGCGCCGCCGGCGCTTGCCGCCGGGCGCGTCTGGCACTTGCCGCAGGAGCTCGATGCAGCGGCGATGGCGGAGGCAGCGCTTGCACTGCTCGGACGACACGATTTCTCTTCATTTCGCGCCGCCGGTTGCCAGGCGAAAAGCGCGCTGCGCACCCTTGATCGGCTCGCTGTGAGCCGCGTCGGAGAGACGATCGAAATCACTGCTGTTGCCCGCAGCTTTCTCTATCACCAGGTGCGCAACATCGCAGGCTCTCTCAAGCTTGTCGGCGAGGGGCGGTGGGAGCCGAGCCGGATCGCGGCCGTGCTCGCTGCCGCCGATCGCAGGCTTGCCGGCCCGACGGCACCAGCGGCAGGACTGACACTTCTCGAGGTGCGTTACGCGCAGGATCCGTTCGCTTAGAGCGCGTTCAGGCTGGCTGAACACGCTCTCCGTTCGTTTTCCCGAGCAATTTGATAACCCTGACCGGCATCTGCCGACTCCGGTCAGGGCGATATTGCTCTCAGCGAATTCAGCCGAAAGAAGCGAGAAGGCGCGGGAATAGCAGCAAGATCGCGGTGCCGAGATTGACAAGCACCACCAGCGCCACCGCTTGCAGCGCAGAAATATCGAGGCCGCGTCGCGCCAGAAACCACTGCAGCCAGAGGGCATAGCAAATGATCCCCGTCAGCAGCAGCGGAGCAATCAGACCGGATGGCATGCCGAAGCTCAGCAAAAGGCCGCCCATCGCGAGCAGGGCAATCGCGAGCAACGGGATCAGCCACTGGCACCAATTGAAGGCGGTCGCATAGCGCAGCCATTGATCGCCCCGCCCCCACCGCTCGGCCAGCGCTTCGGAGATCACCGGTTGCGCAAGCAAGACGCAGATCGTCTCGAGGAAGCTCATCAGGCCCTCGGCTGGGCGACCACTGGTGGCGATGAGGAGGCCTCCAACCAGCGGGAACGCGACCAGTGGTGCAAGGCTCGCGAGAAACGCCTGGACCGAACCGCCGAAATGGCGGAATCCTTCGGGGCACCCCTGAGCCAGGAGGATGAGGCCGGCTAGGATCGCGGGTCGCTGCCGGTGCGGGCTGCGTCCGCTCATCCGAGGAAGGTGCGGAGGATGGCGCGGTAGATCTCGCTGAGCGCGGCGAGCTCGGCCAGGGCCACATGTTCGTCCGCCTGGTGCATACTTGCTCCGACGAGGCCGAACTCGGCGACCGGGCAGAGGCTTCTGATGAACCGCGCATCGGACGTGCCGCCGCCGGTCTCAAGGCGTGGGCTGATGCCGGTTGCCGCCCCGATCGTCGTGGCGAGCTTCGTGATCTCCGGGCCGGGTTCGGTGAGGAACGGCTCGGCGCTGATGGCGATGTCGAGTTCGGCGCGGTCGGCGTGGCGCGCCAGCGCGGAGCGAAGCCACGCCGCGAGATCCCCGCCGCGATGGAGATCATTGAAGCGGATATTGAGGGACGCTCGGGCGGTCGCCGGAATGACATTGCTTGTCGGGTTGGCGACATCGATCGTGGTGATCTCGAGGCCGGAGGGCTCGAACCATGCGCTGCCGGCGTCGAGCGGGACGGCGATCAGGGGGGCGAGGGCCGCGAGCAGGCGGTGCACGGGATTGTCAGCCAATGCGGGATAGGCCACGTGCCCCTGCCGCCCGTGCACGGTGATGGCGGCGGAGAGGCTGCCCCGGCGGCCAATCTTGATCACTTCGCCGATGCGCTTCGGGTTGGTCGGCTCGCCGACCAGGCAAAAATCCGGCTTTTCCCCTTTGTCCGCCATCCAATCGAGCACTTTTATGGTGCCGTTCTCGGCAACGCCCTCTTCATCTCCGGTGATAAGAAGGCAAATCGAGCCCTGTTGGCTGATTGCACGATGGGCGGCCGCGCCGGCAACGAAGGCGGCGATCGCGCCCTTCATGTCGCAGGCGCCGCGGCCGTAGAGGCAGCCCGCGCGAATTTCGGCGCCGAATGGATCGACGCTCCAGGCCGCCTGGCCCGGCGGCACCACGTCAGTATGGCCGGCAAAGCAGAACAGGGGCGGGGTGTTGCCGATGCGCGCGTAGAGGTTGCTGACAGCACCAAAGGGAAGAGGAAAGACGCGGAAGCCGAGGGCGCGAAGAGCGGCGGCAAGCACGTCCTGCGCGCCGGCGTCCGCTGGGGTGATCGACGGGCAGCGAATGAGCGCCTGGGCGAGAGCGAGCGGATCCGCTTGGTTCACGCGCGCAGAAGCTCGTTGATCGAGGTCTTCGCGCGGGTCCGCGCATCCACCCGCTTGACGACGACCGCGCAGGCAAGCTGCGGGCCGGGAGTGCCGTCGGGGAGCGGGCGGCCAGGCAAGCTGCCCGGCACCACGACCGAAAAGGCGGGCACACGGCCGAGGAAGATCTCGCCGCTTTCGCGATCGACGATCCGCGTTGACGCGCCGAGGAAAACCCCCATCGCGAGCACGCTCCCGCGCTCGACCACAACGCCTTCGGCAACTTCTGAGCGGGCGCCGACGAAGCAATCATCTTCGATGATCACGGGGCTTGCCTGCAAGGGCTCGAGCACACCCCCGATCCCGACGCCCCCGCTGATATGGCAGTTGGCGCCCACCTGGGCGCAGCTTCCGACGGTTGCCCAGGTATCGACCATCGTGCCGCCGCCGATATGGGCGCCGACATTGACGAAGCAGGGCATCAGCACGGACCCGGGTGCGATGTAGGCGGAATGGCGGACGATCGCCCCGGGGACCGCACGGAAGCCGGCCGCGGCGAAGCGATCGGCACCCCAGTCGGCGAATTTCATTGCGACCTTATCGTAGGCGGGGGCGCCGCCGGCTCCCGGGAAAGAGGTGCAGTCGGTGAGGCGGAAGGATAGCAGCACGGCCTTTTTCAGCCACTCGTGCACCACCCACCCGGTGGGGCCCGGCGTCGCGACGCGCAGCTTCCCGCGATCCAGGGCGTCGAGGGCGGCGAGCACAGCCGAACGTGCCGCGCCTCCGCTGCGGGGGGTGAGAGTCTCACGAATTTCCCAGAGCGCCTCGATTTCCGCACGGAGCGCTGGCTCCTGCATTCCGTTCCACTCCCGTCCTGCTGAAAGTCGGGCCCCGTGCGGGGACAAGGAACCGTCCGGGCGGAAGCCGGGCGGACCATGCGGGGCGGGGGCTTGCCGTGTCAACGCTGGTCGCCCACGGTCGGCCAGTCCGGCTCTAGTGTCCTGCCCCCGAAGTTCGCCGTCGTTTGCAGCGAACGGAGGGGATAAGCGGGCCACTGAAAACAAAAGAGAGTGTCCCGATTCCGGCCCGTCGTCCGTGATCAGGAACTTCGGAATCGGGACACTAGGGCAACATCACGCTGACCGGAATCGCCAGATGCCGGTCAGGGCGATGAAATTGCTCGAGAAAACAAACAGGGAGCATATTCAGTCAAGCTGAACATGCTCCGGACGGCGATGATAACTGCATCTTTACCCGATGGCAGTGAGATCTGCAGCGCGTGGAGGCAGCAGATGGCGGAGACCAGGGCAACCAGCATGAGCGCGGCGGGGCAATGCCTTTCGCCGGGCAACGGGGCGCTTTGCGATGCATTGCTCGAGAGCCGCGAGCGTTGGCGCGACCTTGTCCACCTCGCTGCCGACATCGCGTTCGAAATCGATGCATGCGGACGATTCACTTTTCTGTCACCGGATGTCGTGCTGGGCTGGTCATCCGGCACGCTGCTTGGGCAAGCGGCAGAGCTGGTTCTGGCGGCCGACAGGCCGGTCGAGGATTTCAACCCCTTCCGCCCGATCGCGGCGCATCGGCGCCGTCGCGCCTGGGTGCGCCGCGCGGACGGAACCCTTGCTTGCCTTGCCTTCAGCATGGTGCCGATGCACGACGGGGCCGGGCAGGTGATCGGCGCGCGCGGGATTGCGAGTGACGTGACCGAGCAGGATGGCAGAGAGCAGGCCACGGCGGCCGCGCTCCGGCGCGGTGCCTTGCTTGATCACATTCTTTGGGAGATGCGCAGCGAGGTGTTGGCGCCGCAGATGATGCAGGCGGTGCTGGAATCGCTGATGCAGGCGATGGGGGCGGAAGGAATTGCGGTCCTCGACCTCAAGGGCGACGGACCGGATTCGCACCCGCCTGACGTGGCTGTGCTGCATCAGGCCGGCAGCGGAATGACGGCGGTGCAAGATACGGCGGCGGATATGCTGTCCGGCGCCGGCGCCGCGCCTCTTTCCGCTAACGGTCCGGACGGGCGGATGCTGATGGCGATGCTGGCCGCGACGCGCTTCGCCGGGCGGACCGGCCTCGTTGTGTGGCGGACGCCGGGTTCGCGTTCTTGGGACACTGACGATCTCCAGCTTGCTGTCTCGGCCGGGAGTGTTGTGCGCGTGGTGCTCGAGCATGCCGCGACGCAAAGCGAGCTGTCTCGGCAGGCGCAGACGGACCCGTTGACCAGCCTTCTCAACCGGCGTGCTTTCCTCGATGAGCTGGCGCGACGCGTCGAGCGGCTCGAGTTCGAAGGGCTGCCCGGAACGCTGATGTTTGCTGACCTCGATCGTTTCAAAGAGCTGAACGATGCGCTGGGTCACGAGGTCGGCGATGCGGCGCTTTTGATCACCGCCGCGCTGCTCAAGGAGATTGTGCGGCCGACCGATCTGATCGCGCGCCTCGGTGGCGACGAGTTCGCGCTCTGGCTCGACGGAGCCGATCACCTGGCAGCGGCCGAGCGGGCCGAGCAAATTCGCTGGGCGGTACCCGAGCGACTGGGGCCGATCTCATCGGGGAGCGGTATCCGGGCGACTGTTTCGATCGGCATCGCGGCGCGGGAGGCGGGGTCGAACGAGAGCGTGCAGGAGCTGATGCGCCGCGCGGATGTGGCGATGTATGCCGTCAAGCGCGGCGGGCGAGACCATTGGCGGGTGGCGCACCGCAGGCCGCCGGGCGGGGGAAAGCCTGGCGAGCGGGAAGGAGGGGCTCGCAATGAGTGAGGCGGGAACGTTTGAAGCAGAAGCAGCTGGTGTGCGCGCGGGGGCGCTCCGGGCGATCAGTACAGCTGCTGAAGCCCATCGCGTCCGGCTGGCATCGCGCGCGACCGAACCCGAGGTGCTAAGGCTTCTGGCACGCGATCCCTCCGTTACCGTTCGGGCTGCGGTGGCGATGAACAAGGCGAGCCCGATCGCGGCGAACCGGCTGCTCGCGGCCGATCGGGATGAGCGGGTGCGCGCGCTGCTTGCGGGGAAGATCGCGGCATTGCTGCCCGGCCTTGCCGCGGGCGAGCAAGAAGAGCTGCGCGAGCACGTGCTGGCGACACTCACAACGATGGTCGAAGACGAGGCTGTGCGTGTGCGTGCGGCGATCGCCGACGCGGTCGCCGGGATGCCGGAGGCGCCGCGGGAACTGATTCTCAGGCTGGCGCGCGACATTGCGGTCAACGTTCTCGATCCGGTGATTCGCCTCTCACCGCTCCTGACCACGGCGGATCTGCTGGCGCTGATCGATTGCGCGCCGACCGTGGCGACGGTGCAGGCGGTCGCGCGGAGGGCGCACCTGGACGAGACCGTGAGCGATGCCGTCGTGGCGACGGCGGATGTCGCGGCGATTCGCTTGCTGCTCGGCAATTCTTCGGCGGCGATTCGCGAAGCAACGCTCGATCGGTTGATCGCAGGTGCGGCGAACCACGAGGAGTGGCACGCGCCGTTAGTGCGTCGGCCGCGTCTTTCGGAAGCTGCAATGCGTGTGCTCGCGGTGATCGTGCGCACCGAGCTTGTCGGCGTGCTGGCGCGCCGAGCCGATCTTCCGTGGGGGCTGGCCGCCGAGCTCAATCGCCGGCTTGCCGCGAGTTCGAGCCCGAAAACCGCCGCCGAGCCGGCCAGTACCAGCTCTTATGTTACCGAGGCGGAAGCGCTCGCGGCGCGCGGTGCGCTCGACGAAAAGACGCTGCTCGATGCTGTCCGGCAGGGCAATGCGGAGCTGGCTGCGGCGCGGCTTGCGGTTGCCGCGCGCGTGCCGTTCGAGGTGATCGAACGGGCGGTCGCGCTGAAGAGCGCCAAGGGGCTGGTGAGCCTGTTGTGGAAGGCGGGGTTTTCCATGCGGGCCGCCGGGCCTGTGCAGGCGCTGCTCACCGGTTGCGCGCCGGATGCGACGCTCCCACCCGGGCCGGCGGGAAGCTTCCCGCTGGCGATCAGCGAGATGCGCTGGCAGGTGGATTTCCTCGGCAGCTACCAGGGGTAGGCGACGCCCGACAAGGTAGTGTCTCAGTTTGAATTTCCGCTTGCGACCAATAGCGGTCGTTCATCGCATCTCACGCGCACGTCCGCTCCCACAAAAAGCGGCCGTTCAACTGTGGGCGACCGCGCTCGGCCGCATCGCGCCCAACGCCGCCGTTCAGACAAGCGGCGCCGTTTCCCCAGAGCAGCCGTTCGTGGGTGCAGCGGCAAATGGCACGGATGGGTGGGAAGCGGGAGTAGCTCGAAGGTCTGCTTCGAGACGGACAGCAGCCAGCCCCGGGATAGTAGGAGTGCACTAGGACAGATGGTCAGGCGGGCAATCGAGTTGGCAATGTCTGTAAATCACCGTTCCGACTGCTCTTAATAAACAAGGCCATCGGCGCACTGGCGAGATGGTGCTCGGACTTGGACATCAAGAGGAGCCGATGGACGGTGTTGTCTTGAATGCCGCCTGCAGACCAAAGACACGATGCCTCGCCTCCGATAGCTGCGCTCCGGACTTCTTTGCAGCCGGCACTGTTGAGGCTTGGACGTGCCTGAATTCAGCATTGAGACTGGCTTCAACATTGGGCTTTGGGCCTCTCTCCGACAGTAACGAAAGGTACTTGAAACCCTTTCGCATTGTGCCCTGATAACCTCGAAACACCCCTTTCTCGGCAAGCACGACGATTTCGCGAACATCGTGCGGGAAGACAAACCCCGCTCCCTCCCTCCCGCCCGTCCGTGGACACCTGCCTATCCTGGCACTCCCCGAACCAGACGTAAGCGGTTTTGCGTGCGCCGGCGGGGAAGGTGGAAAGCTGCCAGTCCGCCTACAGATGGCAATTGCTTGAGACCGGACATTGGCCTTTTGGCGCGATCGGGCCGGAACGGGACTGGCTGGCTTGGTGGCGGCGAAGAGCTACAGCGGACATGTGGCGCCTGCCTAAGCGCGCCTACCTAATCGTTGCCAAGGCATTCGCCGCCGGTTCAACGGGGGGATCTTCCCCCCGGCGTTCCATCCAGGCTTGCCAGGGCGAACCCGGCGGCGCCGGTGGCGGGATGGTCGCTCCATTTCACGCTTGCCTTTTAGTAGTTACAACATTATTGTTGTAACTGTGATTCCTGCCCTCGTCTCATTGCCCGGCTC
>JBOHMN010000306.1:0-2232 GCA_050730175.1 Acetobacteraceae bacterium | reverse complement strand
ACCCCCAGGTCCTCGTGTTGGGATCGGCGAGGCCGAGGAAGCTCAATCCGGCCGCGAACAGGATGGTGGTCCCCGCCTGCAGCGTCGAGACCACGATCAGCGACGGAAGCGCGTTGGGCAGAACGATCCGCAGCATGGTCCGGATGTTGCTGGAGCCCATGGCATGCTCGGCCAGCACGAATTCCTGACTTCGGATGCGCGCACATTCCGCGCGCATGACCCGACCGATGCCGGTCCACCCCACCACCCCGATGGCCAGGATGATGGTACTCAGCTTCGGCGAAAACAGCGTGACCAGCACCATTGCCAGCAGCAGCGGCGGCAGAACCTGGAAGAATTCCATCACTTTGGTCAGCGCAACGTCAGGCCACCCGCCGTAATAACCGGCGAACCCGCCGATGGCGACGCCGAGGATCACGGCGACCAAAGTTGCCGAAAATCCCACGATCAGGGTCGTTGCCGCGCCGGAGATCATACCGGCGAGCACGTCCCGTCCCAGATAGTCCGCGCCGAGCAGTCCTCCCTGGCCCGGCGGAGCCATCGGCGCACGCACGACCGAAAACGGATTCACGGCATAGAAATGCGGTCCGAGCACTGCGAGCAAAACGAGCAGAACGAGTACCACCACCGCCGGGGCCGCACCCGGTGTCGCCGCGAACACGCGTATCATGGGCCCGAAACGACCCTGCGCCACCGGTGGAGCACCCTCGCGGAATGAAGCGGCTGCGCTGAGCGCTGGCAATTGATCGCTCATGCAGGGTTCGCGCGCCTTAGGCGCGGGTCGATCAGCGCGCAGGCAAGGTCGGTAAGGATATTGACAATGACGACGACGATAGCAGACATGATGAGGATCCCCAGCAGTAGCGGGTAATCACGCCGGAGAATCGCATCGTAGGTCAGTAGTCCCATTCCGGGCCAATCGAATACCGTTTCGGTCAGGATCGCACCAGCCAGGATGCGGCTGAACTGCAGTCCCGTAATAGTGATGACCGGAATCAGAGCATTGCGCAGCGCATGCTTGTATCTAATCACGGATTCGGCAACACCCTTCGCCCGGGCGAGTTGGACGTAATCCGTGCGCAGCGTCTCCAGCATGTTGGTCTTGGTCAGCCGCGAATAGACCGCGAGATAGACGACGCCGAGCGTGAACGCCGGCAAAACGAGATGGTGCGCGATGTCGAGTGTCCTCGGGATCAACCCGCCGGGGCCGCCGATCGTCTGCATGCCTGAGATCGGAAAGATCGGCACCAGGTAGGCAAAGCCGATCAACAGCATGATGCCGAGCCAGAATACCGGCAGGGCATAGCCGATCAGGGCGATGAGGTCGACGATCCAGCCCAGGATGCTGCGCCTTCGGCCCGCCGTGCAGGCACCGAGGAACGTACCGATGATAAAGGCCGCGCCCTGAGCACAGATAATCAACAGCAGGGTAACCGGTAGCCGCTGGAGGATCAGCTTGAGGACCGGCTGGTTGTAGTAGAATGAGATGCCGAAATTGCCTTGTACCACGTGCCCGACATAGCTCGCGAGCTGCGCGGGCAAGCTCCGGTCGAGTCCGTAGGCATGCCGGATCTGCTCCATGATCGCCGGGGTGGCTCCGCCCATCTCTCCCGCCAGCGTCTGCGCCGGACCGCCAGGGGCGAGATGGATCAGAATGAAATTTAGCACGATGACGGCTAGGATGAGCCCAACGCCTCCAACGATCCGGCGGACAACCGTCTGGACCGTGTCAATCATCGCGTTTGCCCGTGGCCACCCTACGTCGTCCAGTGAACCTGATCGTACGGGGCCATGGCGCCCCAGATGCTCAAGGGCGGGTTACCCAAGGTACTCTTGGACACGGTTGCGTACGGGATCACGTTGATCCAGTAGACCGGCAACTGTTCCACCAGGATCTTCTGCACGTCGGCGTAAAGCGCTTTCCGCTTTTGCAGGTTCGGCTCCGCTGCTGCCTGCTCGAACAGGTCGTCGACCTTGTGGTTGCAATAACCCTGCGTGTTGGTCCAGATCACGCCCTTCCTGATGTTGTCGCAGACATACGTGCGCTGCACTCCGATGACCGGGTCGGGGTAGTTGAACACCTGGTCCATCGTCAACTGGAAGTCCCAGTCGGCGATCCTTCGTGCCCAGGTGGGAAAGTCCGGCGAGGCGCGGAGAACGACGTCGATACCCACCTTCGGCAGTTGCGACTTGAGGTACTGTGCTGGCAGAAATGCCTCCTCGCCACCGCCC
>JBOHMN010000305.1:0-32646 GCA_050730175.1 Acetobacteraceae bacterium | reverse complement strand
CCCTCTGGGAGAGGGCGGCGCGGAGCGCCGGGTGAGGGAGCCTGTGTCACCCATGTGTGATTCCGGGCACTAGCAGGGCGCGGGAGACAAAAAAAGCCGCTGCGCCGGTGGCTGATCTCCGTCTTGGCGAATCGGGTGCCCGATCGGCTAGCCGAGCTGATCATTCTTACGAAATGCGGAGCTGAGCTTCCTTCATGTGCGGCCGTTATGCCAGCTCTCTTGCGCCGGAGGCGATTGCCCGGCTTTTCCGTACGCTTAATCCGTTGCCGAATGCGCCGCCGTCGTGGAACATTGCGCCGAGCCAGAGGGCGCTGATTGTGCGCCGTGAGCAGGCAAGCGGAGCGCGCCAGCTCGTCAGCATGCGGTGGGGCTTTGTTCCGCTCTGGATGAAGGGCCCGGCACGTGCGCAAATCAATGCACGTGCTGAAACTGTGGCGACGGCGCCATTCTTCCGCGCTGCGTTTGCCGCCCGGCGCTGTCTCGTCCCGGCGGACGCGTTCTACGAGTGGGCGAGTACGGCCGGTGCGAAGCGGCCCTATGCAATCGCCCGTCGGGACGGCCAACCGATGGCCCTGGCCGGGATTTGGGAGCAGGCAGCGAATGCGAATGATAACGGGGCAGCAGGAACCGATGTCTGTTTCGCTATCATCACTACCGCCGCGAATGCGTTGCTCGCCCCCATTCATGGCCGCATGCCGGCAATTCTCCCTGAAGCCGACTGGTCGCTTTGGCTCGGTGAGAGCAAAGGTGATGCGCGGGCACTGTTGCGGCCGTCAGCCAACGATCTGCTGCGCGCATGGCCGGTCGACCGGCGGGTCAACAACCCGGCGAATGACGGGCCGGAGTTGCTTGCCGAAGTCAGCGCGTCAGGGCCTTCTGTATGACGCGGCAGAGCCGGATGCTGGAGACACTTCGTCTGCTGGTTCCCGAATGTGCGGTCGCTGCGTACCGTGCGGCGCTGGAACCGCACGTGCTGAGCGTTGCCTGGTTCGATGCGGGAAGCGGCTGCTGCCTCGTCGAAGCGGTACGCGATGCGGGAAGCGGTCAGGGCGCGCTGGAGGTTGCCCTTGCCCTCGCCGACGCGGCAAGTGGGCTTACCGCGTCCGTCGGGCGCGAGCCGACCGAGGCGAGTGGCTGGCTCCAGCATACGCGGTCCGCGTTTCCGGAGCAGCGCGTCGGCAGGCGCTTCGTGATCCGCGGCGGACATCTTGAGGCAAAGCGGATGCCAGGAAAGATTGTGCTTGCGCTGGATGCCGCGATGGCCTTCGGCTCCGGCGAGCATGGCTCGACCCGGGGATGCCTGCTCGCGCTTGAGCGGCTGGCGTGGCGCCGGCCTGAGAGACTGCTCGATCTCGGAACAGGCTCGGCTGTTCTTGCGCTGGCCGCCGCAACGATCTGGCACCGACCAGTACTCGCGATCGACTGTGATCCGGACGCAGTGCGGACCGCACGGCACAATGTTCGCGCCAATGGGCTTGGTCCGCTGGTGCGGGTCGTACCGGGGCGCGGCTGGTTCGTGCCGCAAATCCGCCGCGTGGGCCGTTTCGATCTCGTGCTTGCGAACATCTTGGCGAGACCACTGGCAATGATGGCGCATCGGTTATCGCGACGCCTGGCGCCCGGGGGTCGCGTCGTGCTTGCCGGCCTCCTGGCACGACAGGCGCCGATGGTTCTCGCGGCGCACCGGCGGTGCGGCCTTGTTCTGGCCGAGCGGATTACGGTCGAGGGGTGGACCACGCTCGTCCTGCGTGCACCTCCCTCCACCCCAAAGCGGACGCCCTGAAAGGCGGCCAACCAGATGTTCGATGGAAGGGGAGCAGTGTCGCCGGAGTCCGCTTCAACTCGGATTGAAAACCGTGGCAACGTCAGAGCATATCAAGGGCGATCACTTTGCGCGCGGCCGCCAGCACGGTCGTTATATCGGCCCCTCCATCGATGCGATGCCAGTCGATGTTGCTACGAGAAGATTCTAGCTGACGTTCGAGGATCGCTCGATCAGCATCGGAGGCGTCGTGCCGGCGGGTCGCGATCCGGGCGGCTAGGACGTCCGGTGGTACCTCAAGCCAGAGACCGAGGAAAGGAACGCCGGCTCGCCTGGCCACCGCGGCAATAGCATCCCGCTCTTCTTCATGCAGAAAAGTCGCGTCGGCCACCGCCGTGTATCCAACCGCCAACGTGGCCGAGGCCTGATCGCACAAGCCGTGATAGACACGTTGAGTCGTCTCCTTTCCGTAGGCAGTGGGCGAAAGCCGCGTCTCCGGCGCTGCATCGAACAGGCGCTTTCTAATGACGTCGCTACGGATGACACGCGCCCCTGGAGCTGGGCGGAAATCGCTTGCGAGGGCCTGTGCCAAGGATGACTTCCCTGCGCCACTGAGACCGCCGATCGCGATGAGCCGCGGCGGATGCGCATGGAGCAGGCCGACCGCGAGCGTCAAGTAGGAGCAGGCTTCGTCCGGCGGGCTTGCCATGAGGTTCTGCCGCCCCTGCGTGACGAGCACGTGGGCGCGGACGGCCGCTCGCATGGACAGAAACAAGGGAAACGCAAGCAAGCCGCCGATGTCCCCGCTGATGTCCAGGTACCGGTTGAACGTAATGCTGGCCAGGGCTCGTAGATTGAGATGTTCCAAATCCATCAGGAGGAAGGCCAGGTCGTAGAGCACGTCGATGCACGATAGGGCATCGCTGAACTCGATGCAGTCGAACGGTGTCGGGTGGCCATCGACCAGGCAGACATTGCGGAGGTGAAGATCGCCGTGACATCGTCGCACTTTTCCACCGTCCCGACGCCTGTCAAGCAGAGGCCCCACTGCTGCAAGCGTCGTCATCGATGCGGCATGGAGCGCGTCAATCAAGCCGCGATCAAGCAGCGAAGAGACCGCAACCAGATTGAGATGGTTGCCGACGATCGTCTCTTCGGTGCCCGCCCGGCCGCCATGATAGAAAGTCGTTTCCGCGGCGCCGTGAAATGCGGCAATGGCGTCCCCCAAGTCGCGCATCAGAATCGGCGTGAGCTTGCCGGCGCGGGCGAGCTGGTCGAACAGGTCGTCCTGGGAAAACCGGTGCATCTCTACCACCCACTCAACCGCGATACCTTCGCCGTCGAAAGCCAGGCTGCCGCCGGCTTCGCGGGTGATGGTACGAACCCGGCGGTAAAGGGTCGGCGCCGTTCGGCGATTGAGCGCGAGCTCTGCCCGACAATATTGCTCCCGCAGCGCTGGTGTCGAATAATCGAGATAGGAGAACCAGATGGACCGTTTCAGCTTGTAAGCCAGGTCCTCCACAAGAAAGATAATCGAAATATGGGTTTCCATCCGCTCGACGATGGTGCCCGGCCTTTCGTAACTGGCCCCATCGGACAGGAAGTCGATGATCTCGCGTTGACCGTCCATGATGGGACCTTTGTCTGATCCATCAAGAAAGTCGAGGCTCATAAAGCGCCCTGTGGTGGACCTCGGCGGCCAGGCAGCATCGAACGGGGATGGACGGCGACACCAAGTGCGTCGCGCAGGTATAGATCAGCTCACCGATAGGGTTACGCGCGGGCAGCGGCGCTCTCACGAGCGCCCAACATCGCCTCTGTGAGCCGGACAATTTATTCCGCTCGGAGATCCGCACCGGACGGGTTCTTTCGCTGCTGCCCGCTGTTCCCCCGCTGTTCCCCCGCTGCTGCTTCGCGGCCCCCGCTCCCCTTTGTCGTCGTTTCTGGGTGCGCCGATTCGCTTGAGATAGCCGCTACTTGTCCATTGCGACAAGCCCCGCGCGGCACGCCGGACCACCGGTTATCATCGCTGTTCCCGCGCTGTTCTGAGCGACATCATCGCTCCGCGACGAAACGTTCCTTGCCGCAATGGCACGTTCGCTGGCATAAGGACGCGGGTTCGCGGCGGCGGGCTCCAATCATACGATTCGAGCGCGGCCCGCGCGATCGCTGTCGCCGCTCCGAGCGCCATCGTGACCATGGCGATAACGCTACGGGCAGCCGAACCTGGCGACGAAGCCCAGAATGTCGCCCTCGCTCGGCGGCTTTTCGAGCACCTTCTCGATGTCAAGCTGGGCTGCTCGGGCGAACAGCCTGGCCGACGATCTTCCTGTGATTAATAGCACCGGTACGCGCATGCCCTCGGCGCGCATTCGGGCGACCAGATCGAGACCGGTCATCGGCGACATATGATGGTCGAGGATCAGACAGGCCGGCTCCGAGACGCGATTGGCGAGGAATGCGCCGGCCGAGCCATAGACCGCGACCCGATATCCAGCCACTTCCAGCATGAGCTGGAGCGAGTCCAGCACCGCCGGATCATCGTCGATGACCGCCACGTCGCCGATGCAAGCCTCCACGCTCTCCCCGTGCAAGCGGCCGAGGCCGCCGCACGGCCACCTGTTGCAACGACAAGTTGTGGTTCTTAGCCTCGTCTTGCATGCTGGGGAATGATCGAGATCAATCGATCCGTGGTGGTGAGGAAGATGCATTTTCTTCCGGCTTCCCGGCGCCATGGCTGCCTGGCAGGGTCAGGCGAAAGACCGTGCCCCCGCCCGGGGCATCCACCGCGGAGAGCTCGCCGCCATGTGCCTCGACGATCGTCTGGCAGACGGACAGGCCAACTCCGAGCCCGTTGGGCTTTGTGGTGACGAACGGTTGGAACAGGCGGTTACGTACCGACTCCGGCAGCCCGGGCCCGGTGTCGGCGACGCGAATTTCCACCATTTCCCCGGCACGCGTCGTGGTGATCGAAAGTACACGCCGCGGCGAGCCCGCCATCGCCTGCACGGCATTACGGATCAGGTTGAGCAGAACCTGCTGTATCTGAATCCGGTCGATCATTGCCTCCGCTGCGTCGTTGGCTATGCGGACCTCGAGCGTGAGATCGTCGCCAAACTCGGCGAGCGCCAGAACGCTCGCGTCCTCGATGCATCTCCTCAGGCTTTCGCGCCCTTTCTCCGTTTGCCCCTTGCGGACGAGTGCGCGCAACCGTGCGATGATCAGGCGCGCCCGATCCGCCTGTTCGCCTATCCGTTCGACCACGGCTCGCGCCTCGTCAGTTTTGCCCGCTGCGAGCAGTTGGCGCAGGGCGCTGCGGTAGTTGGTCATTGCCGCGAGTGGTTGGCTGACCTCGTGCGCCAGCATGAATGCCATCTGGCCGAGTTCGCTCAACCGCGAGAGATGCACGAGTTCCGCCTGTAGCTCGGCAAGTCGCCGTTCGTGGGCTCGGCGGGTGGTGAGATCTCGCACCAAGCCAGTGAACAGGCGCCGGTCCGAGAGACTCACCTCCCCGACTGCAAGGTCGATCGGGAAGACGCTGCCGTCCTTGCGCTGGGCGACGACGATGCGACCGATGCCGATGATATGGCGCTCGCCGGTCGCAAGGTACCGTGCAAGGTAGCTATCGTGCGCCTCGCGATAGGGCGAGGGCATCAGGATGCGGACGTTCAGGCCATGCACCTCGTCGAAGCGGTAGCCGAACATATTCTCGGCGGCCGTGTTGAAAGATTGGATCAACCCATGCTCGTCGATGACGATCAGGGCATCCGGTACTGTCGCCAGAATCGAACGGAGCAAGCCTTCCCGGCGCTGCGTCTCGGTCTGATCACGCGCGATTTTGACGATGCCGATGATCCGCCCGGCATCGTCGCGGATTGGTGAAATGGTGAGGGAAACTGGGATACGCTTGCCATCCTTGCACTGTCGCTCGGTCTCCAAATGCTTGATTCTTTCCCCCCGGCGGACTTTCTCCAGGATTGCCTCGTCCTCGGCGACGCGCTCGGGTGGGATGATCAGGGTAATCGGTCGGCCGATGATCTCGCTTGCCCGATAGCCGAACAGCACTTCGGCGGCACGGTTCCAGGACGTGACGATGCCGGAGAGGTCTTCGCTGACGATCGCATCCTCCGCGGAATCGACGATCGCGACGAGCCGGAGACGCGCCTCATCCGCAGGCGGTGTGGGGGGCCGGTCGGGAATGTCGTCCACCAACGGGGAGCCGCCCTCCTCTCAATCGTGCCGCCCTCCGGCACCGAGCTATGGCCGGAATACCAAACCCGTGGGCTCCACGTCACGCGGGTCGCCGGGCCGATACGGCGATTACGTTTGCGCGCCGCCAAGCTCGATCGGGCGTGTCTGGCATAGCTTTGCTCATGGCAACGGCAATGCAGCAAAGCCGCACCCGCGAGGTGCCCGTGTTCCTCGCCATGGGGTTCCGGCCATTCTTCCTTGCCGCCGGGGTGTGGGCCGCGGTCGCGCTCGCGCTCTGGCTCGGCATCCTGGGCGGCTGGATTCATTTGCCGACGCGGTTCGATCCGCTCGCGTGGCATGTCCACGAGATGCTGTTCGGGTTCATCCTCGCCGGCATCGCTGGATTCCTGCTTACGGCGATCCCGAACTGGACCGGGCGGCCGCCCATCAGCGGCCGGTGGCTCGCGTTGCTGCTCGGTATCTGGGCGATCGGGCGCATCGTCTGTCTGGTTTCGGCTCTGCTGCCGGCATGGTTCGCCGGCGCCGCAGACCTTGCTTTCCCGCTGACGCTTCTGGGCGTCGCTGCTCACGAAATCGTTACCGCCCGTGATCGGCGGAATCTGCCGGTCATCGGGCCGCTTCTGCTTTTTGTGGTTGCCGATTCGCTCATGCAGCTTACTGCCGTGGGCGTCGCGGTGCCGCCTGGGCTCGGCTGGCGCCTTGGCATTGCTGCCGTGCTGGTGCTGATCTCGGTGATCGCCGGCCGCATCGTGCCACTGTTCACGCGCAACTGGCTATCGCGACGCGGAGAGCGGAAGCTGCCGGCTGCGTGGGGACTTCTGGACAGCGTCGCCCTCGCCCTCCTGGACGTTGCCCTACTTGGGTGGGTCCTTCGGCCCGGCCTCAGGCCACTTGGCTATTTCCTCGTCCTCGCCGGCGTCGCCAGCCTGTGGCGACTCGCACGCTGGCGTGGCGGTGCAACAGGCGGGGAGCTGCTGGTGCTGATCCTCCATATCGCTTACGCCTGGCTCGGGCTTGGCACTGCGATGTTGGGCTTGTCGCTCCTCGTGCGCGCGGTCCCGATCTCGGCTGCGATCCATGCACTGACGGTCGGTGCGATTGCAACGATGCTCCTCGCGGTGATGACGCGCGCGACACTTGGCCACACCGGCCGCTCCCTTACGGCCGGGCCCGCGACGGTCGCGATTTATCTGCTGGTCACCGGGGCGGCCGTTGCGCGGATCGCCGCTGCGTTCATCCCCGGGCCTGGGAGATTGCTCCTCTTTGCCGGCGGCATCCTCTGGATCGGCGCGTTCTTGCTGTTCAGCGTCGTCTATGGACGAATGGTGTTCGGCGTGCCGGCGCGACGTCTGGACTCGTGACTGCGGCAACCTAGCCGTCTCGGGCCGGCGCAGGAAGGTCCTCGACCGCGGATACCAGGTCCTCCTCGGTGCTGAGGTGCAGCGCGATCAGCGCATCGAGCACATGCAAAAGGCGGCGGGCCTCCTCGATCTCGCCGTCCGAGAAGTCCGCGGCGGGCATTCCGGCAACCAGCAGCTCGAAGCGTCGCGCCGCCTGCGCGATTTCCTCGTGCATCCTGGCCATCGTGCCGAGCGGATCATGCCCGCCCAGCCGGTCGGCCAGCGCGGGATAGAGGCTTCGCTCCTCGTCCTGCTGGTGGGGCAGCATCAGTTCGTTGAGCTCGGCAGCAATCGCGCGCAGGTCGGCGACTGTCACGGCATCGCGCCGCGTGGTGCGCTCGGCGGCACGTCGCATGCGCTCGAGCAAAGCCCGCAGCCGCTGATGTTCGTTTACCAGCCGTTGAACGGCGGCGCGGTCCTCCAAGGGTTGGGGTGGTCGTACGCCGCTCAGAGCTCGCAGCGCATTCAGGATCACCGCGACGTCAATCGCTTCCTGCAGCAGTGCGCCGGCAACGGGAGGCAAATAACCTGCCGCCGCGGCAGCCATGGCGAGGACCGAAAGACCCATGCCCGCGCCGATGGACTGCAGCGCGATAGCGCGCGATCGCCGTGCGATGACCACTGCCTCGGCGGCGCGGTCGAGCCGATCCACCATTAGCACGGCATCCGCGGCTTCCGACGCTGCCGCAGCGCCGCGCGCGCCCATGGCAAGCCCGATATCCGCGGCTGCGAGCGCCGGGGCGTCGTTGATACCGTCGCCGATCATCAGGGTCGGGGCGCGCCCGTGCTCGGCACGAACCACCGCGATCTTGGCCGCTGGTGTCAGCTCTGCATGCACCGCATCCAACCCGAGCCGCCGACCGATTTCGTCGGCGGCGGGCCTGCGATCGCCGCTCGCCATGACCAGTCGCTGCAATCCCGCGGCGCGCAGAGCACGGAGCGCACGCGGTGCCTCGGGCCGGATCGGGTCGGTGAGGAGCACCGCTCCCGCCAGGCGGCCATCGAGCGCTACCCAGACCGTGGCCGCAGCCGCTTTCGCCAGGCGCGCAGGTCCGCTGTCCTCGGGTGGCGTCAGCCCGCGGGCCGCCAGCAGGCCGGCGTTGCCGGCGAGCACTTGCCGGCCTTCAACCAGCCCAGCGAGCCCGGCCCCGGGAAACTCCTCGACTGCCGACGGCCGTGACAACCCGAGGTTGCGGGCACGGGCGGCCGCAACGATCGCCACAGCGACGACATGCTGTGAGGCCTGTTCGAGCGAGGCCGTAAACTGCATCACTTGCTCGGCCGTGAAGCCGCGCAGCGGCGCGACACCTGCCACACGCGGTGTCCCGCTCGTGAGCGTCCCGGTCTTGTCCAGGATCGCGGTGCGAACGCGTGCCAGCCGCTCCAGCGCGCCGCCGCCTTTCACGATCACACCACGCCGTGCGGCGCGCGAAACGCCGGCAATCAGCGCCACGGGTGCGGCCAGGATCAGCGGACACGGGGTCGCGACCACAAGAACGGCAAGCGCACGCACCGGATCGCCGGCGAGTGCCCATGCGATCCCCGCGGCGACCAGCGTGACGGCGAGGAAGACGACCGCCCAGCGGTCGGCGAGGCGAACCATCGGCGGGCGGTCACGCTCTGCTGCTTGAACGAGCCGGACGACGGCGGCATAGGTACTGCGCTCGGCGCTTGCTGTTGCGCGGAGCTGGAACGGCGCGCCCACGTTGAGGACGCCGCTCTGCACAGAGCAGCCCGCGGTGTGCGTGAGCGGGATCGGCTCGCCGGTCAGCGCCGATTCATCGAGCGTTGCGGGCGCGTCATTCACAGTGCCGTCTGCGGGGACGATTTCGCCGGACTGGACGAGCAGAAGGTCCCCTGGCCGTATCGCCTCAGCCGGTATTGCGACGATAGCCTCGCCGTCTATGCGGCGGGCGGTCTGCGGCGCGCGCCACACCAATGCGGCAAGCTCACGCCGGGCGCGCGCCTCAGCGAACTCCTCTAGTGCAGTGCCGCCGGCAACCATTGTCGCGACGATCACTGCGGCGAGGTGTTGGCCGAGCACCAGCGCAGCGGCGATGGCGAGAAGCGCGATCATGTCGACGCCGAAGGCCCCGCGCCGAAGCCCGGCAATCAGATCGGCTGCGACCACTGCCGCGACCAGTGCTGCCGGCGCGGCCCATGCGACATGTGCGAGCGCGAGCTGCTGCCCCGCCTGGGCCGCGAAGCCGGCTGCGAGCCCGAAAAGGACGAAGCCAAAAAGCACTCGCCTGGCGCGCGGCAACGGGATCATCAGGGCACCTGAGCGGCTTGCCGCGCGCCCCCTAGCGCGCGCACCGTTGTCGCCGATTGAGCGACGTCAATCCGCCGATCATGCCGACGTGAAAAGTTATGGGATGTACGATGTAACAACGGCCAGGAATCCATCGATGTCCGGCGATGATCGCTTGCTGATCGTTATTGCCGATGGCGAGCACGCTCGGTTCGTTTGCCCCGATGCAAACCTCGCATTCCACACCGAGCGGGTTCTCGACTCGGGCACAGCCCGCCAGCGCTCCTCCGTGCTGGGCGCAGATCGCCCAGGCACGGCATCCCACAGCTGCTTTTCGGCGCCTCAGGCGAGGCGATGTGCCTCCGCTTCGTCCAGCATGCCCCTCTGGGCGCTGCTCCCAAGCGCTATTGAAGCCGGCTCGGTAGAGTTCCCTGGCATGGAGCGGCAGAGTCCGCCGAACGGCGAGCGGCAGTTCGTCGTCCCGGCGATATGACAACGTCTCTCTCCTCGACGAACGGCACGACATTAAAGAGTGGGTCGCGTCCCGGGTGCTTGATTCGCATCAAACCGCGCGCACGCCCCAGTGCTTGCGTGTCGGCGCTGCCTCTATCCGTCGTCTGCATCGCTTTGAGGTTCGGCGGCCATCACGAGCCGCACCAAGGCCGGAAGGTTCTCGGCGTGCAGCTTCTCGAACACCCGTGCGCGGTGCACATCGACCGTGCGTGGACTGATGTGAAGCGTACGGGCGATGGCTTTGCTCGAGAGGCCCGCGACGAGAAGCTCGAGGACGTCGCGCTCGCGCGCTGTCAGTGCGGCGAGTTTCCCGGTAGATTCCGCGGTGACCGACCGACGTGCCTGATGCCGGCGGCTCCGTTCCAGCGCCCGACGCACCGCGCTGAAAAGCTGGTCCTCGCCGAAGGGTTTCTCAAGGAAATCCACGGCACCGGCTTTCATGCCACTCACCGCAGTGTGTACGCCCCCATGCGCAGTCATGAGTATCACCGGGAGGTTGATACCGCTTTGATTAAGCCGGCGCTGCAACTCGAGACCATCGATCTCCGGCATCCGGACGTCGCTCAGCACACACCCGACCGCCTCCCGAACTGCCGCCGCCAGCAGTGCCGCGGCATTTGCATGGGTGCGCACAGTAAACCCCGCCATCTCGAGCAATAGGCGGAGTGAATCGCGGACACCCGCGTCGTCGTCCACGACATGGACCGTTGCCGGCGCGTCCTTCGGGTCGGTCATAGGTAATCTCGCGTACGCAGCATATCCAATTTCTGACGGATGTTCATCCTGATACTGCTGGCCTCGACGACATCGGATCAGTGGCGGAGGTCAGAATGCTCGCTAGCACGCCGGCAGTTGCGCTAAAGCCAGGGTTTGCCGACCCGGGCACCGTCGCTGGTATCCTCCTGGGTGGTGGCGTTTCGGTCTCGGGTTTTACCCCACCCGAATTGCAGGCCGCCACTGTACGTGCCGCTCGTGACGAGGAGATCGTGGGGCAAGGCGAGCCCGCCAAGTATTGCCACTTCGTGCTGAGCGGCTGCGTCCGAACCGTGCGGCTGATGCGAGACGGCCGCCGCCAGGTCGGAGAGTTCCTGTTCGCTGGCGACCTGTTCGGCTGGGAGGCCCTCGGCGAGCATCATTTCGGCGCCGAGGCCGTCACTTGTGTGACCCACCTGCGCTATCCACAGCGGCGGCTCGAAGCGCTTGCCGAGCGAGATCGCATTTTTGCCGCGCAGCTCCGTGCTCTGACTGCCGGGCAGTTGCGCGCCAATCGGGACCGCATGGTACTGCTAGGGCGCAAGAGGGCTGCCGAGCGGATCGCGACCTTTATTCTAGAGATGGCAGCGCGGCCGGGCGCGGAAGCCGAAACGTCGATCGACTTACCGATGTCCCGGACGGATATCGCCGACTACCTTGGGCTCACCATCGAGACCGTCTGCCGCGGTATCGCCCGGTTCCGCCGGGAGGGATTGATCGCCGCCGAGCGAACCCGGATCGTGATCCGCGACCGCCGCGCACTCGAGCTCGTCGGGCGTGAGAGCTTGCATTGAGGCAGACCCCGCACTCCCCCGGTACAGTATTCGATGCAACCAAGGAGCCAACCGATGAAGGCCGCCGACGTGATGTCTCAGCCCGTCGTTGCCATCGGTCCTGATGCGCCGCTCGCGCAGGCCATCCGCCTGATGGTCGAGCGCGGCTTTAGCGGCCTGCCGGTCCTCGATGTCGAGAGCCGCGTCGTCGGCATGCTGACCGAGGGCGACCTCATGCGTCGTGTCGAGATCGGCACCGAGGGGGAGACCGTCGGCTGGCTTGCGAGCTTGTTCACCCCGGCCCGTCTCGCCGGGCGCTATGTTCACACCCATGGCCGGCGCGTCGCCGAACTGATGACCCAGGAGGTGCGCTGCGTTACCGAGGAAACCCCACTTGCCGAGGTGGTGGCACTCATGGAGCACCACCGGATCAAGCGGTTCCCCGTCGTGCGTGGCGAAAGGTTGGTCGGCATCGTCAGCCGTGCCGATCTTGTACGCGCGGTCGGAGATGAGCTTGAGGCGCCCGCCCCGACGGTGGACGATGCGACGATCCGCGAGACGATTCTTATGGAACTCAGTCAAAAGCCGTGGGCGCCGGCGAACTCCATCGGCGTTGCCGTTGCGGACGGTACGGTCCAGCTTGACGGCAGCGTACTGGATATGCGCGAGCGCGACGCCGTTGGCGTGGTCGCCGAGAACGTCCCAGGGGTAAAGCGGGTGGAGAACCGCATCGTGTGCATCGAGCCGACCAGCGGCGTGGTGCTCTGAGCTCGCCTCGGATCCGCGGCGCTAACTGCGATGCGGCACGAAGGAGCGCCGAAGCGGAATTCCCGGATTAGCTTGATGAGGGTTCTTCCTTGGTAGCGGCAGATTATCCCGTTGAACTCGAAGAACATTGGCAGGCAGGGGGTGAAGGCGCGCTGATCCGCCCGATTCGGCCCGATGATGCCGCCGCACTTGATGCCTTCTTTCATCGTCTTTCGCCGGAGGAGGTCCGATTTCGCTTTTTCGCATCTGTTCGCGATCTGACACCCGAGCAGCTCGCGCAATTCACGTGCCTCGACTACGATCGTGACATGGCCCTGGTTGCTGCGCGCGAGGGGAGCGGAGAGCTCGTCGGCGTCGCCCGGCTCACCCGCCGGGACGCGTCGCACATCGCCGAATTCGCAATTGTTGTTTGGCGCGGGCTGCAAGGACGTGGTCTCGCCGTCCACCTGATGCGGCGGCTGCTCGCGTGGGCGGCGCGACACGGCGTGCGCGAGGTTGTTGGATCGATTCTTGCGGAAAATCCTACCATGTTGGAGCTGGCGCGCTTTCTTGGTTTTAAGCTCGTGCGTCTACCCGCGGACCCACAGGTGGTCGAAGCCAGACTGAGTCTTGTCTCGCTGGAGCCCGACGAGCCAAGCCAGGTTTCCGGTTGATTGGTTGATCTCGATCAATGATATTTTCCAGGTGTAATGCGAGGGTTATCCGCAACTTTGCATCCAGGCGAGAGCATGACCAATCGACAGCTGGGAGAAATATTACGCCACCAGAAGCCGGTGACGCTGCCGCCCGGAGCGTCGGTGCGGGAGGCGTGTAGGCGGATGGTAGAGCAGCGTGTCGGTGCCATTCTGGTGGGCGGCCCAAAGGGCAGACTGCTCGGTATCTTCACCGGCCGGGACGCCGTGCGCTGCCTCGCGATCGCGGTCGATCCAGGGGCCATGCAGTTGCGGGACGTGATGACGCGGGACCCGGAAACCATGCCGCCAGGCAGCACCGCGATCGAGGCGCTGCGGCTGATGCGTGACGGTGGCTTCCGCCATATTCCAGCGCTGGACCAGGGGATTCCTGTAGGCGTAGTTTCCCGTGGCGACTTTTGCGGTTCAGAGCAGGACCGGTTGGACGCAGAGACAGGAATTTGGGAGCGAGTCTAAGATAGACGGTGTGCTGCGCGGCAGAGTTGCTGTCTCAACGTGCCATCAGGACCGGCAGGTCCGCGCCCCGCAGGACGCGCCGTGTGAACCCACCGAACATTACCTCGCGTGTCCGGCTGTGGCTATAGGCGCCCATCACCAGCAGGTTTGCCTGGAATGAACCGGCGGCGTCGAGCAGCGTGTCGACGGGCGCGCGGTTATCCGGGACCAAGCCCTGCAGCGTAACCTCCGGGTTGTGCCATCGCAACGCCTGAGCGAGCCGGTTGCCAGAGAGCTCGTGGCCGGTTGTGTCCTCCTCGACCGAAAAAATAATGACGCGGGCGGCTTTGGCCACGAACGGCAGGGAGGCCGCCACCGCCCGCGCCGCTTCACGGGTATCCTTCCAGGCAATCGCGATCGTGCCGGCTTCTATTCGTGGCGGCTTTGCCGCTGCGATCACCATCGGCCGGCCTGTTTGAAGCAGCGCCGCTTCCAGCAGGTCCATGGTGGCCACCCCGGCGTCACACGCACGGCCGACCACGATAAGGTCGGCCACCCGGCCCTGCGTCGCGAGCCATGCCTCTTCGTCACCGGTTTCAACGCGCCATTCAGCGGACGCCCGGTTAGAACCCGGCATATCATCAAAAAGCACCTCTTCGCGCGCACAAAAGTCGCGCACCATGCGTTCTGCCCGCTGGTGCCGCTCGGCGATGTCCTGTTCGAGGTGTGCCGCGATCTCGGTGGTTGCCATGATACCGGTCCCGGCGATGGTCATGAGGATGGCATCCACATCGGCGTGCACGTGGAGGAACTTGAGGTGGCCTGCCCAGACGCGTGCCACCGCGAGCGCCGTCGCGAAAACCGATGCGTCGCTATCAGCGCCGGTTGCAGGAACCAGAATAAACCGGGGCATGGCCATCTCCAGCTGGATCGGTGTCTCGGCCTTACGCTATTACGTCACGGCGCCGCGGCATTGATCTGGCCCAATGCGGCGGCGCTGGCATTCCAGTGGCCGCGACCGGCCGCGGACGCGCTGCACACTTGCGGCGAGAGAACTGTACTGCCTGCTTGGGTGCGCAGTGAGACGAAGGCTGCGGCCGGCAGCTTCCCCGTCCGCGTGGTGCAAAAGCCCGGAAGCGCTTTGCCGGCGCGAGCGACGGACCGATTTCCCTCTTCATCTTGATCAACGACCAGAGAACGATCGGCCCGGGTTGCGGAGGCTGATCCGGCGGGTGCCGTAACGAGGACATCGTTCATTGCTCCGGTTCCAGGGAGCGACGCGGAATGAGTGAATTCGTATCACAGTTGTCGGGGCTCTGTAAGGTTGGCGCTTCGCCAGTACCGCCGTTCGCGCCGCATTCCGGCGACGCAGCCCGCTGGCGACCGCGGTCGAGTTTCCGCGTCTCCGGAGCTAGCCCATCGCTCAGTCGTCAACCTCGTAGCGTAGCAGCTTCCTGCGTTGCGGTCGGACGCTAGCGGCACGAACGCAGGCGATGATCACGTCCACCATGCTGTATCCTGCAGCACTCAGCATCAGTGTGTAGGCGCTTCCGCGCGCCAACCCGGGAAGTGTGTTGGCCTCGAGAAAGAAGAGCTCATTGTCATTGTCAACGAGATAGTCGAAGCGACACATGCCAAGGAAGCCGCACTGGCGAAACAGAGTCTTGCTTATCCCCTTTATGCGGGCGGCAATATCGGTGTTGTCGCCGACCAGTTCCGGGTGCACGAGGCCACGCGTGTGCTTCTCCGCGTGGCCGAGAAAACCACCGGGCGTAACCGCCTTGACGACCGGCAGGACGATGACTTCGCCGCCCATCTCGAGGCATCCCGCGGTATATTCCTCGCCCCGGATATACTCCTGAACCAGCACCTGCGAATCGTAAGGCAACAGCTTCTGCCGCAGACGCCGCAGTGTCATCAGATCGAGCGGGTCGTGTCGTCCTGTGAGGAGCGAGGAGCCCATGCTGTTCGGCTTGACGACGGCAGGACGCGCGCCGAGCATGCCGATCGCGCGTATGAGGTCGGCATCCGTACTGGCGTCGTCCAGGAGGGCCGTGCGCGGCATGCGCACCGGCGCCAGAGCAGTGGCGATTGTCGCCATGTGGAACTTGCTCATGGCGAGCGCCGATCCAAGGACCGGACCGAAACTGCCCCGCAGTCCGGCAACTTCCGCCAGGCCCTGCCAGGCACCATCTTCGCCCTCGGTTCCGTGCAGCAGCGAGAACACCGGCCATTGCGATTGCGCAAGCTCGGCGACGACGCGAAGAAGCGGTTCGGCGACGGGCGTAGCCAACTCAGCCGCAGACCGTGGCCAGGGAAGCGAACGATGGGCGTGCACGCCGTGTTCGAAGTTTACGTAATAGACACCGGCGATCGCGAGCGGGCTTTCGGTGTCTGCCAGCACCTGCGCGAGGACGTGCGTGTAGGAGTGGATGGATGTGTCGTGCTCGGTACTGCGTCCGCCGACCAGGATGTTGACGGCCTCACGCAGCGGCGCGTCTCCCGCAGAGATAGATCATGTCGGGTGCGTCGCGCCAGACATGTACTTGGAGCAGTGGATGGAACAGTGCCGCCGCATCAGCATCGGAGAGCCCGAACGAGTCCGCGAGGAACGGCTGCCGTGCGACCCAGGCACGGTCGCACGGTCGAAAGATGCGTGAGGAGACGAGACCGCCGGGACGCAGCACACGGTGCATTTCGCTTATGGCGGCAGACCTTTGTTCGGCGGGCATGCAGTGCAGACAGCCGACATCCAGGACAGCGTCGAAAGATTCGTCGGCGAACGGCATCGATGCTGCCGAAGCATTGTGAAATCTTCCGGGGTGCTTGACAAATTCGCGCACACGGCGGGTTGCGGTCTGTGAGATCTCGATACCGGAAACTGCGAAGCCCCGACTTTCGAGGAAGGTTGCGTTCTTGCCGAAGCCGAAGCCGAGGTCAAGCACGGCGAAGTCGGCCGGAGAAGGCGACGCCGCCTCAAGTATCGGCTGCATGCAGTCGAGCTCGCGCGGTACGAAGTTCCACGGAACCGTGAAGGGGTCACGATAGACTTCATCCAGGCTGTCTGTCCGGTGCTTGCGGAGGAAGGGGCCGCGCTCCCTGATCCAGCCATCCTGCACGGCGGAGAAGCCGTCGGCCGCGAGGTCAGCGGGGCCGCCGATAGGGGAGTGCGCACTGATGAACAGGGGGAGAATCGGCGGAGCGAGCCTTTCGGCGACGCGCGCGAGGAGCCGCAACGCCTCGATGCGCGCCGGAGAGGGCAGCGGTTCCGGCGATGCGTCGAGCCGTACGCGCCCGGATTCGAGCACCGCGGAGACGCGCGGTCCGTTCTTGTTTCCGGGCGTTCGCACCCGCAAGATCGGCAACGTACCGGGTGCCACCTCGCCCTGCAACGCGATCGTCGGTCCGACCACGAAGTAGTCAGCCATTGTCTTGCCGCTCTTTCACATGCCGCAAGTAGATCGGGTAGAGAGCGGGCTGGGAGCGGAGAAAAATACGGTCATGGGTTTGCAATCGACGGATGATGATGCAAGGAATCGGGGAGCGGGCGATAGGCACGTCCGGGTTGTGCACGCTGCGGTCATCGTTGTTGGAGTAGAACTCGCTACAGGTAAATCCCAGGGCGATGAAATCCGGCTTGACGATCGCCCGCACGACTTTCAGTCGAGGCCAGTCGTCGGGTCGCATGCCAGGGAAGGCGACCATGACTGCTTTCAGGTTGTCGGCCTCCCCCGTAAGCGGAAATTTCGCATCGAAGCAGCCTCGCGCGCTCTGAACGGCGCGGACGAGATCGGGCACGCCGCCGGTCCAGCCGTCGGCCGTCCGGCCGTCGCAGGCGAAGAGGGAGGACAATTCGAGGGCACGAGGCACGAAGGGACAGAGGGCTCCCCCTCGGCCAAGGGCCGGCAGCGGCTGTGCGACAGTGTCGCGCAGCCAGACCGCGAGCTCGAACGCCCAGTCCGGTCCGCGCTCACCCGCGAGGAGAGCGGTCATAGCGTACCATTTTGGCGATGTTACCAGCTCGCTCACGCGCTTCGTCGCAGGAACGCCGCGGCCGCAATTCCGAGCTCGGTGAGAGAGTCGATCACTGGTCGTCGAGTGAGCGGCTCATCTTTGACCTGAGACAAATCCGTGCAACCGAGGAGTATAAAATCGACCGTGCATTCGTAACGCGCAGAGACACACGCAAGCGCCTGCGTCACCGCACTCGTGGCCTCATGGTGGGTTGAGCTCAGGATCGCACGGGCGATCGTCTCCTGCTCCAGGGGTTCGGGGTAGGCAAGAGAAATGCCTCGTGCCCGAGCCGCGGGGCCGTAAACGTCCAGCCTCCGCGTGGAGGCCGATGCGAGGACGAGTGCAGAATGGTAGCCGCCGTGCTGTGCAGCTTCCATCGCCGCCTCGGCCATCCCGATTGCCGTGAGGCCTGAGCGTGCGGCTTCAGCCATGAAAAGCGGTTGTACGGTGTTGCATGCGGCACAGACGGCGCTTGCTCCGGCGGCGGCCAGACGCTCGACCGCGGCACGGATGGCTGCGAGAAGCATGCGCTCGCTCTCAGGGCACGGTACAGCGGCAATGAAGCTCTCTTCTATGGCGCGCGGCATGCGTACGCTGTCGATCATGATCGCCGGGGTCACGCTGCTTGCGGCGTGCGCGCGCTGGCAAATATCGAGATAGAGACGGGCGGTCGCCATCGGGCCCAAGCCTCCAACGATGCCGAGGCACTTGGCCGATCCTGCGCTCATATCGCGACTCGTTGGGCAAGCGTCCGGCGCAGCATTTTCTGAAGGTCACGATTTAGCCTGACCTTCAGAAGCAGCGGAAGGGCCGCAATGCCAGTCGCGGTCACAAACGCAGTGAGTCCGCGGTCGCGATCGCTTCGTGCACACCCGGCTACGATGGACGAGCGAAAACTCATCGGAGATGCGGAGCGACGCGATGAATGAGCAAATCCCGCGAGCGCTCGGCCGCTTCGAAAGGAAGGTCAGCGAACCGGCTCATCAGGCTCACGTCGGTCGCACCCCATGCTTGCCAGGTCCTGAGTTTCTCGATCACGTCGTCCGGGGCTCCAAAGAGGACCTTGGCAGCGATCGTGTCATAATCATCGGACGAGATGCGCTTGCCGGTGCCGTTCCTTTGGAAGGCCGCCTCCATCGTGGCGAGATAGCGGCTGAACGGCTCGCGCGCCTCTGCCCGCGCGGCGGCTCCGGATTCGGCGAGAAGCAGCGGAAAATTGACCAGCACTCTGCGCGTTTCCCACGCGAACCCCGCCTCTTCGGCGGCTTCGCGGTAGACGGCCAAGCCACGGTCGAGCTCGTCCTGCGTGCGATTATAGGGGTTAAGCATCAGATGAAAGCCGTGCCTGCCGGCTGTCTCAAAGCTTTGCCGCGAAACTGACGCGGCCATCCACAAGGGAGGGTGCGGCGACTGGACGGGACGCGGCATCATGCGCAACGACTGAAATCGTACCGTCTCGCCCTGGTACGAAGCGCCCTGCTCAGCCCAGATGTCTCGGATCGTCCGCCACCCATCCAGAACCCTGGCGTCGCGTTGCTCCGAACTCAGAGAAACAGCGGCGAATTCGTGGGCCATGAAGCCGCGGCCAACGCCGAGATCGACGCGCCCGTTGCTCAGAATGTCGACCATCGCTGCTTCCTCGGCCAAACGTATCGGATCGACAAGGGGGAGCACGGATACGGCGGTGCCGAGGCGGAGGTGCTGCGTCAGCCGTGCCACGGCCGCCATGATCACGAACGGAGACGGCACGATGCCACCGTAGGGATCGAAATGATGCTCGGTGAACCAGGCACTATCCCAGCCCTGTGCGTCTGCTTCGACGCACTCCGCCAGCATCCGGTCATATTCGACGCGGGCTTCCGATTGGCTAGACGCCAGCGGGAGGAAAAACAAGCCAAACCGCATTTGCTTTATCGTTCGCGGCTATCGCGCACACAGATTAGGATTGGTGTCCGGAGCGTCCAGGCAGGCTCGCCAGCCCCGACCCGGCCAAATACCGACGTGCGCACATGCATGCCACACCGGCACTGCCCTTCCGTCGTCTCCGTATGCAATCAAAAACGCACTTGCAAGTCGACCTTAGCAGTCTTCCGGATCAGTGTCCAGCGTGCGAGCGTCTCGGAATCAACGACACGTGACGCATGTTTTCTGGATCATTATCAGAGCGTTGGCAAATCACGGTGGTGCACGCGGGGCGCCGCGCAACAAAGGGTCCCGCGCCACCTGCCGTACCCGCGCACCCGCAGCGCTGGGGCCGCCGCGGACGCGGTGCTCGCGATGGTTGGTGGTCCAAGTCGATCGCTTAAAACCATGTTCGGTCGAGCCGGGCATGCTCTAGGTGCGGTCAGGAATGGTGTCGTTCTGCGATGCGCGTGCCTCATGGCTGCGACGCCACAATTCCTCCAATTTAGTGACAAAATCGGGTGCGTCCATATCCATCGCTGTAAGGAACGCACGCTCGACGAGGGCACCTCTCAACGCGGGGTCTGTCAAGATGCGCGCAATGGCGGTCGCGAACCGTTCGTTCTCGGTTTCGGTGGTCGCCACCGGGGAAGCGGAGTGAACCAGCAGTGCCGTTTCTCCGTCCATTGCGATCTCGTGCACCCCGGATGCCGGGCTGTTGAAGGCGACTACTGGCAGTCGGGCGAGATTGGCTTCCGTGAGCACCTTTGGGTACCCGTCGACCAGCCCGGGATAGACAAATACGTCCGCTGACTTCATGATTCCGAAGAGCGTTGCGCGACTCACGAAAGGAGCGGTCCTGATGGAGCTGCGCAATTCGTGCGCGCCCGGCCATCCGGCGACAGGGTCCTCCCGCATCCCGACCAGCAATAGAACGATGGGTGCGATCGCGCAACGCAAACGCACCAGTTTCAGGATCGAGAGAAGAGCGCGAGCGTTCTTGGCCGGTCGGCCAGCGTAAAGGAGCACTTTTGCCGTTCGGGGAATGCTCCAGGTGGTATGGATATCGCAGGGCGGTGCTGCCAGGACCGGAGCCGCGAAAACCGGGCGAGACGTCCACCGGCACGGTGTGCGAAGTGCCGTCGAGCGGAGCATATGGACGAGCTCGTGTGTTTCCGAGAATATGCAGTCGACCCCACGCAGGCGATATCCTCCGCCCGCTAAATCCACGCTGTAGGGGTGCAGTAGCGTGTTTACGACAGTCTCCGGTGAAGGTGGCTCAGCGCTGTTGTCGCGATGCTGCCCGGTGACACGAGTGACGAAATTGCCGGCGTACAAGACCGAGGTGGAGAGCGACGACGTAACGGTCTCGGCGTTAAAATAGGGGACGAGCATCTCGAAAAAGTGAAGCAGATGGCAGGGTGCCATTCGCACCTGCTCCATACAGTCGTGGAATGTGGAGTCGCGGCGGATCACGACGCACGGATTGTAAGCGCCGCGCTCTTCCAGGCGCTCGACGTTAAGGCGCACGAGGTGCGGCCAGCCGCTCGCGACAACATCAAATAGCTCGCGAAAAGCGTCGAAGTACGGCAGGTTGAACGTCGCTGCTGCGACGGTGACGATGGTGACATCATAGCCGGCGCGAGAAAATGCCGCGGCAATATCGACGACATGCAGCCCGAAATGCGACGGAAAATACCATAGTGAAAATATGAACAACCGTCTACGCCCGGCGGCAGCCGGTGGGGTCTGGCCGTTGTTTTCTTTCATTTTGCGGAAACTGCCGGGCTTCTGATGTGGGAAGTGCTCTTGCAGTGGAGGGCACGGCTAGACGGGAATGGACTGAGGTTGGTCGAGCAGAGAGCGGTATAACGCTTCGTAGCCATTGAGCATTGCCTCTACGCTGAAGAGCTGTTCCACCCGGCGGCGACAGGCGAGGGGAGCGAGGGTGTCTGCCCGCCGAGTTGCGTCGATGAGCCCGTCCAGGCTGTCGACGATGAACCCCGAGACGCCGTGTTCGACAATTTCGGGCAAAGCGCCGTTGCGCCAGCCGATGACAGGCGTTCCGCAGGCCATAGACTCAATCGCGACAAGTCCGAACGGTTCTGGCCACTGGACGGGCATGAGTGTGCAGCGGGCGCGCGAAAAGAGGGCGGTTTTCTGGGCGAAGTCGAGCTCGCCGAGGAGCTCGATATTTGCCGAGCGCATCGGTGCGACGACGTTCTTGTAGAACTCCTTCTCTTTCGGGGTGGTCATTTTGAAGCCCAGGAGGAGTTTCAGGCCAAGCGCCTGCGCGGCCCGGATGGCGAGATGGGGTCCCTTGTCTTCGGACATCCGCCCGACGAACAAAAGAAAATCATCCTTGGTCTCGGAATAGGGGAACCGGGAAAGGGGTATGCCGTGATGTATTGTCGCTGCGTATCTCAGATTGGGTGAGGCGGCGCGCTGTGCGTTGCTGACCGCGACGAGATTCACGCGTGTGCTCAGGAGCTGGTACGTCTGCTTGAGAAATGGAGCCATGTCGATAGGCACATGCAGGGTGTTGACGACGACGAGGCCAGGGGTCTGTGCCCCGATGGCAATGCCCATACCAAGAAAGGTGTGGTCGTGAACGATGTCGAAATCGCCTGCGCGCGAATACGACGCGATCAGGTGTGGCAGCTCGAGAAGCGCGTCGTCGGCGGTCAATGTTCCAAGCGGACTATCGAGGTAGGCGGACAGCCTGGCGCGCGTTTTCGCTTTGTTGGTCGCGAACAGGGTGACGTCGTGACCCCGCTCGACCAGCCCGTCAGTCAAAAGGGAAACGACATATTCGATGCCGCCATAGCGGTCCGGCGGGACATTAAGCCAGCAAGGTGCAATCTGAGCGATTCGCATCGTTGAACTTTCGCTAGTCAGGGACGAGAGCCGACGTTCGTCAGTGAAGAGAAGGCCGTGATGGTGTCCTGTGAGATGCTATAAGAGCCCCAGCGACATGAAGGTCTCCAGCAAGGTCGGCCGCGGCGGTTATGATGCCGGCGCGGACGGCGGGGTAATGGCGGGATCATCGCGCAATGGAGCGATGGTTTCCAGGCTCATACGGTGGGGCATGCGGGATGGCCGGCTTGTCGTTTTGTCGGAACACGGCGGCACCTTGCGGCACGCTGAGCGCCGCGCGTCAGCCGGTGCTGTCGACATCCGCCTCCGCAATCGACCGTCCCACAAACGGCACGGCCATCCTCGCGTCCCTTCCGGCAGATCGCATCCCGGCAGTGATAGAGCGTGCGCCGTCCCGCAGACGGCTCGGGACACCGGTCAGAACTCCGACGATCGTTATGGCGGTCGCATTGAGGAGGTGTCTCGAATGACGATGAAGCCGGCGGCGAAAGATGCCCCTCAGCGTCGGGATCACCGTCCAAGACGGTGCATTCAGCACGCGTCCCGGGACACTCCTTGAGCGCGTTCAGTAGCCGTCGAGCCCCGGTTACGGGCCAATCAGAACGCCCGGATTCAGGAGGGATCCCGGATCGAGGGCCGATTTGGCGGCGGCAAGCGCGGTAGCGAAGAGGTTCGGGCGCTCTTTATCGTACCATGGCCGATGATCGCGCCCGACCGCATGATGGTGGGTAATGGTCCCGCCGGTAGCGATCAACGCATCGCTCGCGGCCTTCTTGATTGCCTGCCATTGCGCGATCAGCGTGCCGTCGCGGCCGAGCGCGTGGAACGAGAAATAGGGTGCGGGGCCGTCGGGATAGACATGGGTGATGCGGCAGGTGATCTGGCCGGGCCGACCGGTCGCTTCCCGGATAGCGCCGAGGACTGCCTTGGTGACCGCGGCGTGGAGCGCCTCGAAACGGTCCCAGGTGACAGCGGTTTCGAACGTATCGGAGATGATTGCCCGGGGAACCATCCGCTCCCGGGCATACGGCATGCGGATAAAGGCGGTACGCCATCTTCCGGCGGCGCTTTCGCCGGGTGCGGCATCCTCTGCCCGCCCGCCGTGATCCTGGACGAGCGCGAGCGCGCGAGAAAGCAGATCGTCGAGCGGACGGTCCCAGCCCTCGAAGCCGAGCACCATGAGCGCGGCACTCCCGTCTCCTGCGATGGTGTTGCGCACCTCCTCCGGATCAATGATGCGGCAATTCGCCGGCGTGAGGCCGGACTGGAGCAGGGCGCGAAGGGCAACGGCTGCAGTGAAGAAATCGGGAAACCACACGGCGGCGCCGCAACGATGGTGCGGGCGGGGTGTGAGGCGCATCCACGCTTCAGTAACGATGCCGAGGATTCCTTCCGAGCCGATGAACAGCCCAGCCGGGTTGGGGCCGGCGCCGGAAGCGGGCAGGCGGCGCGTTTCGAGAGAGCCGCGCGGGGTGACGAGGCGAAGGCCTTCGACGAAATCGTCGATATGCGTGCGCAAGGACGCGTAATGGCCGCCTGAGCGCGTTGCGATCCAGCCGCCGAGCGTGGAATGTTCGAAGCTCTGAGGGAAATGACGGAGCGTCAGCCCGTGCGGCTTGAGGGCCGACTCGAGCGCGGGGCCGAACATGCCAGCCTCGATTCGCGCGGAGCGGGAAGTGTGATCGACCTCGAGGACGTGGTTCAGGAGTGAGAGGTCGAGACTGACAGTGCCGGTGGCGCCGGGCCCGAGCGTGGGTGTAACGCCACCGACAACTGAGCTGCCGCCGCCAAACGGCATGATCGAGAGCGCATGGCTGCCGGCCCAGTCGATTACCTCAGCGACGTCGCGTTCGTTGCGCGGGTAGGCCACGATGTCGGGCGCTGCGGCGTAATCTCCTTGCACGCCATGCACGGTTTCGGGGTAGGACTTGCCGAAGCTGTGCAAAGCACGCTCGTACGGCCCAGTCGAGCAGATGGTTGCAAGCGCGGCAGACGGCGCGATGCGAGGGGCGCGCAAATGGAGCTCGGCGAGCGAGGGGATACACCGCATCTCGAATCGCTCGACTGCAAACAGGCGACGGAAATTGGCGAGCGCCGCTTCCTCCTCCGCGGCGGTCATTCCCTCACCCTCGAAGCCCCAACCGTAGAATTTCCTCCGCTTGCTCACGCTTCGCTTCCTTTCTCTCCGACGCCGCCGCGATCGATACCACCGCGCAGGCAAAACCGGGTCCCGGGCAGTGCCAGAAACCAGGGATCACCGCGTGCCGCAACAAGCAATCCCTCGCGCGAAACGGGCGTCTTGATCATGCCGGATGCTTCGGAGCGGCGACCACGAGCCCGATTCCGCTTTGGTGCGCGCCAGGAGAGAGCATAGCCTGCGCCGGTCGCGGCCGCGCGTATGCGGCGCGACTGGCTCTCTGGGTTGGCTGCTTGCTGCCCCGGACCTCCCGCCCGAACGAGGCTCCTGCTGGGACCGTGGTCGCTGCCAGCGTAACGCCGGGGCGCGTGTGCGCCCAGGGGTGGCATTCTCGCGAGCGAGATCATGGCCTCCGCCGCGGGCACCCGCGGCGAGGGGGGTGGGCAGAGCCGGGAGCGCCGACGCACGCGGCGGTGAGCATGACGGCCCAAGTTGCTGGATGGAGACTGGGCAAGCGAGAGCAATATCGCCCCAACCGGAATCGCCAGATGCCGGTCAGGGCGATGAAATTGCTCGAGAAAACAAACAGGGACCATGTTCAGCCGACCGGAGCATGCTCTGACGCTCGACAGCGCTGCGACGCGGCCCCATTTTCGTTGGCGGAGACCCGATGTCAGAGACCCTCGCGCGGCCTGCGCCGCCGCTCTTCATGCCGCAGAAGCTGGCCGCCAGGCCCGCAGGCAAGCCCTTTGTCGCGGTCTCGCCCTACCAGCCGAACGGTGATCAGCCTGGGGCGATCCAGGATCTTGTCGCCGGGCTTGAACGGGCGGAACGGGACCAAGTGTTGCTCGGCGTCACCGGATCGGGCAAGACCTTCACCATGGCCAAGGTGATCGAGGCGGTGCAACGGCCGACCCTGATTCTCGCCCCGAACAAGACGCTGGCGGCCCAGCTTTACGGTGAGATGAAGTCCTTCTTTCCGGGCAACGCTGTCGAGTACTTCGTAAGCTACTACGACTATTACCAGCCCGAAGCCTACGTGCCGCGTACCGACACCTATATCGAGAAGGACGCGCAGATCAACGAGCAGATCGACCGCATGCGGCATGCGGCGACGCAAGCGCTGCTCGAGCGAAACGATTGCGTGATCGTTGCCTCGGTTTCGTGCATCTACGGCATCGGGTCGGTCGAGACCTATCAGCGGATGGTGGTGAGGCTCGCTATCGGTGGGCACATCGAGCGTGACCGGCTGACACGCGCCCTGGTCGAACTGCAGTACCGGCGCAACGATGCCGCTTTCCAGCGCGGGTCGTTCCGCGTGCGCGGCGAGACGGTGGACATTTTCCCCAGCCACTATGAGGACCGCGCCTGGAGGGTCAGCCTGTTCGGGGACGAGATCGAAGAGATTACCGAGTTCGATCCGCTGACCGGGGAGAAGACGGCGCGGCTCGAGGAAGTGACGGTCTATGCGAACAGCCACTACGTGACTCCGCGGCCGACGCTGACGCAGGCGATCAAGGAAATCAAGGTCGAGCTTCGCGAGCGGCTGAACGAGTTCAATGCGTCAGGCAAACTTCTGGAAGCAGAGCGGCTGCAGCAGCGCACCACCTATGATCTCGAGATGCTGGAGACGACTGGCTCGTGCAAAGGGATTGAGAACTACTCGCGCTATCTGACCGGGCGTAACCCGGGTGACCCTCCGCCGACGCTGTTCGAATACCTGCCGGAGAACGCGCTCCTGATCGTCGATGAGAGCCATGTCACGGTGCCGCAGCTCGGCGGCATGTATCGCGGGGACTTCAACCGCAAGTCAGTATTGGCGGACTTCGGCTTTCGCCTGCCGTCCTGTGTCGATAACCGGCCGCTGAAATTCGAGGAGTGGGACCGCTTTCGCCCGCCGACCATGTTCGTTTCCGCGACTCCCGGGCCGTGGGAGATGGGGCGGACGGCGGGTGTGTTTGCCGAACAGGTGATTCGTCCGACCGGGCTGGTCGATCCCGTGGTCGAGGTGCGCCCCGTCGAGCGGCAGGTGGACGATCTTTTCGCCGAATGCCGTGCCGCCGCCCTTGCCGGCGGTCGTGTGCTGGTGACGACGCTCACTAAGCGTATGGCAGAAGAACTGACGGAGTATCTGACCGAGAACGGCGTCAAGGTGCGCTATCTGCACTCGGACATCGAGACGCTCGAGCGGGTAGAGATCATCAGGGACCTCAGGCTTGGCGTTTTTGACGTGCTGGTCGGCATCAATCTGCTGCGCGAAGGGCTCGACATTCCCGAATGCACGCGGGTGGCGATCCTCGATGCCGATAAGGAGGGTTTCCTTCGCTCGACGACGAGCCTGATTCAGACCATTGGGCGGGCAGCGCGCAATGTGGACGGTCGGGTCATTCTCTACGCCGACAGGAGAACGGAAAGCATCAAGAGAGCGCTGGCGGAGACCGAGCGGCGGCGCGCGAAGCAGCAGGCATGGAATCGAGCGCATGGCATCACGCCGCAGTCGGTGAAGAAGGCGATTGGCGCAGTGCTCGAGAGCGTGTTCGAGCGGGACTACGTGACGGTTGCTCCGGATATCGACGCGGCTTCCGATCAATTCGTCGGCAAGGACCTGAAAGCGGTGGTTCGCGATCTGGAAGCAAGGATGCGTGCCGCGGCGGCAGATCTCGCGTTCGAGGAGGCGGCGCGGTTACGCGACGAGATCAGGAGACTGGAGGCGGAGGAGCTTGGTTTGAACGCGCCGGATGACGAGCGCGCAGCGCGGCCGGCGCAGGCGCTGCGTCGGCGCACCGAACGGGCGGCACCACGCCCGTTTGGGCCGGGTGGCGGCGGAATGATCGAACCCGGCACAGCGAGATCGCGACGCAGCCGGGTGGTGCCGCGTCGGACGTGAAGCTCAGCATCTCCGAGCGGCTGCCGCGGGCGGCACTGGTGACCGGAGGCGTGCGACGGATCGGACGGGCGATCGTACTGGCGCTCGCTGATGCGGGGTTCGATGTCGCGGTTCATTGCCGAAGGAGAGACGGCGATGCGGAGGAACTGGCGGCCGCGATTGCTGCTGGCGGCAGGCGGAGCTTGGTCCTCGAGGCCGATCTCAACCAAGAGGGGGCAGTGCAAAGCCTGATCCGACGTGCCGAATCGCTTGCGCCGATCGGCGTTCTTGTCAACAACGCCAGTACTTTCGAGCGTGATGAGTGGAAGAATGTGACGCGCAGCTCATGGGACCGGCACCTTGAGCCCAATCTCAGAGCGCCGTTCGTGTTGACGCAAGAGTTTGCCCGCGCATTGCCGGCTTCGGCGGAGGGCGTGGTGGTGAACATGCTCGATGAGCGGGTGTGGTCGCTGACGCCACATTTTGTTTCCTATACGCTTTCCAAGTCTGGGCTCTGGACGCTGACGCGGACGCTGGCGCTGGCCCTCTCGCCGCGTATCCGCGTGGCGGGGATCGGGCCCGGCCCGACGCTGCCGAGTGCGCGGCAATCAGCGGCGGATTTCGCGCGCCAGAACGCGCGGCTCCCGCTCGGACACGGAGCGACGCCTGACGAGATCGGGCAGGCGGTGCTGATGATTCTGGCGCTACCCTCGTTCACTGGCCAGATGCTGGCGCTCGATGGCGGGCAGCATCTCAGATGGGGACTGGCCAACACCGTGATCGACGAATGAGCAACCTTGGTTCCGATCATATCGCCGACGCGGCGCGCGGCATTCGCCACGTGTTCGTGCGCGACATGACGATCGCGGCGCGGATCGGGGTGGCCGCGCGTGAAAAGCGCGCGGCGCAGCCCGTCAGGATCAATGTCGACCTGGCAGTCGAGGACGAGGGAGCCGGATCGGCCGGTGGCACGGCCATCGGCACGGATAAGCTGGAGCGGGTGGTGGATTACGAGCCGATCGTCACCGCCGTGCGCCGCATCGTATCCGAGGGCCACGTGGCGCTCGCCGAGACGCTCGCGGAGCGGATCGCAGCAGCAGTACTCGCGGAGCCTCGGGTCATCGCGGTGCGTGTCAGAGTGGAGAAGCTCGAAGTTTTTGCAGGTGTCGGCGCAGTTGGCGTCGAGATCGAACGCCACCGCTGATGATCATCGGCGAATTCGGGGTCGCGTCTCAGTTCAAGTCATGCGCACAAGGTGACTGCGCGCCGGTGCGCGGCGTCAAGATCGTCAACCTCGATGGAAAGGTCCCGAATCGGGTTCCTGAGCCGCCTTCGCTTCCGCGGCGAAGGCCACGATCCAGCCGAGATCCATAACGATCCGCATCTCGAGAACATCGGCGCGGCGGTCCTGATACGGTCATGTCAGGGTCCCGGCAAGAAAATTAGCGCGTCTTGCCCCGTGCGGCCACACGCCAGGTGTCGATGACTTGGCCTTCACGGCTGACCACGACTTCGTCGTGGAGGTTGCTCACGACGCAGACATGGTTCGGCACGATCCTAAGAATATCGCCGATTTCCGGCTTTCGCTCACAGCGCGACAGGTCGATGATACCGTGTTCCTCGTTCAGCCGTTCGATCACGGCGTCGGGATAATCGACGATGAGTCCATAGCCGGGCCCAGCCTCCGGTGCCGCGAAATCACTGGTGAGGCTTTTCGTCCCCGCGTCCATGATTGCCCGGTCCGCGGTCGGACGGCTGACGACGGTTGCATGTACGTGCAGGGCGCATTCCTCGAGGCTCGCCGCGCCCGCTGCGACCGTTGCACGGTCGTGGTAGATATACGTGCCCACGCGTACTTCGGTCAGACCGGAAACTTCATGCGCATGCCAAGCGTTCGGAGTCCCGCCGCCGGAAACGATCGCAATTGCGATGCCGTCCGCGGCGAAGCGTGGTTTGCATTCCGCGACAAATGTGGAGGTTGCAGGGGTGCTTGGGTAGGTCATCAAACCGTCAAACCGCAATCCTTCCACCTCGCGGACAGAGCGGGCAAGTGCGAGCGCCTGTTCGACCGTGGTCACTCCGGTGCGTTTGGCGGCGCCCTCGAACTCCACCAGCACGCCGATCGGCGTCCCGGCGGCATGGGCGGCCTGTGCCGCCGTCTGCACGGCGATCGGATTGTCGACCGCAACCCGCATGCTTGCCTGGCGTGCCAGTGCCGCCAGACGAAGCGCTTTGGCAGGGCCGATCAGAGGATAGGAAATAAGGATATCGTCGAGGCCGGCACCCACCATCACCTCGGCCTCGGTGAGCTTCTGGCAGGTGATTCCGACTGCGCCAAGGTCCACCTGGCGGCGCGCAAAATACGGTATCTTGTGGGTCTTGATGTGCGGCCGGAGCGCGAGCCCATGCTCGCGGCAGTAGCGCTGCATCTTCTTGAGATTGTGCTCCACCCGATCGAGGTCGACCACCGGCACCGGCGTTTCCACGTCTGCGACCCGAATCACCAGGCGCTCCTCACTCTGGAAGAAGGGCGATACAGTCGATCTCGACTTGGCCCACGAGCAGCTTGCAGCCGATCGTCGTGCGAGCCGGAGGGCCTTCGGCAAAGAATTCCTTGTAAATTTCGTTGTATTCCGCAAACCGTGCAGCTTCGCCAAGGTAGGCGTTCACCTTGACGACGTCTTTGAGGCTGGCACCCGCGGCTTCGAGAATCGTCTGGAGATTGCGCAGTGTCTGGCGTACCTGGGCCGCGAAGCCCTCCGGGATGCTGTTGGTCGCCGGGTCGAGCGGGACCTGCCCTGAGACATAGACGAACCCGTTGGCGATGATGGCGTGGGAATACTGCCCGCCAGGGCGTGGAGCATTCTTCGCTGTGATGGTTTTGCGCATCGTCTCTCCTGGTTCGTTTCAGCCGCCGAGTACCCGGCCAGGGCGGCGGCCCGTGAGCTTTCCATCGGCGAGGATTGGCTGGCCGGCGACCCAAACGTAGTCTACGCCGCTCGCGAGTTCGGTTGGGGAGTCGAAAGTTGCCCGGTCCGCGATGGTCTCGTTAAACAGTACGAGATCAGCCTGCAATCCCGGCCGCACCAAGCCGCGATCGGTGAGGGAGAAGCGCTCTGCTGGCATGGATGTCATGCGGCGCACTGCGTCCTCGAGCTTGAACCAGCCGGATTTGCGCGTCAGGGGACCCGCGATACGGGGGAAGGTGCCGAACGCGCGAGGATGCGGCTTGGTGCCTGGCCGTGGCAAACTGTCTGACCCAACCATGTGGAGCCGGTGCGTGCAGGCGGCGCAAAGATCGCGTTCATCGAGCTGGAACATGACGATCGCGGTCTGGCCGGCGTCTTCCTCGATGCAGCGGACCATGAGATCGAAGGGTGTGATCCCTTCCTCTCTCGCCGCGGCGTCCATTGATTTGCCCTCGAATCGCTTGAGATCCGGGTTACTCGTCCCGGAGATACGTACGTTGTGCCAGCCGATCAGCGCCACCTTGGATTGCGCTTCGGAGGGATCGGAAGGGCCGTCTTCCACTATGCGGCGTAGCTCTTCGCGACGGTCAGGATCGCGTAACCGCTGCCGCAACGAATCGAGCCCGCCCTCCTGCACCTCAGGAGGCAAGAGCTGGAGAACGTAGCTGCTGCCTGCCGGGTAGGGGTACATGTCAAAGCTGACATCGGTCCCTTCGTAGCGCGCGGCCTCAAGACGGTCCAGTATCCTGGGCACGCTGCCCCAATTAGGCCGCCCTGCCGATTGCAGGTGCGAGAGGAGTCCTGCGGCCTTCGACGCTCGGAGCAAGCCGAGGAATTCCTCTACTGCGGTCGCGAGGCCTGCTTCGTAGCTTCGGATGTGTGCGGCGAGCAGCTTGCCATGCGCTGCCACCGTTTCCGCCAGTGCCAGCAGCTCCGCGTGGTCGGCGAACGCGCTTGGCGGGTAAACGAGGCCGAGTGAAAGGCCGGCCGCGCCATCGGCGAGTTCGCGAGCGAGCGTCGCTTGCATCGCCGCCCGCTCGTCTCTCGTGGCCGGACGCCGTTCGTATCCCATCACCGCCAGCCGGAGCGCCGCGTGCCCCACGAGAGATATGACGTTAAGCGCGATGCCGCCTCGATGCAGCGCGTCGCGATAAGCGATGAAGTTTTCGAACACCTCGCTCGTCAGAGTTTCGCCAAGCAGCCGCGAAAAATGCTGGCGCAGCAACTCTCTTGACTGCGGCGCCGCAGGATAAAGAGAGAAGCTGCAATTGCCGACGACAACCGTCGTCACACCTTGGACGGCTTTCTCGATGCGCCCAGGCTCTCGCAGGCAAATCAGATCGTCATGGCAATGGGCATCGATAAAGCCCGGAGCCAGATAGCGCCGCTCGGCTTCGACCACATCCGCGCCTTCGGCCGCAGCCGTAGCGCCGACAGTCGCGATGCGCCCAGCGCTTACGCGCACCGAGCCAGCAAACCAAGGCGCGCCCGTTCCGTCGATGATCCTGGCGTTCCGGATGAGGAGGTCTTTGGTCATGGAGAGTGGTCCGCTCCGTTCTTACGCCGGCTGAGCGGTGGGCGGAAGCGCGGCGCTGGCCGCGTCCGGAATCGGTTCGACGAGTCCGATCACGACCACATAGCAGGCAAGTCCGGCCGGCAGAACGATGCCGACGACCAGGAATGCACCCGCAGAGGAGTCCGTGAATTGGACCCTGAAGCGGGCGATAGCAGGCGCTGGGATACCTGTCCGGTGCGTGCAGGAATTGAGTGAGAGTGCCGCCGATCGGCGCGCGGCACACCAGCGCTTTGTTTTCAGTGGCCTGCTCATCCGCTTACGGTTGTCGCCGAGAGCAACAACCGACGGGGCAGGACACTCATTGCTTTCAGTGGCCTGCTCATCCCCTTTCGCTTGTCGCCGAGAGCGACGAGCGACGGGGGCACGACACTAGGACTGGGCGGCCGGAGAAATGACGAAGCAAGCGGAATGCGCGTGGCCGAGCTGTTCGCAGGCTTCCATGGCGGCGTCGCGGGAGAGGCCGACCAGGCGTGCCCGATAGAGCATGCCATGCGTCTCACGCACGCTCCCAACCATCTGCCACGCGGCACGGAGCGAAACGGGCGCGGAGCGGAGGGCGGCTTTGATCGCCGCATGGGCATCGTCGATATGTTCGAAGGCGCCGACCTGGATCGCCCAGTGGCCTCTGAGCGAGCCGGTCAGGGGACCGGGTGGCGTGGGTGGCAACGTCTCGGCGAGGGCGGGGGTGATCAAGTGAAATCCGCCCGGCGGCCGCGGCAGGGGCGGCGGCGCGGCCCGCCGTACCG
>JBOHMN010000304.1:0-14320 GCA_050730175.1 Acetobacteraceae bacterium | reverse complement strand
CGCCATCATCGCCCTCGCGGGCGGCTGGGCGCCCGCAGATATGGTCGCCTTCTCCCGCGCAGCCGGCCTGCCAAGTCCGGCGATCGCCGACATTTCCATTGGTACCGCCCGCAACGACCCGGGCAAGCGCCGCGGCGACCCGAACGGCGACCCCGACATCGAAGTCACGCTCGACATCGAAATCGCCGCCGCCGCCTTCAGCCTCGCCACCGGCAACCCGGCCGTCATCCGCGTCTACTGGGCGGACGGCGCGGATTTCGCGTCGATCGCGACCGCCGTCACCGCCGCGGCCGCAGATGGCTGCGACGTCTGTTCGATCACCTCGGGCTCGGACGAAGCCAACTGGCAGGCCATGACTGAGAGCACGGGTATCGACTATGTGCGCGGGCTCACCAACGCAGCCGAGGCTGCGGTCGCCTCCGGCATGGTCATCTGCGCCGCCGCCGGTGACAACGACTCCTCGGACGGCGGCCCCGATCCGGCAAATGTCGATCTGCCATCCTCCTTACCCTTCGTCATCGCCTGTGGCGGCACCAGAAAAACGCCGGATTCCGAAACGGTCTGGAACACCAACCCCGGCAACCCGGACGGCCACGGCACCGGCGGCGGCTTCTCCCGCCTGTTCCGCCCCATGCCGTCATGGCAGGCCGGCGCACCGAACGGTCCCGGTCGGATGGTGCCGGATGTCTCCGCCAACGCGGACCCCGAAACCGGCTATGATCTCATCATCCACGGCAGCCCCGTGACCGTCGGCGGCACCAGCGCGGTTGCCCCGCTCTATGCCGGCCTGTTCGCCGCGTTCGGCCGGAAGCGCGGTTTCATCAATCCGAAGCTCTGGCTCAATCAAACCTGCTTCAACGACATCACCCAAGGCGACAACGGCTACTTCAGCGCCTGGCCGGGTCCGGATCCCTGTAGCGGCATCGGCACGCCGATTGCCTCCAGGCTCGCCCGCCTGTTCTCCGCCGCTCTCGCGCCGCCCGCGAAGTAGAAAGCCGTAGCGCGGAAAACCGCGAGGCCTGCATTCGGGCCGTAGCGGGCATTCCGCATTCCGTCAGCAGCAGCCGGAACAGGAAGAACTGGGCCACGGAGTTGGTCTTGAAAACCTGGCGACGGAACAAGGCCTGGCCGATCACGGAGAAGCCCGCATTCCCGATTCCTATTCCGGCGAGTGCGATGGCGGCGGCTGCGAGATCATGGTGGGACGCGAAATTCGGATCGTAATTCACCTTCGCGTCGATTTCCTGCTGGAAGAGGATATTGGCAAGATCCCAATGCCCGTGGTTGATTGCCAGCGGATTCGCCTTGAACTCGGGAATCCATACCATGAACGAGTGGCTGTACTCATGCGCAAAGGAGGCAGCGGCATGGGCGAGCAGATAAAGCACGCATAGCCGGAACACACAGACCCACATGCGGTCTGCCGGGTGTTCCCGACGATTGACATTTTCCACGGGCCATTCGCGTTATGATACCCTGGGGCTAGTAGCGAACCGTACCGGCTTTCCCGGAGGCTGACTTTGCTCGCCAATCTACCCGTTTTCGCGTATCTCGGCATGATGTCGGCTTTGCAATGGGAGTCGGGACGTTGGCGCAAGCAGTATGCACTCGCAGGGCGGCGCTGGGCGCGCTCGCTTTGGCCGCGCCGGGGAGGCGCGCAGCTACCGCGGCACAGCCGACGGACGCCGCGCTAGCGCAGTCGCTCCAGAAAGCGCTCGACACCTACTTGGCAACGCGTGCCAAGCCCGAACACGTCACCGCCGCGTCGCTCAGCGTCAGCCTGAGAGGCGAGAAAAGGAACATCACCGTCGCTGCCGGTACGGCGCAATATCCCCCAGGTACTGGCGCCAAGGTCACGCCCGCCGACCTCTTCGAGATCGGCAGCATTACCAAGTCGTTCACCTCTGTCGCGATCCTGCATCTCGAGACGGCGGGCGCGCTCGACATCAGGAACACGCTCGGGAAATGGCTGCCGCAATATCCGGCGTGGAAGGACGTCACCATCCATCGGCTGCTCGACATGACGAGTCCGATTCCGGGCTATGACAACCAACCGTCCATCGCCCGGATCATGGGTGATGACCCGAACCACACCTTCACGCCGCAGGAGTTGGTCGCCTCGGTGTACCCGCGTGACGGAAAGCCTAAGCCGGTTAGCGGCTGGACCTATTCGAACACTAATTACATCCTAGCCCAGATGATCATCGAGAATGCAGGCGGCAAACCGTACGCGGATGTCGTTCGCGCGCTATGCGATCGGGTTGGGCTGAAGAACACGTACTACGAGCAGAACCGCTATCCGGCCTCGATCACCCGCCGCATGGTCTCTGGCTACTTCTTTAACCACGGTTCGGACGATGTGCTGCTCGCGCCGCTGCTCGGGCACGACGTCATGAACGACAGCGTCTCCTGGATGCAGGCCGCTGGCGGTGTCGTCTCGACGATGCAGGACGTCTCGCTCTGGGCGCGCTCTCTCTATGAAGGGCCGCTCCTCGCCGACCGGCAGCGTCACGAACTCATGACGGTCGTTTCCGATAAGACCGGCCAGCCGATCAGCGGTGTGTCGAAGGAGAATCCCGCCGCGTTTGGCCTCGGCGTCGGCGCCGGCTTCCGGCCAAGCCTCGGGAGTTACTGGTACTATCAGGGGATGACGCTTGGCTACCGGGTGCTCTACGGGTACTTCCCTGCCAATAACGGCACTGTCATCGTGGTGGGCCTCAACAGCCAGCCCGACGACAAGCAGAACCAGATCGGGCAGCTCCTAGACCAAGTGTACGGAATCTTGCGCAAGGCGGTAAAAATCTGAAGTCCGGCCTTATAGGGCCTCGCCGCACGGTTTGCTTAAAATCGTACGTTTGGCCCCAGATTTCCCAGGTGGACAACAACATAGTTGTACGAATTGGCCGAATCTGCCATGAATATCAACACGTTGCGTTGGTCATGGTGGCGGGTTCACGGAACACCCAGCGGGTGAATCGGATAACCGCTCCTTGCGGGTTGATTTTGACCGGCGCGTGCAACTGGAATTCCATGGCAGTCGCATCACGTCCGACGCTGGACTGCTCGCGTATCGCGAACTCGACGATGCCCTTGGGCTGACCGATCTGGCTGGTGGCGTTCTGTCCGATGGTCGCCGGGGCAAGAAGACGCGGCATTTGCTAACCGGATTGTTTCGTCAATCCGTGTTCGGCCGCCTCGCAGGTTATGAGGATGTGAACGATCCTGATCGTCTGGCACATGACCCGGCGATGCGTGCGATCGTGGATCGCGGCGGTCTCGATCGTGCCGCCGCCTCAACCAGCCAAATGGGCCGCTTCGAGACGGGATGGCTGACCAGCGAAGCCAATCTCGCAGCACTGACCGATCTGTCTGGAGTCTGGATCGACCGGGTGCATACGTGTCGGCCGACGACGACGATCGTGCTCGACATGGGCAGCAGCGTCAGTGAAACTCACGGCGCCCAGGAAGGCACCGCCTACAACGGTCACTTCGCATGCATGTGCTATCATCCGCTGTTCGTGTTCAACCCGTTCGGCGATCTGGAGCGGTGTGCGCTGCGGTCGGGGAACGTGCATAGCGCCAATGGGTGGAAGGACGTGCTCGAACCGGTGATTGCGCGTTACCGGAACAAGCTGAAGCGCCGTTACTTCCGAGGTGACGCCGCCTTCGCCAACCCGGCGATCTATGAATTTCTGGAAGCCGAGGGATTCAAATACACCATGCGGTTGCCTATCAATTCCGTCCTCCAGGAGCGCATCGCCTGGCTGCTGCAGCGCCCGGTGGGCCGTCCACCGCATGAGGTGCGCCGCTATTACGCCAGCTTCCGCTACCAAGCCGGGTTATGGACCAAGCCGCGCCGCGTGGTGGCCAAAGTGGAGTGGCATCCTGGTGAACTGTATCCGCGTGTCGGCTTCGTCGTGACCAACATGACCCGGCCAGCTGAGCGGGTGGTGATGTTCTACAACCATCGGGGCACGGCAGAGCAATGGATCAAAGAGGGCAAGAACGCCGTCACCTGGACTCGGCTATCCTGCCAAAGCTTCAAGGCCAACGCCGTGCGACTGCAACTCCATGCGTTGGCGTACAACCTCGCTAACTTCCTGCGCACGCTGGCGTTGCCGACGGAGATAGCGCAGTGGTCGATGACGACGCTGCGCGAGCGGTTGGTGAAGATCGGCGCCAGGATTGTCCGCCATGGCCGGTCGGTCACCTTCCAGATGGTCGAGGGCATGGTGCCCCGCGGTCTGTTCGAGAAAATCCTGTCCGCCATCGCGGCGCTCCGTCCGTTGCCGGCGCCCCGATATTGAGTGCCCTCGCAACACCTGACGCGATCGCCCGTCGGCGGGAGACGTGTGTCCCGATGGACGCGTTGGCGTCGGTATGTCCGCCGATGCGGCCGCCATCAACCGGGCGGCAGGTGTCTGGCGGGCTATCCATCGACCTGATCCTTGCGGAATGCCGGGGGCCGCGGTTAGGCTGCCTTCGAGGTGGGCGGACAGGCCGCCCATCTGGGGAATGTCGGTTCAAGCTCCGGGCGGATCGAGCACGGCCGCTGGGGCAGAGCCCGCGTCACGATCCAGGGCGCGAACGGCCGCTCCGCCGCCACCCGGCCCCTCCGCGTGGCGGCCGTTACCCGCTTCGTCTCAAGTTAGCCGTGGTCGGCGAAAAATCTGGGCAGGCCGCCCGCATCGAATGGTCAGACCACCTTGCGGCGGCGCGCGACCAGGGCAAGACCGAGCAAACCGATGCCCAAAAGGCCGAGGGACCCCGGTTCTGGCACGGCAGTCGTCGTCACTTCAAAGAAGGCCGCGCCCCCTCCGCTCACCGACGCGATAGCCGTTCCGTCGATCGAATAGGTGCCGGCCGCGAGCGTGAACATACCCTCGCTCATGTCGGGGTTACTGAGACAAGCCGTGATGTCGCTGCCGCAGTCTGCTCCGGAGATCGGCGCCGACGTGTTTCCCAGGCTGACCCCGGAATTGGTGACATTGAACTGGTCACCGGAAAGGAAGCCATCGACCACGATCAGCGTGGCGTTGCTCGAGAGCGTGAACGTCCAGGCCGGATCGGGAGCGGCGATGCTGGTCGGGTCCGTGCCAAGTACAAATCCGGTGCCGTTGACGAAGCTGGAACCCACGTCACCGAAGCCAAAAGTGTACCACTGGTTCAGCGCAACCGGTGCGTCCTGCCCGCTGGGGGCAACGTACGGTCCGGTTGCGCCGTCGATGGTGTCTGCGTGCGCCATGGGACTTGCGCCCAGAGCCAACGCAACAGCCATGAGCACCGGTAACCCAAGAATGTTTCGCATTCCACTTGCCCCTTCTAGGACGATTACGCCCGGCATTGTTAAAGCAAATTTCATGCCAGGTATATTTTTCAATCAATTAGAAGGCGTCCTACCTCAGGAAGCCTGCATATGTGTAAGATTCCCCGACATCACGGCAGCTGTACACTCACAGCCAAGCTCCTTCTCCAGGCTAGCGGGAGCGCAAATCCTCACAGAATCAACTACTTGCGCATGTGTAAAATTCCCCGGCACCGCGACAGCCTTACATTCCCAGCCAGGCTTCTTCTCCAGGTCAGAGGGAGCGCAAATCCTCACAGAATCAACTGTTTGCGCATGTGTAAAATTCACCGACACCGCGACAGCCTTACATTCCCAGCTAGGCTTCTTCTTCAGGTCAGCGGGAGCGCAAATCTTCACAGAATCAATTGCTTGACGGGGTATTGGCGCACCGGGTGCCGCGTTCCTCAATTACAACGGCGAGACCCTTCCTTGGTGAGCATCCTGGCCCGGCTTTTCGCCGCCGCCCTCCTGCTCGCCGCCGGCCAAGCCTTTGCCGCCCCGCCCGCCGTGCCGCCGTTCCTCGCCTTCCTCAACGCCCCGACCGGCGGCGCGCCCATCCTCCAGCCGCCACGCCTCCTTCTCTCCTTCGGCGGAAGCCCGTTGGCTGGAGTCGCCGGCAGCGGCCGCGCGATTTTCAGCGGCGATCTGAACCATGGCTTGCAGGTAAGCCATGGTGGTCATCCTTTTCGGTTGGGCCACAGAGTGGCTGTCACCTTGTGAAGCGAAACTATTGCCCCTCGTTCGACGGACCCGTGAGTCCTGATGTGGACCTGCGAAATGGGACCAGCGGCTTAGTTGGAAGCGGATGCCGTTCTGTCGCGGTAGACGGAGCGGATGATGACGAAGGCGAGACGGAAGATAGATGCGGCGGTGAAGGCGAAGATTGCGCTGGAAGCGTTGCGAATTTAAGGCTTTCCAGGCGGAACGCCAGAACTGGCACGGCTGCCGTCAGCGGTAGGGCAAGAATCAGGCCGCGCAGGACGATGCGGTCGTACAGTCGCCCTGAGCCCAAGGCAGGCAGCGCGGCGGTTCCCGTCGCCGCTGCATAGGTGACCGGGGTCAGGTCGGCCGGAAGGATGTGCCGGACTTGCTGGTAGTAGGCCAGAACGCCGAAGGTGGCCAAACCGGTCATCGAAACTGCCGTGAAGGCCGTTCAGAGCCAAAACCGTCTTGGCAGCCGAGAAAGTGCGGCGCGGCCGAGCCAGGCTTTCGGCTGGGCCGGCCGGCGCTCAGAGGCAGCGGGCTGAGGAACTGCTCGGCGCAACCAGGCCAGGGTCAACAGAGCCAAGGCTGCCGATACGGTAAGCACGGCGAAGCCGGCGCCATAGCCAGACACAGCGGTCATGCCGGCCACCGAGGCCGAGCAGCGCCCCGGATTGGCCAAGCGCCTCGTGCACCGCAAAGGCGGTGCCACGCCCAAATCGCGTGTCGGCCAGGGCGAGCATGGTGTCGCGAGCCGGCGTGCGGACCGCCTTACCGAACCGTTCGAGGATGATGAGCACGGCGGTTTGGCACAGGGTCTGCGGCAGGGCGAGCACGCTCGCGGCGAGCGTGATGATCGCATAACGGGCGATGCTGAGCGCCCAGTGGAGCTGCGCCCGGTCGGAGATTCGGCCGGTGGCCAGCCGCAGCACCAAGGCAACAGCCTCGCCAAATCCAGTGATGAATCCCACCAAGGCGGCCCACGCGCCGAAGGTCGCCAGATAAGGACCAACAATCGCGCGGGCGCCTTCATAGACGAAATCGGACAGCATGCTGACCACTCCGAAGGCCAGCACGAATTGCAGCGGCGTGAGGCAGTTGAGCGCTGTTACACCCTATGATCAATTCTGTTTCAGCCGCGGCTTCCGCTCGCTTCCCCGGCCGGCCCCGCCGTGGCAGGGTCCGACTTCGGGTGAAACAGTTATCGTGATCAATACTGCAAACCAGCCTTCCGCCCCGAGGCGCCAGGGCTGGCCACGAACGTCATCCGCACTCGCCTCACCGTCGCCGAGGACGGCACCATCACCCGTCAGGCCCCGCGCGGATCGCCACCAGGTGAGCATGGTGCCGACATCACCGCCGATCCAGCCCGTGCTGCATCAAGCACCCTTGCCGAAGTCGATTTATGGGCCCGTATCCGCACCTTGCCGGACGAGGCAGCCCGCTCGCCGGTGCTCGATCCCGGCCCGCCTGGCGAGATTATCGGATACAACGCCGCCGGGCTTTTCGACCGATGGTCATCGACAGCTCGGCGTTGCTCGCGATGCTGCTCCGGAAGCCCTTGGTCCAGAGGAGCTACGACCGGCCATGACTGTCATCCGCACCCGCCCCGGCGTCGCCGCCGACGGCACGATCCCGACCGCCATCCCAATTCCCGTTGGCGCGCACATCGCCAGCATCGAGGTGCATGACCGGCCGGACCCGGCAGCTCCCCACCCTGCCCTTCGACGTCGACGCCTTGCTCCGTTCACGATTTTGGCCCCTGGCGCGAGGGGCTCAGCCTTCGTCGCGAGGACATGTATGGCGATGACGGACGGTGAGCGTCGTCGACACCAACGTCCTCGCCCATACCAGCATCATTCCTGAGGAGTGACGACCGGTCATGAACGCCATCCGCACCCGCCTCACAGTCGCCCCCGACGGCAGCATCTCTACCGCGACACCGCTTCCGGCCGGCGAGCATCAAGCGACCATCACGGTGACCGAGCCTCGATCGTGCTACCCGGGCCGCCCCTTCACCATGAGAGACTTCCCTATCCACGACGAACCCTGGGATGATAGCATTTCACTGCATCGCGAGGACCTGTACGACGATGAGGGTCGGCTGCGCTGATGCCGGCCGGCGATCCGGTGTTCGTGGATACCAACGTCCTGATCTACGCTAGCCGGCCGAAGGCAAGCGAGCATCCGACTGCCAAGGCCGTGCTGGACCGTATGCGCCGTGAGCGCAGTCCCCTCTGGCTGAGCCAGCAAGTCATGCGCGAGTACCTCGCCGCATCGACCCGACCGCAATCCGAGGGACCTGCACTGCCGATGTCCGCCGCGATCGCCGATATCCGGCGGTTCCGGATCGATTTCAACGCCGCCGAGGACGGCACCCGCGTGTTCGAACGGCACCCGTGTGTTCGGCCGCCTATTGGATCTGCTGTCCGGTCATCCCGCCGGCGGCAAGCAGGTGCACGACACCAACATCGTAGCCACCATGCTGGCACACGGTATCATCCGCCTGCTGACCTTCAACCTGGTGGATTTCCGTCGCTTCGACAGGCTGATCGAGGCGGTCGCGCCATGACCTCGACCCACGACCAGGCGGGGGCGCGCAAATACCTCACCGAAACCGAGCGAGCGCGCTTCCCCGCCGGGGCCAGCCGACGCGAGGGCGAGGCGCCGGCGTTTTGCCACACGCTCGGCTGGTCCGGCTGCCGGATCAGCGAGAGGCTGGCGTTACTCCGCAGCGGGTCAACCTCGACACCCGGACACCGATTCTCGAAAGCCTGAAGAAACGCCGACCCGGCCAGTTCCGCAGCGTCCCGGCGCGGCCGGAGCTCACCCGCATGCTCGACCAGATCTTCAGCACCGGCGAGGCCCGCAGAGCCGAAACCGCGAGCGCGAAGCGCGTGGCGGACGGCGGTGCCGCGAATTCGGCAAATGCCCGAGCCCAGCAAATAATCCCGAGAGCCGGTCTCTCCGTCAGAAATCCAGCCGTGCGATGTTCGGCAGCGGGAAGCCGCCCGCATCAGTCCACGTCTCGCCAACTTCCGCCGGAATCGTCATCAGCACGACCGACGGCAGCGTTGCCGAGGCGAGCAGACTCGGCCCGCCGCCGGTCGCAAGGAGGTTCGGGCTTCCCTGCGGCACCTGGACCAACGTTGCGCTGCAGACCGTCGTCTGGATGACGCAGCCATTGAACAGATACTTCGTGTTGATTGCGGGCTCGATCCGCGCCGCCCCGGCAGCTCTGAGCCCGCTGATCCCGTCAACCGAGCCGAACAGGTTGGCACTCCCGCCCGTCCCGATCACCAGGAGGCCGCCCACGCGCATCGTTCCAGTGGCCTGCCCCGGGCCCAGCGCCAGCACGAGATTCGTTGCCCCCGCCTCGAGATTCGCAAAACTCGCCAGCCCTCCGGCACCCGGAAGCTGGATCCGTACCGTAGCATCTCCTGCCCCGAGCGGCGCGATCACGCTCGTCCCCAGCTCCTGGAACACGCCGCCGCTCAGCACTTGGAGCACGCTTCCCGGCAGCGCCGGATTGGTGCCGCTCTGATCGGCAAGCGGAAGCCCCGTCGTCAGGATCGTCCCGGAGAGCGTGAGCGTGCCGGGCGCGGCAACATCGAGAAATGCGGCACTGACCGGCCCGGAGATCGTGAGCGGCACGGTGCTCGTCAATGCCAGTTCTCCCGCCGCCCCGGAGACCGCAAACGAGCCGAGCATCGTAACATCTTCCGTGCCGAAATCAGCCAGTCCGGCCGCCGCCCCGCTCAATGTCCCCGCAATCAGAGAACCGTTCGGCAGTGTGATACTGCCGTCCGGCACCTGAAGATTCACGGTGCCGGCGCTCTGCAACGTGCCGGCGTTGCCTCCGCTCCCGATCGCAAGGCTGCCGGGGGCGACGACAAGATCGATCCCGGTCGGGTCCGTGACGCTGCCGAGCACCGTCAGGCCGACGATATCGGTCAGCTCGAATCCGCCGCTGGAGGCAAATTCTTCGAGAATTGCGACCTCGTTCGCGCCGCCGAGCGCAACCGACGCGGCATTGCCCGTCAGCACGCCGACATCCAGCACACCGGAACCGGACTCCGTCACCGCACCGGTATCGCCGATGAAGAAGGTCCCCGCCGTGACCGGCCCGGTAATCGCAAGCGGCACGCCGTTGGTCAGGGAAAGCTCGGAGCCTGCGCCGCTCACCGTGAATGAGCCGAGCGCACCGATTTCCGAGCCGGAACCGAACACCGCAAGATTGCTCGCCGTCCCGACAAGCGTGCCCGCAGTCACACCGCCGTCGGCCGCAACGATCGTTCCGCCGGGCACCTGGAGATCGACCGTACCATTGCTCTTCAAGGTTCCCGCGGTCCCGCCGCTCCCGATCGTGAGGCCCCCGGGCGCGACGGCAAGCGTGATGCCGCTCGGGTCGCTGACGCTGCCGAGCACGGTCAGGGCTTCCCCGTCGCTCAGGCTGAATCCGTCAACGGAAGCAAATTCCTCCAGTATCGGAATGAGATTGGCGCCGTTGAGCGCGACCGAGTTAGCACTGCCCATCAGCGCCCCGACATCGAGCGAAGCTCCCGGCGCCTCGGTGAACGCACCGCCGGCATTGACCGCGAGCGTCGTGACCCCGCTCGGCGCGTCCGTGTTCGGATCCGTCAGGCCACCCAGTGTATTCGCCCCGGAGATCGTGATCGGTGCAGATCCGGAAGAGGTCAGCGCGAGCGTTCCGGCGGTGATCGCCGCGAGAAGTGTGTCGTCGATCGCGAGCGTCCCGGCCGGCTGCAGGCCCGCACCGACCAGCGCCACCGGCACGCCTGCCGTGAACGGTTCGAGCGAAACCTCTCCCCCAGGCGCCTGCAGCGCGCCAAAAATGACGCCAAAGCTCGGCTCGAAAATCGTCTGCGAACCTTCGATCAGGCTATCTGTCACGACCGTGAGCGTATCGCCGTTCGGCACCGTGATCGGCGCCGTGATCGTCAGCGGCTCGCTGTCCACCAGGGTGAAATTCCCCCCCGCCGAGAATGCGGGCGGCGGCGGATCGACGGAGTTCGCAATATTGGCGAGTGTGCCGATCGTATTGACACCAGTGAACAAGGCAGCCCCGCCGCTCGAGCCGCCCAGTGTATCGGCAAGAACCGCTCCGCCCGGTTCGGTGATACTGCCCCCGGCGGTCACCGTAACGGTCTCCCCCGTTACGTTCACCTCGCCACTGAGAACAAGATCGCCAGCGGCTGAAAGGGTGGCGCGGCCTCCCGGCACGTTGATCGGCCCGGCGACGGTCAGATTGTCGCTGCTCAAAAGATCGACCGCTCCGCCCGCCGCGTTGATCGATCCGGTCACCGTCAGGTTGCCGCCACTCGAAAACTCGGCGAATCCGCTCGGCGCCACGTTGACCGGTCCAGCCACCGTCAGGTTGCCGTTGCTTGAAATATCGAGAGACACCTCCGCTCCGCTAACGGGCCCGGCCACCACCAGATCGCTCGCGTCATTGAAGAACAGGAATTCGCCGGCAAGAATGCTGAAAGCCCCGAGCGTGCCGACCTGGTTCGCAAGCTCCATGGTAGCGCTGACGGCCGTGGCGCTCAGCGTTCCCGCCGTGATGATTCCGGAATTTTGCGAGATAGACCCGCCCGTGCTCAGCACGAGTGCGCCGGTGCTCGGGTTCGCGGAAACGCTCCCGTCGTTTCCTTTGAAGTCGCCCAGAATAATGCCGCCCGTCCCGGCCGAAAGCGCGACGTTCCCGCCCGCTGTGACGGAACCGAGGTTCTGAACCGAGCCATTCGACACGAATCCCGGAATCGCCGTCGAGGAAGCATCCATCTCGATATTGCCGCTCGCCGAGACTGTGGCGCCGGAGTTGATGAAAATGTTGTTTCCAGCTTGCACCAACAGCGATTGGTTGGGCTTGGTCAGCGCAAGGTCGCCGGCGAAGGTAACATCATCGATTGCCTGCAAGGTGACATTGCCGACCAGCGCTTCAATGGCCCCGGAGCTCACCGTGGAATCGACGCCGACCGTGGTGTCGCCGGAATTGTAGGCAACGCCGTTCACGGCGTCGGGAGGCGTCGTTGTAATGATCTCGTCGTCGCAGCACCCGTTGGGCTCGATCGTAAGATCGAACGGATCGAGCAAAATCGTTCCGGTCGTGCCCAGCGGGGCGCCGGCATTCACCGTCCCGTCCAGCGCAAGATCATGCCCGGAAATCTCGACGAACCCGCCATTGCCGCCGTTTGGCCCGCCCTCGGCAGTAATCGCGCCGTGATCGGCCGTCGTCTGCCTCGATTGCACGGTGACGCGCCCGCCATTGCCGGCCGTTGTCGCATCGGCGCTGATCGTTGCCCCCGGCGCGATGGTGACGTTTGCCGCCGTCAGGCTCGCCGGCGTCCCTGGCCCACCCCTGGCGCGCGCAAGCGTCGTCCCCACCGCAACCACCCCGCCGCCTGCCGGCCCCGAGGCATCGACGCGCGCGGTCTTCGCGACGCTCACTCCCCCGCTCGCATCGAGCCCGATCGCACCACCCGTCCCGCGCGATCCCGCTCCATCCGCCAGAAGCGTCCCGGCACTCGCAATCGATCCGCCCACGCCCTGCACGAGGATCGTCCCCGCAGGCTGACCCCGCGCACCATTCGCGGCAATCGTCCCGCTCGCATCGACGAGATTCTGAATCAGCCCGTCCACCGCCTTGGCCGTCAGCAGCACCGTGCCGCCCTCGGCGACGATCGTGCCGTTATTGGTAACGAGAGCCTGCACCGGCTTGCCGTCCGGGCCCACCGGCACCGTCCGCACCGCACCTTGCACGTCGAGCGAAACCAGGCCGTCTCCGTAAAGATCGAGCGTCGCCGTCCGCGCCCCGGCGAGCACCACGCTGCCGAGCTTCGCCGCGATCACACCCGAATTCGCAACCTCTGGTGCCACCAGCGCGGCAAGCCCGGCCTTCGCGATCGTTATCGACCCTCCGTTGACAATCCGCGCATTCGGATTGGCGGGCTGGTCGAAAATCATCCGCCCGGCCATGAAATTCTTGTTGGTGATGCCGGGGGCCGAAACCACTAGCCCGGCGGCGTTCACCTCCGCGCCGTTGGCGAACACCACACCATCCGGGTTCACCAGCACGATACTGCCGTTCGCAGTGATCCGCCCGGCGATCGTCGAGGGATCAGGCGCCACCACACGGTTCAGCGTCACCGCCTGTGACGAGGGCTGATGGAACGAAACCGCCGCTCGGCTGCCGACGTTGAAGCTCTGCCAGTTGATCGCCGCACGTTCGGTGCTTTGCGTGATCATGGTCGCGCCCGGCGCCTGCGCGATCTGCGCACTGCCGGCCACCACGGCCCCGCCCGTTGGCGCCGCCAGCGGTGCTTGCGCATGCGCCGGCTGAACGACGGCCAGAGCGGTCAGCGCCGTGCTCGCCGCGAGCAGCCAGCGCAGCCGGAAACATGCAATTCCGCGCGTGCCGGCCCGTGCCCGATGCGCCCCGCCCATGCTCGCCCCTCCCCGCTTGTGCGGAGCCCTCATTGCCGTTGCGCCGTTCTAACAAGCTTCGCCGGCCGGTGGAACCGCCCGATGGGACCCGCCGGCCGCTCGCGTCAATCCCGCCCAAACGGCACGATAGAGGCCGACGCGCGAGACCATGCAACGTTGCGCCGGAGTATTGCCGCGCGGCGCCCGGTGCGGACTGACAACCTGCGTACAAACGGAGAGCTTTGGGCAGAATTGCCGGGAATGACAAAAATCGTCGGATGGACGGGCCCTGCTCGCCGGCCGGCGCGGGACCGCGCATCCTTCGCCCCAAAAGCGGGCGGGCCGGCGAGCCTGCCGCGCGATGATCGCAGCCCTCTGTCCGCCGCTACCTCAAGGCGAGGCAAATGAAGGAACCCCGCCGTGCGCATCTTCCTCATCAATCTCGATCGTAACCCCGACCGACTGGCGAAATTCCATCGCGTGAATCGGCACCTGACGAACGTTTCCCGCTTTTCCGCGATCGACGGCCGAACGATCGACCGCAGAAAGCTCGTGGAGCGCGGAATCTTCGGGGAAAACGTGAAATATACCGACGGTGCCGTCGGCAATGCGCTGTCGCACCTGCGTCTATGGAACCGCGCCACAGGTCTCCGCGAGCCGATCACCGTCGCCGAGGACGACGCCATCTTTCACCGCGGTTTCGAGCAGCTCGCCCCAGACGTCATCGCTCAATTGCCTCCGGATTGGCATATCATCTTCTGGGGCTGGAATTTCGACTCCTGCACCATATTCGACCTTCTCCCGGGTGTTTCGATGATCTGGGGG
>JBOHMN010000303.1:0-1874 GCA_050730175.1 Acetobacteraceae bacterium | reverse complement strand
GGCTCTTCCCTCGGAACAGGAGTGACACGCGTGACGCTTTTGCACAGCAATCCGCGGGGAGGCGCGTTCATGCGTGTCCCCACGGTTATTCCGGGCCGGCCCCGCTTTGCGTTTCTGCGGGCAAGAGGGCTCGTGGCCGCCTCGCTCGGTCTCGCCATGGGGTGGCTCTTCGTCGGCCATGCGATGGCACAGGCAACCTCGCCGAGCGGCGGCATTGGCGCACAACTCAACACGATGTCGGGCGAGGCGCTCAATTCCGGCAGCACCGCCTTCGGCATGGCCTGCTACCTGGCAGCTGCGGTCTGCTTCATCTTCGGGGCCTGGGCGCTCTGGCAGTCGCGCCAGCCGCAAAACCGCGAGAGCGGCCATGTCGGGCGCGGCATCGCGGGGCTGGTGCTCTGCGGGCTGCTCGCGACCGCGGGAGTGTGGGTCAACAAGGCCGCAGTCTCCGCGTCCGGCGGCAACGCGACCGTCAGCACGACGCCGGGCATGGTGACGTTCGGGAGCGGCGGGGCGGGCGGCGGCTGATCCCGAATGGCCTGCCGGCGGCATTCCTCCCGCCGCCGGCAGCCCGTTTTTCCTGGAGGACGCAGATGATCTCCTTCCGGCCGAAGCCGGATGCATTCCGCCGATCGGTATCGTTGCTGACTCTCGCGGCACGGTGCTGATTGTGACCCTGCAACCGCTCATGCTTTCCGTGTTTCAGAGAGTGGCCGGCGTGGACGATGTCACGGCCGGTACGGGTGGCAAAGGCACACCTCACTGCGTTTTCTGCGGCGGGCGAATTGGCTCGGACCTCGCGCACCTATTGGATGACTCTGAGGAATTGTCGAGCTGCGCGCTGTGCTACCTGGTGCGGCATCTCGACCGGCCGCGCATCGATGACGAGGCGTTGCTGATCTGGTTGCCGGAGATGAGCCAACCGGCGTTGCACTGCCTTATGCGCACGATACATTGCCGCCTGCGCGTGCTCGGCGAGACGTTGGATGTGAGAGCATCACCGCTCCTGGACACGGAGGATCGGCCCGTTCTCTGGCACGCTCAGCAGGCACTCCTCGGGCGGACTGAGACCGCTACGGCCCGGTTGGGCAGCGCGCGCCCAAGCGATCTCGCGGATGCTTTGTTGCGGCTTTCGGCACCGGCATATCAAGCGCGGCGCCGGAGCTTGGGCGGCTTACGGCTGCTGCCACGCGGCCACTTCTTCGCCGGTGATTCGGACGTCTATTCCGCGATCGTCGATGCGTGGCGCAATCTCGCCACGAATGCGACGGCTCCCGCGCCGGGCGCTGCCGGGGAAGGCGGCTGATGTTCTCCGCACTCGCCAGCTTCTTCGCAAGCCTCTCGCTGATGTTGAAGCAGCCGCTGCCGGCCTATTGCGACCTGGAGACGGCGCATGGGGGCGCTTTCGTCACCAAGAGCGGGAACTATGTCTCCTGGTTGCGCGTCGACGGCATGCAGCGGATGGCGGAGCGCAAGGATTTCGGGCAGATCACCGAGGCGATGCGCCTTGACCTCTCGGGCGCTCTGGAAAGCCGCGGCCATGCGATCGTGGGCTGGTATATCTCCGATCCGGACGCGGCACTGGTGGAGATCGAGCGCGTCAATCTCGCCTCATGCCGGGCGATCGCGCGTGCCGCCGGCCTCGATCTCGGCGACATCCTCGATGAACGTGCGCGGCTGTGGCCGAAGCTGATGCGCTGGGAGGCGGCGTATTTCCTTCTGTGGACCCGCACCTCCGTGCTGACCAGGGAGGAACGCAAGCAGCTCAAGGCCGAGTATGCCTCCAATGCCCGTGCGACCGGAGTACTTGGTGATACGCAGCGCGTCTATCTCTGCAGCGAAGTGATGGCATCACGGCACGCGGCGTTCACTAC